>JAQCLE010000048.1 GCA_027592755.1 Bacteroidota bacterium | reverse complement strand
CAAAGGTTTGAACTTTTTCCGCTATTTTATCCGTTTTTTGAAATTAGACTTTCGGATAGTTGTGATTTAATAAGAAAGAATATCAAGGTATGCGAAGATATAAGTGCATTGTAATTTTATTTTGCTTTTTACAATCATGTGCTACGGAAAATGAGTGCATTGAAACTCCAGATGTCTCAGCAATTGATTTAAGCATAAAAGTAACCAGATTAGAAAGAGATTTATTCCAACTCAAATCTGTTGATGAAATAATCCTGTTTTTTCAGAAGTATCCTGTCTTCTCGAATTACTTCATTGATGCCTACGAATATCCCAGTGACACAATTCTGGCTCAAAGGACTTTTCAGATGATCAATGAGCCACACATTACCGATACGCTTTATTCCGAGACACTTCAGACATTTGGGAACCTGGAAGAACTAACTGCTCAATTTGAACATTCCTTTAAATTGATCAAACATTATTTCCCCGAGTTTAATCCACCCCAAATTCAAACGGCAGTCACCGCGTTTTATAAAGACCTGTTTTTATCTGATACGCTGATCATTGTCGGCATCGATCACTATTTGGGCAAAAATGGTACTTACCATCCAATGGACATTCCCCAATATATTCTCGACCGGTATGAACCCGAAAACCTGGTGCCAATGGTCATTTATTTTCTCTCCAACAGATTTAATATGGTAAACCGCACTACGGGAACGTTGCTTGCTGAAATGATAGATTTTGGAAAAGCATATTACTTTACAAAAAAAATGGTCCCCTGCGCAAGTGATGCCCAAATTGTAGGTTATTCAGAGGACGTCATGAACGACGTCGAAGAGAACCAGGAAATAATCTGGGCTAATTTTATTCAGAATGAATTGATTTATGAAACCAGTCATGAAGTGAAAGTCAAGTTCATTGGTGAGCGTCCAAACATACCGGAAATTGGACAAAAATGTCCCGGTAGGATCGCAGCATGGCTGGGCTATGAGATCGTAAAATCTTACATGAAAGAAAACGCTGACGTGACTTTACCCACACTTATGCGGGACACTGATGCGGTTAAAATTTTTATGCAGTCAAAATATAAACCTCAGAATCGCTAATGCTCAAATGATGTTCATTATTGAGTAGTTTGAGCAATTTTTTTATTTGGAGCTCCTTTGAATAGTACTTCTCAGCAATATCCCTTGAATTATTCTGGCTTTTTATCAAGAGCTCCTTGTCTGACAGGAACAAAGAAAGTTGTTCGATAAACTCTTCAGGATACTCGGGATTATAAGTAAATCCACATTGATGTGCTTCTATGATATCCTTAAGCCATCCTTCAAAGTTGATGATCATAAGTTTCCCGGCAGCCAGGCCGTCAAAAAATTTATTTGGGCTCCCGGTGTTTAATACGTCATAATTGGCAAATGAGACATACACGGCATCGGAAGCATGAAGCAATGCTTTTACATCGACCTTAGAGCCATAGGGTATAAATTTGAGATTATCAATCGATGTTTGGACCGCAAGATGTTGAAGTCTTTTCAGTTCTGAACCATAAGCCATAATTCTGAAATAAACTTGTGGTAAATGGTTTTGGCAAAGACTGGCAACTTCCAGAAGATATTCCAAATGATTTGCTTTACCAGCTGCTCCGAAATACGATATAACAAATTTTCCCAGATGTTCCCGGGTTGAATCACTGGGTTTGAAAAAGTCCACATCCGACATATTTGGTATTACATATACCTTCTTTCCGGGCACTATTTTTTCGATATAATTTCTTATGCCTGAGGAGAGCGCAATTATCTTTTCAGATTCCTGGTAAATTTTCCTTTCCAATTGATAAACCAATAATTTAATAACAGGATTACGGATAATGCCCATTTGAACGGGTGCCTCCGGCCACAAGTCGCCTACCTCTAAATAAAATGGGATTTTACGTTTTCTCTTAATATTTAAAGCCAATAGACCCACCGTTAGAGGAGTTGTCATGGCATAGACAAGATCAATGCCCTGAATGCGAAGCGCAAGCTTATTGGCTTTGTAAATAAACTTTAAAAAGGAAATCACTCGTTGAAAAAACCCAAGGTGATTATCATAATAAACAGGGAGGTAATGAACAGTAATGCCATCAATATTTTCATTAAGAGGTTTGGTACCGTTGTAACCGGTAATCATTTCAACTTCATATCCGTTATCAACAAGTCCTTTGGCCAGGTAATAAGAACGAGTGGAACCTCCTTCTGTAGGAGATTTGAAATACTGATGGATGTAGAGGATTTTCATTCTACTAAATCTTCGGCCTACCTAAATTAATGTTCGGCTAACCTAATTAAGAAATTTTATTTATCTCGAGATTTTAGATAAACATGGTCATAATATCGACAGAAATGTGTGATCTCGCACTGGTCACACTTTGGTTTTCTTGCAAGGCAAACATAACGGCCATGTAATATCAACCAGTGGTGTGCTTTGGGGATATGTTTTTCTGGAATATTTTTTACAAGCTGCCTTTCAACTTCAAGGGGTGTTTTCGCAGTAAGAGTGGCCAGGCCCAGTCTCTTTGAAACCCTGAAAACATGCGTGTCAACAGGCATTGTTGGTTGATTATCAAGTGTTGAGGCAATTACATTGGCAGTTTTTCGACCAACGCCCGGTAGTTTCTGTAATTCATTGACATCGAGAGGGATCCTGGACTCAAAATCGCTCACAAGCATCTTTCCAAGCCCGAGAAGATGCTTCGTTTTGTTGTTGGGATAAGAAATTGATTTGATGTATGGGAAAAGTTCCTCAAAAGTGGAATTTGCCAGGCTTTCTGGTGTTGGAAAATCAGCAAATAATTCTCGCGATACAATGTTAACCCGCTTATCAGTGCACTGGGCACTGAGAACTACGGCAACCAATAATTCAAAAGGATTGCCGAAATCCAATTCCGTTGTGGCTTCCGGCTGTTTCTCAGAAAAATAATCAATAAAGGCTGCAAACCTTTCCTTTTTGTGCATGCTTTATTCTTGCACAAATCAGTCTATAAGCTGAGGCATTTCAAACGATCGTGAATAATCCATGATCTTCGAAATGACCCCATTCGAAGGCTCTTGCTTAACTTGATCTAAATCATGCTTGAGTTTAATTAACTCATTAAACTCCATGTGCGATTGATTATCACACAAAATGGCATTCTCAATTTCAATAGTTTCCCTTTTGTCAGTTTCACCGTATATGTAACGGATCAGGTCATGTGGGGTAGAAATTTTTGTCATAGGCTCTGCTTGTATTTTGCATTTTTTTACGAAGGTTGATCAACGCATACGGCCCAGGGCGGTGTTGATGCTCACATCTGTAGCATCCGCAATTTCCTGAAAACTCATCTGCATATAGTGTCTCATAATCAAAACCTCTTTCTGTGAATCAGGTAATTCCTGAATTAAATTCTTCATTAGTGTTACAGTATCCTCTTTGATTTTTAAAGATTCAATTGATTCCTCAGCAAAATCAAGCGTATTGAACACTTTACTTCCATCTTCCATCACAATGGTTGGGTATCTTTTGACCTTGCGGAAAAAATCAATTGCAAGGTTGTGGGCTATTCGCTGAACCCACGGTAAAAATTTACCCTCCTCATTGTACCTCCCACTTTTAATGGTTTTCACCACTTTAATGAACGTATCCTGAAGCAGGTCTTCTGCGACATACCTATCCTTAACGATAAGATAAATTGTTGTAAAGACTTTGGATTTGTGTCTCTTGAGCAATTCAGCAAAGGCCTCTTCGTTTCCATTTTTGTATAGTGATATTAAATAACTATCACTAGTGCCAACTTTATTCATAAAATTTACCTGTTTAGTAACGTAGAGGTTTATGCCATATTGTCAAGTTTAGTGATTAAATGTAAAATTTATTTTGGGGCAATTTCCAAATGTATTTAAGTGATTTTAACAATCCAATAATAACTTGAATTTTTTTAAATCAAAATAATTCAATTAAATATTTAATTACTGCTAATTTAATGCTTTATATTCTAAAACATTCGCAAGACTGAAAACCCTCCCTTCTCCTCTGAATATCTAAGGTTTCTGGTTTGAGGTTGCGCAAACATTTACTTTTGCAGCCCCATTCTGAACCCATGATGGATTCTAATACACTTATAAAGACAAGCGTTGATGAACTTAACCCTAAAAAGTTTATCATCATCAAGGGAGCACGGGTCAATAATCTCAAAAATCTCAGCGTGGCTATTCCACGAAATAAGTTAGTAGTAATTACCGGATTATCGGGATCTGGGAAATCCTCCCTGGCATTTGATACCCTGTTCGCCGAAGGGCAGAGAAAATATGTTGAAAGCCTCAGTTCCTATGCCCGTCAATTTTTGGGAAGGATGGAGAAACCCGAAGTTGATTATATCAAGGGGGTTTCACCGGCAATAGCGATTGAGCAAAAAGTGAATACCAGAAATCCCCGGTCAACCGTTGGCACTTCAACGGAAATATATGATTACCTGAAACTGCTTTTTGCCAGGATTGGCAAAACATATTCTCCAGTAAGTGGAAAAGAAGTTTCAAGGGACACAATCAGCTCAGTGGTTGATTGGGTTTATTCCTTTGGTGACGGAAGGGTGGTGGTCAGTTGCCCTGTAAAATTAAAGTCTGGACGAAGTGTGCAACAGGAAATGAACATCCTTTTGAGTAAAGGTTACACCCGGTTGATCCAAAATGGGGAATTAAAGTTTATCGAAGAAATGATGTCAACTGATGCCGTTGATTATGAAGGACCGAGTATAGAGGTGCTCATTGACAGAGCTGAAATCATAAGTGATAACGAGGACAATCAGTACCGGATATCCGATTCTGTTCAAACGGCCTTCTTCGAAGGTGAAGGGACTTGTTATATTGACATCATAGATCACAAGAAAAAAGAATTTTCAGACCGCTTCGAATTGGATGGAATTCTATTTGAAGAGCCAACAGTAAACCTGTTTACATTCAATAACCCCTATGGCGCCTGCAGGAGATGTGAAGGTTTTGGTAAAGTGCTGGGCATTGATGAAGACCTTGTGATCCCGGATAAAAGCCTTTCGGTGTTCGAAGGAGCAATAGCACCGTGGCGTAGTGAAGCGATGAGTGAATGGCTGGCACCACTTTTGGATTTTTCGACGAATTTGGATTTTCCAATTCATCGATCATTCAGGGAATTAGAACCTAATCAAAAAGAGCTTTTATGGAAAGGAAATGGAAAGTTTCAAGGTCTTGATAAATTTTTTCATCACCTCGAATCACAGACTTATAAAATCCAATACAGGGTGTTGTTATCCCGCTATCGGGGTAAAACAACCTGTCCTGAGTGCCAGGGAACGCGATTAAGATCGGACACATCTTTCGTCAAAATCAATAAACTGTCAATAACGGACCTGGTATTGATGCCAATAGCTGAAGTGTTGAAAATTTTTGATTCTCTCCAATTGGACGAACATCAAAACAATATTGCCAAAAGACTTCTTACGGAAATAAGAACCCGGTTAGGCTATCTTGACAAAGTCGGCCTTGGCTATTTAACCCTCAACAGATTGACCAGCACATTATCGGGAGGAGAATATCAGCGAATCAAATTGGCTACTTCTTTGGGAAGTGCTTTAGTGGGTTCAATGTATATTCTCGATGAACCAAGTATCGGACTTCACCCAAGAGATACGCGAAGGCTGGTAGAAGTGCTTGAAAAACTCAGAAACCTGGGTAATACCGTGATAGTTGTCGAACACGAAGAGGAGGTAATGAAAGCCGCCGATGAAATCATCGATATAGGTCCGGCCGCTGGATCGCATGGTGGAGAGCTCGTTTTCCAGGGAAACTGGGATCAATTAAGGAACGAAACTGAATCAATAACAGCCAGGTACTTGAATGGTGCTCTTGTGATCCGAACACCGGATTTAAGAAGGAAATGGCATGAATCGGTCAAAATTATTGGAGCGAGAGAAAACAACCTGAAAGATATCAATGTCGAAATTCCTTTAGGCGTAATGACCATAGTAACCGGTGTCAGCGGTTCAGGAAAATCCACTTTGGTAAGAAGAATCCTCTATCCTGCCATCGGAAAAATCCTTGGAACTGTAAGTGAAATGACAGGGAAATTCGATCAACTATCCGGGGACTATAAGCATATTAATGCAATTGAAATGGTTGATCAAAATCCAATTGGTAAATCCTCCCGCTCAAATCCGGTTACCTATGTAAAAGCCTACGACGCCATCAGACAATTATTCTCTGATCAGACGTTGGCTAAACAAAGAGGCTATAAACCCTCTCATTTCTCATTTAACATAGAAGGTGGACGATGTGAAAACTGTCAGGGAGAAGGAGAAGTGAGAATTGAAATGCAGTTTATGGCTGACATTCACCTCACCTGTGAAGTTTGCAATGGCAAAAGGTTTAAACAGGAATTGCTTGAGGTCAAGTTTAAAGACCAGGATATTTCTAATATTCTTGATATGACTATCGATGAGAGCATTGAATTCTTTAATGAAAAAAAGGCAATTGTCAGCAGGCTGAAACCACTGCAGGATGTGGGATTAGGGTATGTCAGACTTGGCCAATCTTCCAACACACTTTCTGGCGGGGAGGCTCAGCGAGTGAAATTGGCCTCATTTATAGGCAAAGGAAATTCCATGAAGGATGATCATACGCTTTTCATATTTGACGAACCAACCACAGGCCTCCATTTTCACGATATCAGGAAACTGCTTGATGCCATGAATGCATTGGTCAACCAGGGAAATACTGTTTTAATAATCGAACATAATGTAGAGGTTATCAAATCGGCAGACTGGGTGATAGATCTTGGCCCTGAAGGAGGAGACAAGGGTGGTAACTTAGTATTTGCCGGTACACCAGAAGATATGGTTAAGGCAGCTAACGGCTATACCGCGGAATACTTAAAGAGGAAGTTATAATCACCTAAACTTGTAATATACAAGATTAGGTGATATTTATTGCCTATGTTTGTAACATACAAAATTAGGTGTCATGAATCCCTTTAAATACGGAGACGTCGTAACTAAAAATAACTTCTGCAACAGAAAAGGAGAAATAAACCGTCTTCATGAGGCATTCAGAGATAGTCAGAATATAATACTCATATCTCCACGCCGCTGGGGAAAGAGTTCTCTGGTTGAAGAGTCTATCAGGAAATACGGTCAGAGCATCATAGTGGCTAAAATAGATTGCTTCAGATGCCGTTCCGTTGATGAGTTCTATAGCTTACTACTTAAATCTGTTCTTAAAGCGTCTGATTCTACCATTCAGGAAATAATAAAAACAGCTCAAAAATTTCTTGGGGATATAATCAGCTCGATTTCATTTTCCAGCGAAATTTCTGGAGAAATCAAAATCGCTGTTGAATTGCCCAAGAGAAAAAAAGACCCTGGTTATATCCTTGATCTGTCACAAAGGATTGCAAAAGAAAAAAAGATGCGTTTTTTAATTTGTATCGATGAATTCCAAAAAATCGCCGAGTGGCAAGATAGTACTGCTGTTTTAGCGAAGCTAAGATCACATTGGATGCATCATGATCAGGTTTGTTACTGTCTATATGGAAGCAAAAAACATCTTATGAATACAATTTTCACTGACAGTGCCCAGCCATTTTATCGGTTTGGAGAAACCATTTTCCTCAAAAAAATACCTAACGCAGAGTGGTTAGAATTCATAACAGGAAAATTTCAAGATTCTGGGAAAACCATTGAAAATGATGCCTCACACATGATTCTACAATTATCACAATCCCACTCTTACTACACCCTATACTTATGCCGTTTGATTTGGAGTAATTCAGACAAACTTATTTCCACAGACGTTGTAGCCCAGGCCTTCGAATATTTTTTGGCAGATCATGATGATATATTTATCCGTCTCACAGATCACCTTACCAGATACCAAATCAACTATTTGAGGGCTATTTGTGCGGGGGAATTGAAATTATCATCTCAAAAGGTTCTCAGAGAATACGACCTGGGTAGTTCCGGGAATATCAAAAGAATCGAAAAGGTCATGAAAGATCTCGAAATTATCGATTACTCGGGGGGACAGCCAACATTTTCAGAGCCGTACTTCTCACCTTTATTTGAACGCCGGTTTTTGGATTAATAGCATGAAAGCGCTCACATTTCATGGAAAGGAAAAGCTCTCTTACGAAACGGTCAATGATCCCTCTATTTTAAAACCTACAGATGCAATTGTAAAGGTTGAATGGGCAGCCATTTGTGGCTCCGATCTGCACATATACCGGGAACATGAAAAAGGCCTGGATGCGGGCACGGTCATGGGGCACGAATTCGTGGGGGAAGTTGTAGAAGTCGGAAGTTCTGTCATCAATTTCAAAAAAGGTGACCACGTTGTTAGTCCTTTCACCACCAGTTGTGGGCAATGCTATTATTGTAAAATAGGTTTGACTTGTCGCTGCACACAGGGACAGCTCTATGGCTGGAGGGAAAATGGTCATGGGCTACATGGGGCGCAGGCGGAGTATGTCCGGGTTCCGCTTGCTGATAGCACACTGTTCAAATTACCTGATGGGTCAGACCATAGAGAAATGCTTTTCATTGGGGATATTTTATCCACCGGGTATTTCTGTGCGGACAATGCAGGCATTGACCCCACAAAAAGCTATGTGGTACTTGGTTGTGGACCGGTTGGTTTGATGGCGATCATCGGAGCGAGAGAACTTGGTGCTGAAAATATATTTGCCGTTGATTCGGTAGAGGAGCGACTTATAAAAGCCGCTGGTTTTGGTGCAATTCCCATCAATTTTCTTCATGAGAATCCCATGGACCAAATTAGCGCCATGACTAACGGCCGGGGCGCTGATGCCGTTATGGAAGTAGTTGGAAGTTTACAGGCACAAAGATTGGCCATTGATCTGGTAAGGCCCGGAGGAACGATTTCAACTGTTGGGGTCCATACTTCTGATGCGTTCGCTTTTTCGCCTGTAGAAGCTTATGACAAAAACCTTACATTCAGGATCGGGCGGTGTCCGGCAAGACATTATATGGACAGGTTGTCAACTTTGGTGGCTGATAAGAAGTATGATTTCTCATCAATCATATCACACGAAATGCCGCTTTCCCTAGGCGCAAAAGGTTATGATATGTTTGATAAGAAATTGGACAATAGCTTAAAGATACTTTTGAAGCCTTAGTTGTGCCATTGGAAAATCCATCAATATATTTTGATAAAGCTCCGCATTCAATTGTCTCGGTTTTAAAATAAAATTTGTACATTAGCTAACTTAGCTAAGACAGAAAGATCCATGGAAATGGTAAACATGCATATGGCCAAAACCAACCTTTCAAAATTGGTTGATAAAGCTTTAAAGGGTGAGGAGATTATTATTGCAAAATCAGGTAAGCCTCTCGTTCAAATTGTGCCCTTAAAACAAGAAGCAAAAAAGAATCGAAAAGGTGGACTGTGGAAAGGAAAAGTATGGATGTCCCCTGATTTTGATAAATGGCCTGATGACATTCAGAAGGCTTTTGACGGTGAGAATGATGAGGTATTTGATTGATACTCATGTTTTTATTTGGTGGATGCAAGATGAGGGCGATCTAACAAAAGAAGCTTCTTCTGCCATTAGAGACATCCAGAACGAGGTCTGGTTAAGCGTTGTGGTTCCATGGGAAATAATGATCAAAAAGATGAAAGGAAAACTTTCCATACCTGATAACATTACGGAGATTATCACTTTGGAAAATTTCAATCTTTTACCAATTCAAATGAATCATGTGAATCGCTTGAATGAATTGCCTAATTTTCATAGTGATCCATTCGACAGAATAATGATTGCACAGGCAATTGAAGAAAATTTGATTTTGATTACCAGAGATAAGGGAATACTCCAGTATCCTATTCCAACACTTTTGGCCTAAACCTCCACCCCTTTATCCCTCATCTGGACAAATTCCTTGTAGCGTCTGTTGATTGCGATAATAAATCCGATGGCAACGAGCAATGTTCCCAACCACAAAATATTAATCCAGGGCATTTCGACTGCCTCCAAAATGATCCAGTTCTTTTGCGTTGTGTTAATGCCAAGCTCAAAAGTCCCACGCTGGGGATAGATATTCATTAACGTGACTTTGGCGGATACATCATCAATGATATCAGGAATTCTTCCAATCAACCTGTTTTTGATGAGGTAAATTGGCTCGGCAACATATTGGGTTCCCAAGGGACCGTAAATCACAATTTGTGCTTTGATGGCAACGTCTTCACTGTCAAGTTCCACACCACGGACTTCATCAACCCTTACAATATCATCAAAAACGGCAACAAAATCATTGATATACAGGGTATCACCGATATTGAGTTGAAGGGTATCTGTGGGTGACCACTCAATTGCAACTTCCGGATCCGGGAAAGTTTTAACATGTGTATAAAGGTCCTTAGTTAGTGTTCTATCAATATCCGGTGACATCACTGACCCCATGGTCTCGTTGAGCTGAATTCGGGGGTACAGGGTGAAATTCTCACTTTCATTCACATATTGCACTTCGAAGTAGGAATTTTCAAAGTTCTCATATTCGATGGTATCGCCTGATTCGAAAAAAGTCCTATCCTTATAAATTAGGGCCGTTTCGATGATGGCCCGACGTTTATCCGTCAGGGCTTCCAGCTCCGCCTTATCCACATAATCAGGGAAGCCTTTCACTTTTTTCCTGACTCCTTTATAGAGCAACTGATATTTGCCCATTTGCCGGGGTTCATGCTGAAATAATAGCAGGTTATTTTGATTGACTTCATCCGGAAGATCACTGCTCCAGACGAGGCCTGTTTTATTCAGAGAGATGATATTGGAGTAACCCGATGACAGTAAGATGCCAATGAGCATGAAGGCAATGCCAATGTGGGCCACTGCTCCTCCCGAGAGGCGTGGGCTTGTTTTAATCACTTTAAAAAAGATTATTCCATTGGCGATGATGGAATAAAGACCTGCTGTCAGCAAAAGTAAATCAGGAGCGGATTTGAAGTAACCGGTGTCTGCCCAATTAGAGACCAGGATGACCAATCCCGCCACCAGAAAAGTGGCGATAACAGGAGTCATCAGGGCTTCTTTCAATTTGGAACGATCAATCTTTTTCCACCAGAAGAATTGCCCGGTACCGCTGAGCAATGCCAGAATTATGGTGAACCATATTTGCCATTTTGAGTAAAAAGCTACGGGATTTACCGGAGGTGCTACGTTTGAAATTCCACCAAAAAGTTCCACAATGGCATTCCAGACAGGAATAGATGTTGGAATGATTACCTGGAAAGCCATCAGACAAAGTGTTGTGGCCCCCATGAGAATCCAAAATTCCCGGCTGTAGGTTGAAACTTCATCATCCGAGCTGGGAATCCTTTTCCAAACTCTGGCAGCCAGACCAGCCGACAACACAACAAAAACCATTAGATAGAGCAACAGCTGACCGGAAAGACCCAAATCAGTAAATGAATGAACCGAAGAATCCCCTAAAATCCCACTCCTGGTAAGGAAGGTGGAATATAGCACCATCAAAAATGTGGCTATTACCAAAATGATCGCAGTCTTTAGCGCTGTATTGCTTTTATTGAAGGAAATCATGGTGTGAACGGCCGCAATGAGTACAAGCCAGGGCACATAAATGGCATTTTCAACAGGGTCCCAATTCCAGTAGCCCCCAAAATTCAGGGTTTCATAAGCCCAGTAAGCCCCCATCAAAATTCCAATGCCCAAAGTCACCGCTGAAAACAACGCCCACGGAAGTGCAGGCCTTACCCATTCTTTGAATTTACCCAGCCAGAGGCCTGCTATACAAAAGGCAAATGGTACGATGGTGGTGGCAAATCCCAGAAACAAGGTCGGTGGATGGATAACCATCCAGTAATTCTGTAACAGTGGATTCAGCCCTGTTCCATCCTTGGGGACATAATCCGGATTCATTTTGAAGATGGGAGCATCCATCACATCGCGTAGCAGTATGAATGGGGAACTCCCGATTTTCTGGTTCAGAATAACTACGCCTAAAATCATGGATACAAGAAAAGCCTGCACCAGTGAGAAAGTTGTCATTACCGACCCTTCCCAGAATTTGTTGGTATTTATAATGATGACCCCAAGTACCACATGCCAGAAAGTCCAAAGGAGAAAAGATCCCTCCTGGCCTTCCCAGAAGGTAGCTATTTGATAATATACCGGAAGTGAGGAAGAAGAATGGCTCCAGGCATAGTGGTATTCGAAATAATGACTATTGATGATAAAGAATAGTGAGAACACGATGCCAATAACCGCAGCCCCATGAATATAAAAGGCCCAGCGGGCATACTTTATCCAGGACTCCCTTTTGATCTCATCCGATCGAACAGACATGAAATAACCGTAGGTGGCAACCATTGCTGCTACGAACGCCAGAATGATAAGAAAGTGGCCGGTACTACCGATGAAAGAGTGAATCATTCGGGATTGGAAACTGCTTCAACTTCTATGGTCTCCTCCTGGTATTTGGAGGGGCACTTCATTAATATTTTATCCGCCAGAAAGGTTTCATTATGGAATGAACCTACCACCACCACTTGTTCGGACCTTAAAAAATCAGCAGGCATGGTATTCAAAAAAACTACCTCCTGCCTGTCTTCATTCTGATCGATCAGGGTGAAAGAAAACGATTGATTGTCAGGGCTCTGTCTTATTCCGATTACCTCGCCGGTTTCATTTTTGCTGAGTTTACCAACCACATGAATCTTTTGGTCTGAGTCATTCGAAGCAAGTTCTAATGCCTCTTTAAAGGTGACATAGGTACTGGCATCCCCGGCTGTTGAGATAATCACTGTAATCGCAACTGCGATTACCACTATTCCAAGGATATGAGATTTTTTCATGCTTTAGATTATTTTATTGTGTCATCCACTCTTTTTTCAAGATTGGTGATTTTTCTGTCAATTCGAAAGGCATAATAACTCAATCCCAATACGAGGATCAGTATTACTACCACCACCACATAAATCTTTCCATCTGAACGGAATTGATCGGCCATCTCCACCGTTTCCTGCAATCTACCTGCCAACAAGTCGATAGGCAACAATGCCAGGAGACTAAGCAGTAACCATCTGTTTGTCTTCAATTTTATCATTGATCCAGTCAATTCTAGTTTTAAGCGTTGCAAACCAAATTCCGAGTAATGTCCACCCGATTACAGCGGTATAAAAAACCAACCTTAAATTATTATCAAGGTCATATGCATTGAAACCGGGATTCCCTCCGTTCCCCGGATGGAGTGAATCAGTCAGTCTTGGAAGAATAAAAAGTAATGGGATTAAAGCAGCAAAGGCAAAAATATTATAGACCGCTGTGATTTTAGCTTTTTGTGCCTGATCATCAATGGATCCCCTGAGGATAAAGTATGCAAAATAGATCAATAGCCCGATGGCAGCTGCATTTTGTTTTGGATCCCCACTCCACATTTCCCCCCAGGTAAATTTTGCCCAGGCCATTCCAGTAAGCAAACCGAGGATGCCCAACCATATGCCAACTTTTGCAAAATTGATACTCATGGTATCATGTTTCAAATCATTTGATGATAAAAACCTGATGGCATATACGACAGATACCGTAAAAAGGATAATCATGGCAAACCATAATGGTGGATGAAAGTGAACGATCCTGATCGTTTCATTAAGAATCGGTAGACGTGGTACCGGAAAAAGCAGTCCTCCGACAACGGTATAGCACACTAAAACCACCGCTAGCACCTTCCACCAACTCTTTCGCATCCATTCCATGATTAGTTTCTCCAAAGGTAAGGAAACAGCAACAAAGCTAAGGTGATAATGATTACATTCAAGGCAATCAACACCAAAATCTCATCAATACTTTCGCTTCTTGCAATGCCATCCATTGCGTTTTTAGAGGCTTTTATTGCCATAAGGATAACCGGCAGGACAATTGGAAAACTTAAAATGGCCATGATCATGGAATTGTTTCCTGCCTTTGCAGCAATTGCGGAGATCATTGTTAACATGGAGCTCAGCGCCAGTGAGGCTGCAAAAAGAACAAAGATGTAAAGCGGCAGGTCGTCAACGGGATTCCCCAGAAGAACAGAATAAACGATGAGTGCCAAGGATACCAATACGCTCATCAATATCATCCCATAAATAATCTTAGCAATTATTATTGCTACCGGGGAGGTGATTGAATAATAATAGACACTCCTCTGACTGTTTTCCTGGAGAAAACTTTTTGCAATGGCATTGATGGCAGAAAAAAGGACAATGATCCACAGCATTGTGTTCCACACGATCGGAGACATTGAGGCGCCGCGAATGCTGAATGCGAGGTAACAGATAAATATGGTTGAAACGGTATAGAGGATAATCCCATTGAGCGCATACTTTTGCCGCCACTCCATGAGAAATTCCTTGTATAGCCATGCCTTAACCTGCACCATCAATTCCATGCCCCAAATCTATTCAACCAAAAAGATAACTGCTGTTAAATTGCTAAAAAGTGATAATCACCGTAGCATTGCAGACGATTTTAGCGGGTAATTTTAGATGAAAGGAATCGTTTTAGCAGGTGGATCAGGAACAAGGCTGCACCCATTAACATTAGTAGTGAGCAAGCAGCTTCTTCCGGTGTATGATAAACCCATGATTTATTATCCCCTTTCTGTGCTTATGCTGGCCGGTATCAGGGAAATACTGATCATATCAACGCCTCATGACCTGCCTCAATTTGAGTGGCTTTTAGGTGATGGTTCCAAACTCGGCTGCTCGTTTCAGTACGCAGTTCAGGCGGAACCAAAAGGTTTGGCTGAAGCGTTTATCATTGGTGAGCAATTCATTGGAAATGATAAGGTTGGTTTGGTATTGGGCGATAATATTTTTTATGGCTCCGGACTGGCGAAAACTTTGCAATCAAATGCAGACCCGGATGGAGGGGTGGTGTATGCCTATCATGTGCAAGACCCTGAGAGGTACGGCGTGGTTGAGTTTGATAAGGACATGAATGCCATATCACTTGAAGAGAAACCATCCAACCCCAAGTCGAATTATGCCATCCCGGGATTGTATTTTTATAATAATGAAGTCTCAGTTATTGCAAAAAGTTTGAAACCAAGCCCGAGAGGTGAACTGGAAATCACGGATGTCAATAAAATTTATCTTCGGGAAGGAAAGCTGAAAGTGAGCCTTCTCAGCCGTGGGATGGCCTGGTTGGATACAGGCACTTTTTCTTCCCTCATGCAGGCAGGTTCGTTTGTTCAGGCGATTGAGGAAAGGCAAGGCCTTAAGATCGGGTGCATTGAGGAAGTGGCTTATAAAATGGGATTCATTACGCGTGATGAACTCCTGATTTTGGCCGAGCCATTGATGAAGAGTGGTTACGGCAAGTACTTAAAATTAAGCGCCAGGTGAAAGTTATTTCGACTCCTTTGAAAGATTGCTACGTCATTGAACCCCATGTGATCGGTGACCACAGGGGATATTTCTACGAGAGTTACAATAGGAATAAGTTTACGCAACAGACTGGCATGTCAATGGATATCGTCCAGGAAAATCAATCCCTATCAAAAAAGGGTGTGCTGAGGGGCTTGCATTTCCAGCTGGGTGAGATGGCACAGGCAAAAATTGTAAGGGTACTGGAAGGTGAAGTTTTGGATGTCGTGGTAGACTTGAGACGGAGCAGCCCAACCTTTGGCATGAGCTTTAAAGAAAAACTTTCAGCCGAGAACAAGAAACAGGTGTACGTGCCGAAGGGCTTCGCTCACGGATTTCTTATCCTGTCGGAGACCGCGGAATTTTTTTATTGCATCGACCAGGTTTATTCCCCCGAACATGAGGGAGGGTTACGGTATGACGATCCTTCATTCGATATCGACTGGGGAATGAAAAATAGTGACATTATTTTATCCAGCCGCGACGAAAATTGGCCGGCATTTAATCCTAAACACAAATATTTTGACTAAGAAAAAAGTACTTATTACCGGAGGAGCAGGATTTCTAGGTTCTCATTTAAGTGATCGATTCATCAAAGAGGGTTATCGGGTGATTGCCATGGATAACCTGATTACCGGTTCTCTCGAGAACATTGAACACCTCTTTGGAAAAAAAGATTTCGAATTTCACCATTGTGATGTCTCAAGGTTCATTCATGTCCCCGGTGACTTGGATTATATCCTTCATTTTGCTTCCCCGGCCAGCCCTATTGATTATTTAAAGATGCCTATTCAAACGCTGAAAGTTGGCTCTCTGGGTATTCATAATTGTTTGGGCCTGGCAAAAGAAAAAAAAGCCCGAGTGCTGATAGCCTCTACCTCAGAGGTTTACGGGGATCCATTGGTCCATCCACAAACCGAAGAATATTGGGGGAATGTTAATCCCGTAGGGCCTCGTGGTGTCTATGATGAAGCAAAACGTTTCCAGGAAGCCATGACTATGGCCTACCATACTTTTCATGGGCTTGAAACCAGGATTGTCCGTATTTTCAATACTTATGGCCCAAGGATGCGATTGGATGACGGCCGTGTGTTACCGGCATTTATCGGGCAGGCACTAAGAGGAGAAGACCTGACCGCTTTCGGGGATGGCTCACAAACCCGTTCGTTTTGCTATGTGGATGATCTCGTGGAGGGTATTTATCGATTGCTCATGAGCGACTATGCCATGCCGGTAAACATTGGCAATCCGGATGAAATTACGATCAACCAGTTTGCTGAAGAAATCATACGGTTGACGGGCGCCAAGCAAAAGGTGATTTACCAACCGCTGCCGGAAGACGATCCGAAACAGCGGAAGCCTGACATCACAAAAGCCCGTGAAATATTAGGTTGGGAACCAAAGTTTAGCAGGGCTGAAGGATTAAAGCCTACGCTGGAGTATTTTAAGGGCAAGGTTGGTGGATAGATGATTTAGTTAGTTTTATTTTGAATTAAATGACGATACAAAACCCACCCCTAACCCCTCCAAGGAGGGGAACAATAAAGGAGGGGAGTGGTTAGAAACCCACCCCTGCCCAAGTCTGTCGGGCAAAGAGGAAAGGGAGAGGAAAAAGAGGGGAGGAAAAGGAAAGAAAATAACCCACCCCTGCCTGTTCGGCAGGCAGGCCTACCCCTCCCAGGAGGGGGACAAAAAAAGGAGGGGATAAAAAAAGAAAAATGAAAAAAGCTTTAATAACAGGAGTAACCGGTCAGGATGGGGCCTATTTGGCGGAATTTCTTTTGAAAAAAGGTTACGAAGTTCATGGTATCAAAAGAAGAAGTTCATCTTTTAATACAGAAAGGGTAGACCATCTTTACCAGGACCCCCATGAAAAAAGTTACAAGTTTGTTCTTCACTATGGCGACCTGACGGACTCATTAAATGTCACCCGAATCATTCAGGAAGTACAACCCGATGAGATTTATAACCTTGGGGCGATGTCGCATGTGAAGGTGAGCTTTGAAGAACCTGAATATGCAGCCAACGCCGATGGCATCGGCGCATTAAGGATTTTGGAAGCCATCCGGTTATTGGGTTTGGAGAAGAAGTCGAGATTTTACCAGGCATCGACTTCAGAAATGTATGGAATGGTTCAGGAAGTTCCTCAGAACGAGAAGACACCCTTTTATCCGAGATCACCCTATGGGGTTGCCAAGGTTTATGCTTACTGGATCACCATTAATTACAGGGAGGCGTATGGCATCCATGCCAGCAATGGAATTTTATTTAACCATGAAAGCCCCACCCGGGGAGAGACTTTCGTTACGAGAAAAATCACGACAGGAGTTTCCCGCATCGCACTGGGACTTCAGGAGTGTATCTACGTTGGCAATCTGGATGCCAAACGCGACTGGGGACATGCGAAGGACTATATTGAAGCCATGTGGTTAATGCTCCAACAGGATACTCCAGATGATTATGTAATCGCCACAGGGGTAACAACTTCGGTTCGGGATATGATTAAGGCCTCATTTAAGTGCATAGGGGTGGAATTAGGATTTTCAGGTACCGGAAGCAATGAAACGGCCGTTATCACCTCGAGCTCCAATCCTGATTTCGTTTGTAAGGAAGGCCAGGTAGCCGTCAAGGTTGATCCGATGTATTACAGGCCTACAGAGGTTGATTTGTTAATAGGGGACCCAACAAAAGCAAAGACAAAACTGGGTTGGAATCCGAAATATGATTTCGACTCTTTGATCGAGGAGATGGTGGCATCTGACCTTTCATTACAGCAACAAAAACTTAACAGTAAGACATAAATTCAATTGGCATCGTTTTGAGGCAGTCATCGAAAATATATATCGCCGGGCATAATGGAATGGTGGGGTCAGCCATCGGGCGGAAGCTTCGCTCGGAAGGGTATTCCAATTTTGTCTCTAAAAATTCAAGTGAGTTAGATCTCCGGGATCAGGGCGCTGTTGCTGATTTCTTTCAAAATGAAAAGCCCGAATATGTTATCCTGGCCGCTGCAAAGGTTGGAGGTATACAGGCAAACAATACATACCGAGCGGAGTTCCTTTATGACAACCTGATGATTCAGAATAATGTCATTCATAATGCATATGTATCCGGTGTTAAAAAATTACTTTTCCTCGGATCATCCTGCATTTATCCCAAAATGGCCCCTCAACCTTTGAAGGAAGATTATCTTTTAACAGGATTGCTGGAACCAACCAATGAACCTTATGCCATTGCTAAAATCGCCGGCATAAAGATGTGTGATGCCTATCGCTCAGAGTATGGATGCAATTTCATTTCGGCCATGCCTACCAACCTCTACGGCCCCAACGACAATTATGATCTGAATAATTCTCATGTGCTGCCAGCATTGATCCGAAAGTTTGTTGAAGCGAAAAACCAGAATTTACCGAAAGTGGAGATTTGGGGAACAGGGACTCCCCGCCGGGAGTTTATGTATGTGGATGACCTGGCGGAAGCCTGCTTTTTCCTTATGACACATTATGATGAACGGGGATTTGTTAATGTTGGGACCGGCCTTGATGTGACCATTAATGAACTGGCTGAATTGATCAAAAGTGAAGTTAGGTTTACCGGTGATTTGACTCACAATACCTCCAAGCCCGATGGTACTCCGCAGAAGTTGATGGACGTTTCAAAGATTAAAGCACTGGGATGGAAGCATTCCATTTCATTGGAAGAGGGCATCAAAAGGACCGTGAGGGATTATATTGATGCTTTGGATTGAATGCAGGCAGTACCGGCGGGGGCAATCCAGATTTCAATAGCTTATTATGATACTTGACAAGGTTTGCCTTTTCGAAGTGATTATAGCGTGGAATCATTTAGGAAAATGAAATTTGTGTGAAATCGCTTAACTTATTAAATGAAAATACTCAATTACAAAGTATTATTACGAACAGAGCCGGAAGGAGGATTTACCGCTATCGTACCAAGTCTTGATGGCTGTATTACATATGGAGAGACCATTTCTGAAGCACGTAAAAATGCTAAAGAAGCTATTGAATTATACATTGAATCACTGAAAGTAGATGGATTAGATATTCCCTCTGATGAGAATTTTCTTGAGTATAATGTCCAGGTTAATGCCTGATTTTGATTCTAAAAGCCTTATTAAAAATTGGAAAATGCTGGATTTGCTTTACATCGGGTAAAAGGAAGCCATCATATTTATAAACATGACAACGGGAAAAGAGCAATTGTTCCACATCCCAAAAAAAGTCTACCAAAAGGCACATACTATTCCATTTTGAAAGCAGCTGGTGTCCCTAAATAAACCAACGCCTCTTTTGTATCTGCCCTTAAGTAATAATTTATTTGACAGTTTCTTCATTTTTGGCTTGACCCATTCGGATCGAAATGACCGAAAGACTTTTTGATTTTCCTTTTGTCAATAACAAGTTAGTACTCTTTTCTGATGCCTTAGATTAAATGCCTACAGTACAATTATGCATTTGGATTGCACAATTGTACTGTATTGTTGATATTTGCTCAATGATTCCCCGGGTATTACAGCCAAAACTTGAGGAATGGATCAAATACTTTCCTGTATTGTTTTTGACCGGACCTCGGCAATCAGGCAAAACGACTTTGGTAAAAAATACCTTTCCTGACTTGCCTTATAGTTCGTTAGAAAATCCTGACAACAGGGAATTTGCAGAAAATGACCCTAGAGGATACTTACAAAATTTTAAAAATGGAGCAGTTCTGGATGAAGTACAACGGGTTCCATTGCTCTTCAATTACCTACAGGGAATTGTGGATCAAGATCCCAACAAAAGATTCATTTTATCCGGATCCCAGAACTTTCTGTTGCACCAGGGCATCACTCAGAGCCTCGCCGGAAGGGCCGGGGTACTTTCATTATTGCCTTTTTGTGTTTCAGAAATTATTACTGCGAGAGGAGAGAATGCCATTAAACCATGGGAAGAGCTCTTGTTTAATGGATTTTACCCTGGTATTTACGATCGTAATATCCCTCCCGCTGTATTTTACCCTTCCTATATCTCAACATATGTCGAACGGGATGTACGCCTGATAAAAAACATCGGTGACCTCAATACATTTATAAGATTTCTGAAATTGTGTGCCGGGAGGACGGGTCAATTATTAAACCTCTCTTCTTTGGCCTCTGATGCTGGTATTGCTACCAATACCGCCAAGGATTGGCTCTCTGTTCTGGAAAGTAGCTATATCATTTTTTTCCTGCGTCCATATCATAAGAATTTTAATAAACGGCTCGTCAAAATGCCTAAAATCTACTTTTATGATACCGGATTACTTTGTAGCCTTTTGGAATTACATTCTCCTGAACAGGTATCGAAACATTTCGCCATGGGATCATTGTTTGAGAATCTGGTGATCCTGGAAACCCTCAAACACAATTTGAACCGGGCATTAAAAAACACGCTTTATTTCTGGAGAGACAGTAAAGGCCGTGAAATAGACCTCATTATCCCGAAGAAAAAGATCAGTTTGCGATAGAGATTAAAGCGGGCAGAACAAAGCAGATGGATTATTTTTCAAATCTCAAATACTGGAATGGTTTGTCGCAAACTTCCCCTGATTCTTCAATTGTAATCTATGGTGGTGATGAACATTGGCAGACGCAAAAGGGTACACTCATTCCATGGAAAGAATACCATCAATGGTTGATACCGATAGAAGGGTGAGAGCGGATTGGAATTGTCATTGCTCTGGTTAATATGGCAATCCAGGAAGCGTAAACATGGCATGGATTACCCGGATAAACCGAGGAATGACTTTCACTCTCCTTTTTGTCATTGCCCTGCCTGCCTTGCCGGTAGGCAGGCTTGACAGGGCAATCCAGGCCTACAAATTATACTGGATTGCCCGATCCCGCCAGGTTGTCGGGCAAGCAAGTCGGGCAATGACAAGTTTAGTGCTTTGTTATAATCACTGTAGGACAAGTCCTGCCCCCTACTGGTCAGGCTGGAAATGACGGGTTTGGACATTTGGCTAACGACGATGTTGGACTTAATTTTGATTTTGTTTTAAATATTAAAGTTTTTGGGCCCGGCCGAATTCATCGTTACTCCTTTTTACCTCGTAATTATACTGGTTGTTGGCTATCTAATCCGACCGAATGTTACGGATCAATTGACCAGAAGGTATTTCATCCCTGGTTTAATGGTAAAATTAGTTGGGGCGCTGTCACTTGGTTTAATTTACCAGTTCTACTATAAAGGAGGGGATACCCTCAATTATTATCACCTGGGATCCGTCCATATCTGGAGGGCTTTCCTGGATTCACCTTCGCTTGCGTTTAAGCTAATTTTTTTAGTTGGTAAAGAATATGAATCTTCTACTTTTCAGTATGCCTCTAACATAATTTCCTATGGCGATCTTCCCACCTATTTCGTGGTGAGGGTAGCCGGTCTTTTTAGCCTGGTCACCTTTAATTCGTATTACGCCATCTCCCTTCTCTTTGCATCTTTAAGTTTTAGTGGCAGCTGGGCGCTTTATTATGCCTTTTATAAGATTTTACCCAACAAACATTTCCTCATAGCTCTGGCAGTTCTCTTTGTACCCTCAGTTTTTTTCTGGGGATCAGGTTTGTTAAAAGATACCCTCACGTTTGGCGCCATGGGATGGTTTATATTTAGTTTTTTGGAAATCTTTGTTCATAAAAAACGCAATCCGGTTAATATTCTGGTCATGGTCATAGCGGCATATATTATTTATACAGTTAAAATATATATCATGCTAAGCCTGGTTCCGGCATTGATCATTTTTCTTTTTTTAAAAACCCTCAATAGCTTAAAGAGCCTGGCTCTAAAAGTAATTGTTGCCCCGTTTATTATCGGATTGGCAATTAGTAGTGGTTATTATGCCATAATCATGGTAGGTGAAGACAATGCCCGCTACTCGATTGATGATTTCGTCTACACTGCTCAGACCACCGCAGAGTGGCTTCATTATGTAAGTCAAATTCAAGGTGGTTCAGGATATAGCCTGGGAGATAATGATTATAGCACCGCTGGCATCATGGGGAAATTTTTACCAGCTGTCTGGGTTAGCCTCTATCGACCTTATCTTTGGGAATCCCATAACCTGGTCATGATGATTTCCGCCATTGAAAGTTTCATCATGCTCTTGTTAAGTTTGTGGATTGTTTTCAAAGTTGGATTTTTTAAAACCATTCGATCAATTATAGCCAGTCCGTTTGTTACCTGTTTGTTCTTATTTACAATCACATTTGCTTTTGCCATTGGCTTTTCTACCTATAATTTCGGATCCCTTGTGCGTTATAAAATTCCGCTCATTCCACTTTTTCTTTTTGCCTTGATACTTCTCTGGGAAAAAGCAACGAATTTTAGGTCCAGAGCAATCGGAATATCCATTTGAATGAAAAATAAGATAGTCATCAATAGTTCAAGTGCCAATTCGCTGAACCTCAAAGAACTTTGGAGTTACAAGGACCTGTTCCTTGTTTTAGCCTACCGTGATTACCGGGTGAAATACGCACAAACCCTGTTAGGGTTCGTATGGGCATTCTTTCAACCGATAGCCACCCTTTGATTTTTGTACTGATTTTTGGTCGGGCCATAGGGGTGGAGACCGGAGGTGTCCCTTATCCCATCTTTGCCCTTTGTGGGATGAGTTGCTGGACTTATTTTTCTTTCCTGATGGGTCAGTCGGGAAGCTCTATCATTGCAGCCCAGAACATGATCAAAAAGATTTATTTTCCCAGGTTGATCATCCCATTATCGAAAGCTGTGGTTGGATTTATCGATTATCTGATAATAATCGCCCTCCTTGCTATACTTATGATCTATTATCAATTCCTTCCTAGTCCCAATATCATTTTTGCCCCGATCTTTATACTTATTACCATCATCTCAGCTTTGGGTGTTGGCATTTGGCTGAGTGCATTAACGGTACGCTACCGGGATTTCCAGCATGTTGTTCCTTTCCTTGTCCAGTTTGGGCTCTACGCTTCACCGGTAGCCTTTCCTGCGGAATTGATCATACAAAGGTTTCCACCCTGGTTGAGTTTTCTTTACTATCTGAATCCGATGGCTGGGGTTATTGAAGGTTTTCGCTGGTCCGTGATTGGTGGGGCACTACCCCATCATTATTCTTATCTCTCATTTATCATGGCCTTTCTTCTTTTTTCCTTTGGGATACTCTACTTCAAAAGAATGGAACGGGTAATGGCCGATATTGTATAAAAACATGGGAGACATTGCGATTTCAGTTGAAAACCTCTCTAAAAAATTTCTAATTGGAAAGGTTAAAAGTACGAGTCTTCGTGAAAGTCTGATGAACCTGTTCAACCTGGTTGAAAAAACCAATCAACAGGATTTTTGGGCTTTAAAGGATATCAATTTTGAAATTGAAAAAGGGGAAGCCGTCGGCATTATTGGTAGAAATGGTGCTGGTAAGAGTACCTTGTTGAAAGTTCTTTCCCGTATCACCTATCCTACCCAGGGTCGGATAACCATCGATGGTCGGGTTTCTTCCTTATTGGAGGTTGGTACCGGATTTCATCCAGAATTGACCGGGAAGGAAAATATATTTTTGAACGGAACTATCCTGGGAATGTCCAGAAAGGAAATCAAGTCTAAATATGATGAGATCGTGGCCTTTTCAGGAATTGAAAAATTTATCAATACGCCAGTAAAGCATTATTCTTCAGGGATGTACGTACGATTGGCTTTTTCGGTAGCAGCCCACCTTGAGCCAGAAATTCTAATAATTGATGAAGTTTTAGCCGTTGGAGATGCTGAATTCCAAAAGAAATGTCTTGGTAAAATGGGGGAAGTTGCAGGTAAGGGGAGGACCGTTCTGTTTGTTAGTCATAACCTTCTTCAAATATAATCTTTGTGTAATAGAGCAGTGTTATTAGAAAATGGAGGAGTTTGCTATGACAGTTCTTCCATAGAAACTATAGGATTTTATCTCAATGGGCTTGGCAAATCAAAAGATATTATTGACTTATCAGTGATGCCAAGGGCCGGCATAAAACATCATGCTTTTACATTATTGGCGATGGAATTGCTCAATACAAATGAAGGAGGGACACTCAATGAAAAACAACCATTAGATATTCTCATTAAATTTAGCCTGACAGAGAGCATTGAAAACCTGATTGTTGGGTTTGCTTTATCAAATCCGACAGCAGGTAATTTGGTGGAGTGCAGGTCAACTGCCTCTTTCCCCAGTTTAACACTAAACCAGGGAGTGTTCACCATGAAGGTTTCGTCCCAGCTGTCGCTAAAAAGTGGATCTTATGTACTTAATTTGGGCGCAAGGAGTTCTAAGGGGCATCTGGAATACATACCCTCAATATCAATAATTAATATCACACCAGACAGAACACAAGACCTCTCAGAGTGGAGCAACCCTTCGGCAGGTATGCTTATAACACCGTCAACCTGGGAACTAATCAAATAATATGGTATTAAGTAACATGGTATCCAGGTTTGCTACAGAAGAGGATATTTTCACCGATAGTTTTTGGGATATTAATGAAACACTCCTGAAGATAAATAAGGAGCTTTCCCTGCCAGACCATCATGAAATTAACTCCAACCGATTTGGATGGTGGAAGAAAATAGATCGACACCCTTCTTTTTATGGTTCAAGATTTTGGGAATATCCTTTTGCTTTAATGGGATCAGATTTAACTTATGGATTGAAATGTGCCGATGTAGGATGTGGAACTACCCCATTTACGGCATTTTTGGCTGAAAAAGTCGGATCTGAAAATGTGACCGGTTTTGATCCCGATTTTATTGAATCAGAATCTGAAAAAAGACATTCTGCTTTTGGCATAAGAAAAAATTTCATTGAAACCACTGGTATAAATTTCCTTCCTGATAGCCTATTAAACCTAAGTGCAACAGACGAATACTTTGATCGAGTCTTCTGTCTGAGTGTATTAGAGCACATTCCGGATTTTGAGGTTCAGATACAAGGATTGAATGAATTGGTAAGGATACTCAAACCCGGTGGAAGGCTTGTTTTGACAATCGATGTGGGAATCAATACCATTCTTACCCGGCCATTAGATTTAATCAGGCATTCAGGGCTGATACCTTTGGGTTACATTGACTACAGATGGCCACAGGAGAGGTTTGTTAATTACGGTGACAGTACAATGGATGTATTCGGCTTGATTCTGGAAAAGCCCGATCATTTGATCAATGGAGATTACGAAGGCCGGGTCAAAATAAAAGCCCAAAAGGCGAACACGAAGTACAAGACCTTATACGACCATTATCTTATGTCATACAATGAGGCTTTATTTGTTAAGGAGATGCGAATGAACCGGCCCAAAGCCCTTCTAAAACACCTATTGGGAAAATATAAGTAATGGATATAATTATTACTGGTGGAGGTGGATTTGTAGGATACAATTTAGCGGTCTTCCTCAAAAAAGCTATTCCCAACGCCAGGATTACTTGCCTTGATAATCTCAAAAGACGAGGCAGCGAACTGAACCTACCTGTATTAAAACAACTTGATATAGATTTTGTACACGGCGACATAAGAAATCCGGAAGATCTATATGTTATTAAGGAAGCTGACTTTATCATTGATGCCTCAGCGGAGCCTTCAGTGTTGGCCGGCATTACCTCTCCTGCTTATCCGGTTATTAATACGAATTTAAATGGTACCATTCATTTACTGGAGCTTACCCGAAAACTCAAGTCCAAATTTATCTTTTTGTCTACTAGCAGGGTATATCCTATAAAGGCACTCAACGCAATTGCCTGGCACGAAGATGAAACCCGGTTCTCCCTCTCGAGAGAGCAAACAATGGAAGGCGTTACAGAGAAAGGTATTAATGAGAATTTTTCATTGAAAGGGAGTCGATCCTTTTATGGGGCAACGAAGCTGGCATCGGAGCTTTTCATTGAAGAATACCAACCCTATGGGGGAGTCGAAGCTGTTGTGAATCGATGCGGAGTAATCAGTGGCCCTGGGCAAATGGGCAAAGTTGATCAAGGGGTGATGACGCTATGGGTAGCAAGGCACTATTGGAAAAGGGAACTAAGTTATCTTGGGTTTGAAGGATCAGGGAAGCAAGTAAGGGATATTCTTCACATTGATGACCTTTGCCAACTCATCCTGTTTCAGATACAAAATTTTGAACATGTAAGCGGCCATTTATTTAATGTGGGAGGAGGTAAAGAACATTCAATATCGTTGCTGGAGTTAACTAATATCTGTGAGTTAGTCACTGGAAATCGTATTCATTTTAAAAAAGTGAAAGCCAACCGTGAAGCCGATATAAGAACTTATATCACTGATAATACTATGGTAAACTCAGTTACAGGTTGGATGCCCAAGAGATCGGTAGACTCAAATGTAGCGGATATATTTCAGTGGATATTGTCTAACGAAGCAAATCTCAAAGCAGTACTAGATCAATGAATATAAGGATAAATTCAAAATAGAGAAAATGAAGATTGCATTAATTACAGGGTCAGCGGGCCTGGTGGGTAGTGAAGCAGTTAGTTTTTTTGCTGACAAGTTTGATCGAATAATAGGTATTGACAATAATTATAGAGAAGTGCTTTTTGGGGCCAATGCTTCTATTGAATGGAACCTTAAACGGATCCAATCACTTTATCAGAATTATGCACATTACTCCATAGATATCAGGGACAAGAAGTCGCTTGAAGGCCTCTACAAAGAGTTTAGCACCGATATTGAATTGATTGTCCACACCGCAGCCCAACCCAGCCATGACTGGGCCGCAAAAGATCCTTTTACTGATTTCTCAATTAATGCAAATGGCACACTCAACCTGCTTGAAATGACTCGTTTGCATTGCCCGGAAGCAGTTTTCATATTTACATCCACCAACACACTCATCCGAACCTTTATGAATAAAGTTGCAATATCCCGTAATGCTTAATGTTTGCCACGTTTT
>JAQCLE010000003.1 GCA_027592755.1 Bacteroidota bacterium | reverse complement strand
TCAAAGGTTTGAACTTTTTCCGCTATTTTATCCGTTTTTTGAAATTAGACTTTCGGATAGTTGTGGTTTATGTTAACAAATGAGAATCGGATTATATATTTTGCAAACTCGTGTAAATAAAATTTGAGATCACCAAACCTCTTTATCCATGAAATTCGGGTTTTTTGAATTCTTACAGCTCTTTGGGGCATTGGGCTTCTTTATTTACGGCATGAAAATCATGAGCGAAGGAATCCAGAAAGTAGCTGGTGCAAAAATGCGCCAAATCCTGAGCGCAATGACATCCAACAGGGTTAAAGGTGTCCTAACCGGATTTACAATTACAAGCATTGTTCAGTCGTCCTCAGCCACAACCGTGTTGATTGTAAGCTTTGTTAACGCCGGCTTGCTTTCATTGGTTGAAGCTATTGGGGTCATTATGGGAGCAAACATCGGCACAACAATTACTGCATGGCTCATATCAATTATTGGTTTTAAAGTAAAAATTGACGCTTTTGCACTGCCGATTATAGCACTGGGCTTTCCTATGCTCTTTTTTAACAGGAGCAAAGTAAAGTCCTGGGGTGAGGTTTTGATAGGGTTTGCCCTGCTTTTTCTTGGGCTGGCTTATCTGAAAAGCTCCGTACCAGATCTTAGAGCTAATCCAGAAATTCTATCATTTCTTTCTGAATATACTAACCTCGGAGTTCTTTCCATTTTGATATTCATTGGAATAGGGACTTTACTCACTGTAATAGTACAATCCTCGAGTGCAGCGATGGCCCTGACGCTGGTCATGGCAAACAATGGCTGGATCTCATTTGACATGGCTGCAGCAATGGTATTGGGTGAAAATATCGGAACTACCATCACGGCGAACTTAGCGGCTACAATCGGCAATATCCATGCGAAAAGAGCGGCATTAGCCCATTTAATGTTCAATGTTTTTGGTGTGATATGGATCATATTCATGATGCCTATATTACTGAGTACGATTGACAGTTATCTCCAAAACTCCGGGGGCTCTTCACCTTATGCCAAACCAGAAGCCATCCCGATAGCTTTGTCAATTTTCCATACAACATTTAATGTGATCAACACTTTGATTCTGGTGAATTTTGTAAACTTCATTGCTAAAGCAGTGACCCGCTTGCTTCCATCCAGAGGTGATGATGAGGAATATCATTTGGAATATATCGGTACCGGCATGATGGATACAGCGGAACTATCCCTGGAAGAAGCAACAAAAGAAACTGCCAGGTTTGGGGAGATAACCAGCAAAATGTCGGGCTTCCTGAAAGAGCTTATTGAGGTCAAGAAAAGTAAACGGCAAATCAAACTCCTCTCTAAAATCAGGAAGTATGAAGAAATTACAGACCGGGTTGAAGAAGAAATCACCAATTACTTAATGAAGGTCTCTCAGGGCCGGTTGAGCAACGAGACGTCAATTAGGGTCGCAAGTTTACTGAGTATTGCCAATGACCTTGAACGGATTGGTGATATCATATTCCAAATGTCGAAGGACATCAGCAGGAAAATTGAAGACGAAATCGATTTCAGCGAAGAACAGCAAAAAGGGATATTGAAAATGCTTGATATTATTGATGAGGCATTTGATATCATGAAGAACAACCTGAAAAGTAATTATAGAACTGTTTCAATGATTGAAGCCGTTCAAAAGGAAGCAGAGATCAACTCACAGCGAAATAAGCTGCGGAAACAACACCTCAAGAGATTGGAGGATAAGTCATTTAATGTGAAAAGCGGTACTGTCTACAAGGACTTGTTCTACTCCTGCGAAAAAGTTGGAGACCACATTATTAATGTAACAGAAGCCATAACAGGCGAAAAAGAAAAGGAAGTTAAAGAGCAGTTAACTCACGTATAGCAATCCAGGCCATTAATCCGGCACCTATTTCCAGTGCAGACTCATCAATGTCGAATGTTGGCGTATGGACTCCTGAAATTATTCCTTTGGACTCATTTCCAGTGCCCAATCGGTAAAAGCAAGAATCAACCTGTTGCGAATACCAGGCGAAATCTTCCGAAGCCATCCAGATGTCGAGGTCCAGGACATTTTCCTGTCCCAAATATTCTATGGCACTGTCTTTTGCCCTTTGCGTCACTTCCGGATGGTTTTTTAAGAAAGGGTATCCCTTTCTTATCTCAATATCGCATTGTCCTCCCATACCTTCCGCCAGGCTTTGGGCCAATTTCTTTATCTTTTCGTGAGCTCTCGCCCTCCATTCTTCATTAAGTGTTCGAAATGTCCCTTCAATTTTCACTTCATTTGGAATAACGTTGGTTGCCCCGTCAGCATTTACTTTCCCAAAAGACAAAACAGATGGAATCTTAGGTGAAGCGTTTCTCGAAACAATCTGCTGTACGGCAACAATTATATGACTTGCTATCAAAACAGGATCAATATTATGTTCTGGCATGGCTGCATGACCGCCCTTCCCTCTTATTGTCATGTAAATTTCATCGGCGCTGGCCATGTACATACCCGATTTAAAACCAACTTTCCCTGCTGGTATAAATGGCATCACATGTTGGCCAATAATTGATGCGGGTGTCGGATTTTCTAGAACACCTTCCTTAATCATCAACGTGGCTCCTCCTGGAAGTTTTTCTTCACCCGGTTGAAAAATGATCTTGATTGAGCCTTCAAAATTCTCTTTCAGGTCATTCAAAATTTGTGTTGCTCCCAGCATGGAGGTAGTATGAACATCATGACCGCACGCATGCATCACTCCCGTATTTTGCGATTTATAAGGTACATCATTCGCTTCAACGATCGGCAAAGCATCAATATCAGCCCTTAAAGCAACAACTTTTGACTCCGGATTTTTCCCCTTGATAAGCGCTACAATACCAGTGCCCGCCATTTCTGAATATTGAACATCAATTCTGTCCAGTTCTTTCTTTATAAAAGCTGATGTTTCATATTCCTTAAATGACAGCTCTGGATTGGAATGAATATGCCTCCTGATGCCAATCAGATCCAGATGAATATTCCTGGCCCTGCTTTTTATCTCATCAATTATGCTCATTTGATTCGTATTCTCTCGGGTAAGACAAGTGCTTGTGGAAAATTATCTTTAAGCGTTCTAAAGTTTTTCTCGGCCTCCAGTTTGGAAAAATACTTGCCGACTTTTACCCTGAAAACCGGTTGATCATAGTAAACAACTGCGGTCTCATCCTCAAGGAGATCATATACAGCCTGCTTGGCATTATTAGCCTCTTCACGGCTTCTGCCTGAATAAATTTGAATACTGAATCCTGGCAAATATCCTATTTCCAGATTTTTTAAAGTCATTAGCGTCAGTACGCTGTCCAGCTCGTCATTTATATGCTGAGTTGGCTCGATATAAGAAATTTTATTAATCTTATTTACTGATTCAGAACCTGTCACTTCTGATGATTCCGGTATCATCGGTCGATACGCCGATAGATCTTCATCATATTTATCAGTAGAAGACTGCCTGGTTATCGTTGGGGCGCAGCTATAAACAAGTGTCAGAGTAATAATAAGAAGTTGATTCCTGCGCATTCAAAAATTTTAATCATCACCAATGATGATGCATTTGTTGCTTTTTACATCATCTTCAACAGTCTTGAACTTAACATCACGCTTTATAGTCCCGTCAGGATATTGCACATCCACACGTTCATTCCGGCCTCGTACCTTCATTGATTTAGCGGGTGCAACCTTTTCAACAGGTGGTCTTGTTCTACCCTGCCCTCCTTCGAGTAGCGATTTCGATTCCTCCTTACTTTCCCGATAATTTTGAGCTGCTCGTTGTCTTCGGGCTTCACTTACCTGATCAGGCTGTTGTACTGGAATGAGGGCCTTAGTTAAAAAAGAGACGGTATCTTCATTAACCCTGGCAAGAAAACGTTTGAATAACTCAAATGATTCGAACTTATAAATGAGCAAGGGATCCTTCTGTTCATATACAGCAGCTTGTACAGACTGTTTTAAGTCATCCATATCACGTAGATGCTCTTTCCAGGCCTGATCAATAAAGTTCAATGCTGAGAATTTTTCCATCTCACGGATCATCTGACGGCTTTCTGTTTCAATAGCCTTAACTAGATTGACAGCAACGCCAATTTGTTTTTTTCCATCGGTAAATGGCACTAAGACATCAACAACTGTTGCACCTCTGTTCTTCTGAATATCGGTGAGGATTGGGAAAGCCCTTTTACCAAGTTCTACATTCTTATTGTTGTAATGAGTAAGGGCTTCTTTATAAACCAGTTCGCTTAATTCTTCCTGTGGAATTTTGATAAAATCATCGTTGCTAATTTGGTAGTCAATGCCAAATAAGCTCAGGCAATTAAGTTTAAAGCCCTCATAATCTTCAGAAGCTTTGGCATTAATGACAATATCTTCCGAAATTTCATAGAACATGTTCAATAAGTCCAACTGAAGCCGTTCTCCGAACAGGGCATTTCTTCTTCTTTTGTAGATAACCTCTCTCTGACTATTCATCACATCGTCATATTCCAGAAGACGTTTTCTTGTCGCGAAATTGTTTTCCTCTACTTTTTTCTGTGCCCTTTCTATTGACTTGGTGATCATGGAGTGTTGAATGACTTCCCCTTCTTCCAAACCAAGCCTATCCATAATTTTAGCCACCCGATCAGACATAAAGAGCCTCATCAAATTATCCTCGAGAGACACATAAAACTGAGATGAACCCGGATCTCCCTGCCTTCCTGATCGACCCCTTAGCTGCCTGTCAACACGACGTGATTCATGTCGCTCAGTACCGATGATTGCCAATCCCCCGGCCTCTTTTGATTCCGGTGTAAGCTTGATGTCTGTTCCACGACCGGCCATGTTCGTGGCAATCGTAACGGTACCAGGTTTGCCGGCGAAGGCCACAATATCCGCTTCTTTCTGATGTTGTTTTGCATTCAATACCTGGTGATCAATCCCTTTTAGCTTCAGCATCCGGCTCACCAACTCTGAGATTTCAACTGAAGTGGTCCCCACGAGAACAGGCCTTCCTTTCCGGGTCAGTTCAACGATTTCATCAACCACCGCATTGAATTTTTCTCTTATAGTTTTATAGACTTTATCTTCTTCATCCCCCCTAACTATTATTCTATTCGTCGGTATGACAATAACATCAAGTTTATAAATTTCCCAAAACTCCCCCGCTTCAGTTTCGGCTGTGCCAGTCATACCACATAGCTTGTGGTACATCCGGAAATAGTTTTGAAGTGTAACTGTCGCGTATGTTTGAGTAGCGTCTTCTACTTTCACGTTTTCTTTTGCTTCAATCGCCTGATGTAAACCGTCCGAGTAGCGCCTGCCATCCATTACGCGACCAGTCTGCTCATCAACAATTTTCACCTTTTCATCGACTACAATGTACTCAGTATCTTTTTCAAAAAGACAGTAAGCCTTCAGTAATTGATTGATTGAATGAATCCGCTGACCCTTAATTGAGTAATCCTGGATCAATTCCTCCTTGGCCTTCAACATCTCAGATTCAGACAATTCCGTGTTGTTTTCCAATTGGGAAATCTCCACTCCAATATCAGGCATGATAAAAAAGTTTCTGTCTTCGCCTTCACTGGTAATCAGGTCAAGACCTTTTTCTGTCAATTCAATGCTATTGTGCTTTTCATCAATCGTAAAAAAGAGTTCTTGGTCGGCTTCAGGCATCATTTTTTGATTGTCCTGAAGGTAAAAGTTCTCCGTTTTTTGTAAAACCTGCCTGACCCCAGACTCACTGAGAAACTTGATCAATGGCTTATATTTCGGCAAACCCCTAAATGATCTAAAAAGTGGTAAGCCACCATCTTCATCATTTTCGACTATTTTTTTCTTGGCATCAGCAAGAAATTGTTGAACAATCCTTTTCTGAGCTTCTACGAGCTTAACAATTCGTGGCCTTAATTCATAGAATTCATGAACATCACCTTTTGGTGTCGGTCCGGAAATAATTAGTGGCGTTCTCGCCTCATCTACTAAAACAGAATCAACCTCATCCACCATGACATAATGGTGTTTGCGCTGAACCAGCTCCTCAGGACTTCGGGACATGTTATCCCTGAGATAATCAAACCCAAATTCATTATTGGTACCATAAGTAATATCGGCCAGATAAGCGGCCCTGCGTTCCGGAGAGTGAGGTTGATAATTGTCAATACAATCAACCTTCAGACCATGGAATTCAAATATAGGACCATTCCATTGTGTGTCCCTTTTGGCGAGATAATCATTGACCGTCACAATGTGAACCCCACGCCCAGCCAGGCCATTAAGATAGGCTGGCAACGTTGCAACAAGGGTTTTACCTTCGCCCGTGGCCATTTCTGCTATCTTTCCCTGGTGGAGAACAATACCCCCGATAAGCTGCACATCGTAATGAACCATTTTCCAAACCACATCAATACCCCCGGCAGTCCACCTATTTTTCCAAATTGCTTTATCACCCTGAATCTCAACGTAACTATGGTTAACAGCAATTTCCTTATCCCGAAGAGTTGCTGTTACTTCTAGTTTTTCATTTTCTGTCAGGCGCCGGGCAGTCTCCTTAACTACTGCGAATGCTTCTGGAAGAATCCTCATCAAGACCTCTTCCAGAGCGTCATCCCTTTCCTCATTCAGTTTGTCAATTTTTGAAAAAAGGTCTTCTTTTTCAGAAGCATCCAATTCTGGATTGGAATCAACTCTCTGCTGAAATTCTATTATCTGCTGATCAAATTTTGACAGTTCCTGGCCAATAAAATCTTTGAATCCATGGGTCTTCCCTCTGAGATTATCATCTGATATCGAAGATAATTTTTCGAATTCTTCATTAATTCGGGTCACATAAGGAAGCAGAAGCTTGATGTCTTTTTCGGATTTTGATCCGAATATTTTTGCAAATCCCTTGGTAATAGCACCTATCATCTGATCGTATTCTCTTAATAAAACGCTAAAATAAACGGTTTTAAGGCAGCAAAGGTAAGCATGATTTAAACATTTATTTCGCTTGTCTATGTGTTGCTAATAATAGAAATCCTAAGTCCCTAAATCCAAAAAATTGAATGGGACTTTTTTGGAGATACGAGAGTCAAAAACGATGACAAGTCAATTATCGAGTATCTGATCTTTACTATTGATTCCTGAAATCTCCCGATCCGAAGCATCACATGACAAATTCGGCCTTAAATCATGATTTTGCCCTCGAAAACGGGGACAGCCGGACCAGAGAGAAATACTCTTTTAAACCCACTTTGGTCCCGGTCAAAATTTACACTCAATTCTCCACCGGGAGTCCTAACCTTAATAGGAGATTTTAATCCCTTATGTGTAGCCGCAAGAGCTGCAGCAGTAACACCGGTTCCACATGAAAGTGTTTCATCTTCAACTCCTCGTTCATACGTACGCACGAAAATCTCCGAACCTCCAATAATTTCTACAAAATTTACATTAGTCCCTCCAGGTGAAAATCTGCTTTCATTCCTTATGGCTTTACCTTTCGAAAAAACATCCTCTTTCTCTACATCATCAACGAATCGGACATAATGAGGTGAGCCATTATCAATAAAATAATCTTTGTCAATCAAATCAAAGTCGGGTAAATCAAAAATCTGGAAACTAACCCGTTCATCAGTTATTGAACCGGTATGGACACCGTCAGTGGTGAGAAATGTAGTATGGCTGCCAATGATTCCCAATTGGTGAGCCAGGTGTATTGCACATCTGCTTCCATTTCCGCATAAGCTTTTACTGCCATCGGAATTGAAATAAATCATTTCAAAATCGAATTCAGGATGGTTTTGAAGAAGCATCAGCCCGTCGGCACCTACTCCAAACCTGCGATCGCATATTAGGGCTATTACCTGGTTATCGGGCCTCCAGTTGATTTCCCGGTTGTCCACAATAACAAAGTCATTTCCTGTACCCTGGTATTTGTAAAAATGGAGTTCCATAGTATCAAAAATAAAAAAGCCTTCCGATATAAAGGGAAGGCTTCCAAATACTGTTTAGATTAAAGATCTATATTTTTTCCTTTATTCTGGCAGCTTTTCCTTTTCTTGTTCTCATGTAATAGAGCCTCGCCCTACGGACCTTACCTTTCCTCACTACTTCTATCTTATCGAGGCTTGGTGCCAATATGGGGAAAATCCTTTCCACTGAAATACCCGATGAAACTTTTCTGACCGTAAACGTCTCACCATTAGTGTTAGGATGCCTTCGTTGAATGACCGTACCCTGATACTGTTGAATCCTCTCCTTATTCCCCTCACTGATCTTTACATGTACATTCACTGTATCTCCTGCTTGAAAATTCGGGAATTTTGCCCTGATCTCGTTGGATGCTTCTTCTAATTGTTTGATTATCTCATTCATGACTACTGCAATATTTATTGCGTTTTGAAAACGGAGCGCAAATATATGATTAATTAGTCAAATAAAATCCTGACGTTAGAAGCTTTTTTAATAAGTCAACCAGCTATTTCGGGTTTGCCACCGCGATGGTAAGCACGCTAATTGACCTTGCCCCAGAATCCGATACTGCCTGCACACATGAATTGAGGGTAGCACCTGTAGTAATCACATCGTCGACAATGGTAACATCTTTGTCATTTATTGTTGAGTGATCCATCACCGAAAAAATCTTCTCAACATTTTCCCAACGCTCAATTCTTCCTTTTTTAGTTTGGGTCAAAGTTTTCTTCGTTCTTTTTACCAATTGATTAGTCCACGGGATTCCAAGTGATTCAGATAAACCTTCGGAAAATAAATCACTCTGGTTATATCCCCGCGTTCTCAACCTGCTGATATGCAATGGAACTGGCAAAATCAATTCTGTCTTAAAACCTGCCTCTTTTAGATCTGCTCCAAACCATCTGCCAATCATAATCCCAATATCCTGGTTGGCTTCATACTTCAATTGATGAAGCAGGCTTTGGACAATACCTTTTTTCGAAAAAGCCAGGTATGAATGTGCTTCGGTGACTTTTGGAAAGAGAATGAATTTATTCAATAGGTTAAATCCAACATTTGAGCCGACTGACTTTGGTAAATCGGATGTGCAATTTGTACAAATCTGCTTTTCACCTTTGAAAAGCGTCGTTTTGCAATGAATGCAGACCTCCGGAAAAATCAAGGATATGAAATCACCTATCATGCCTAACCTCAATAAAATTCAATGCGTCATTTACTCTTATAGACCCAGGACTTAGCACTCGAGCGGTGATCCCGCCATGGCCCCTCATGGCGTTATATCCACCTTTTCCTAAGGCAGACTCCATATTTGAACAGGGATGGCAATATCCGGTTCCTTCAAAAATTACCTCGCCTATCCTAAATGTTTGATTGTGTAGCGACAACAGGTTGATTCCTTCAATCACAATATTTCTTCGAAGGATGGCCGGGTCTACTTTCATTCCTATGATATTTTCAATTACGCTTAAGTGCTCATGCTGAATTAACGTAACCTGTCTTTTGCTCTCAACCGTTCCCTTAAAACGATCTCCGGAAAGACCCAATCCTGGAATGGCCTCTGCCTTGCTCACCACTTCCATTGGTACTTTCCTGCCGGGCCTTAGCCCAATCCAAACAACCTGACCGGTTTGAGGGATAGTATTGAGGAGTTCTTTTACGATAGATCCTGATTCTTCCATTTTTTAGTCTTCCATCGGTTTTTTATCATTATAATAATGACAATTAATCAGCATATGCCAAACATTCTTTCCCAAGTTCTTTATAAATACATTATTTTGAGAACCCTAACCCCCTCCGTAAAACGAACAGAATGGCCAATCCTCTTTTGAAAGTAGAAAATTTAGGCTTGTCATTCATAAAGAATTCTCCAATTTTTAACAATATCAACTTTGATATTCAGAGGGGCGAATTTGTTGGATTAGCCGGGAATTCTGGAAGTGGGAAATCCGCCCTTGCAAAAACGATCCTTGGGTTTACCGATCCCGAATATTTGTCAAAGGATGCACAGATAACATTTCAGTCTCAGAATAAACCGGATGGTACTTTCAATTTGTTGAATGACAACGAAGTACAAGTTGTCCGTGGCAAGCACATATCACTCATTTTTCAGGAGGCAAAGTCAGCATTGAATCCTGTGTATACCTGTGGATTTCAGGCAAAGGAGGTTGTAATTAAGCATTTGAAACTAGCAAAAGATGACGCCTTGAACCTGGTCCAAAGCAAATTCAAGGAAATCGGCTTGAGAAATGGAATATATGAATCTTATCCTTTCCAGCTGTCAGGCGGTGAAGCGCAAAGGGTGATGTTCGTAATGGCGTCCATTACTTCACCTGAATTGATCATTGCAGATGAACCAACCACCTCGTTGGATTCTCTAAATGAGAACCTTTTGATTGGCGAACTTAAAAAGCTGAACAAAGAAAAGAATATTGCCATTATCCTCATCAGCCATGATTATAACCTCCTGGTCAATAATTGTCATAGAACACTTTTTCTGAAGGATGGCATGTTATCGGAAAATCTACCAAAGCAAAAGCCAATTAATTTAGAAGGCATATTACCGCCGATCATTTCGGATCGAACAATACTTTCCGTACAAAACATCACCTGTGAAATTCCTGATGAATACTCCCTGAGCGGACGAAATAAAACAACAATTATAAAGGATATTTCATTTGACCTTAAAGTCGGACAAACTCTTGGCCTTGTCGGTAATTCAGGAAGCGGAAAGACAACCCTTAGCCGTTGCATTCTTCAACTTATGCCACATTCAGGAAGCACGATCTTTCATAATCATGTCCTTGAAGAATGCTCCCCGAAGAAATTGAAGGCCATTCGACAAAGAATTCAAATAATTTTTCAGGATCCTCTGGATTCCCTGAACCCAAGGATCAAAATTGGCAAAGCAATCATGGAGCCTCTGGTTGCACATCACGTTGGGAATAATAATCGGGATAGAATGAATATTGTCCATCAACTGCTTGAAGATGTTCACCTGGAGGAAAATATTTTATCAAGATATCCATATCAAATATCAGGTGGGGAGCGACAACGGGCTTGTATTGCCAGGACTTTGGCACTAAAACCCGAGTTGATTATATGTGACGAACCAGTATCCTCACTTGATGCCCACGTAAGGAACGAGATCCTTGATTTACTGATGAAGTTGAAAAATGATAATAATTTAACTTACATTTTCATCTCCCATGACCTTGGACTCATTAACTTTGTGGCTGATAGCGTTTTGGTTCTCAACGAAGGCCAGGTAATTGAAACAGGGTAGCACCCAAGAAATCTTCCAAAATCCATCTCAACAGTAGTACATAAACATTAATTGGCCCGAAATAACCATATCTCTAAATGGGCAAAAAAAGTAAACAGAAGACAGGAGTAAACAGAAGAGGGCAAAAGAACGCTGAAGAAAAAGGTCTTAAACAATTCGTTTTAAGCATTTTTGAAAAGACTCCCACGAAACCTTTAAGTCCGAAGCAAGTCATTAAAGCATCAGGCGTTCGGGACAAAGCATCAAAGCTATTGGTTGAAAACAGCCTATTCAGGCTTGAGGAGGAGGAGAAAATAGTCCAATTAAAAGGACATCGTTTCAAATTAAACCGGGAACCCGAAACCCTCATTGGAACGGTTGACTATGTGAACCCCAACTTCGCCTATATCGAAACCCCTGAAGGTGAAGATGACATTTGGGTACATACCCGAAACATGCTCAACGCCCTCGATGGCGACACCGTAAAGGTTAACATTACTACTTCTGGCAGGAAAGACCGTAGGCCTGAAGGTGAAGTGATCGAGGTAATTAAAAGGGACCGTACGCAATTCGTTGGCCGTGTTCAGATCAATCCGAATTACATTTTTGTTATACCGGATTTCAAGAAGATGCATGTCGACATCTTCGTTTATCCTGAAAATGCCAAAGGGATAAAGCCAGACGACAAGGTAATTGTGGAGGTAAGCCAATGGCATGGCGTAAAAGGCAACAAAAATCCAATCGGCAAAATAATTCAGGTACTTGGAAAGGCCGGTGAAAATGAGGCCGAAATCCATTCAATCATTGCGGAATTTGGACTGCCTTATAAATTTCCAGAAAGGGTTTTGGAGAGTGCCGAAAACATTTCGACCGAAATTTCCCAAAAAGAAATTAAAAGTAGAAAAGACTTCAGGCGGATTACAACTTTTACAATCGATCCTGAAGATGCCAAGGATTTTGATGATGCTCTATCCTATCAAAAATTAGAGAATGGTCTACATGAAGTAGGGATCCACATCGCTGATGTTTCTCATTACGTTAAAGAAAATTCGATCCTCGACAGGGAAGCTTTCGACCGGGCAACATCGGTTTACCTCGTTGACCGAACAATACCCATGCTTCCAGAGAAATTATCGAATGAACTTTGCTCCTTAAGACCGAATGAAGATAAGCTCACATTCTCTGCTGTATTTCAACTGGATGATGAGGGAAAGATCAAAAAGGAATGGTTTGGTAGAACAATTATTCATTCTGTCAGAAGGTTTTCTTACGAGGAAGCTCAGGAACGAATTGAAACAGGAGAGGGTGACTTCATTGCAGAAATAAGAATCCTTGACGGACTGGCTAAAAAGCTCAAAGCAATGCGTTTCAAAAACGGAGCCATTGCCTTCGAAACGGTTGAAGTAAAATTTAAACTGGACGAAAAAGGAACGCCTTTGGGAATTATTCCAAAAGTGAGAAAAGATGCCCATAAGATGATCGAAGAGTTCATGTTGCTGGCCAATAAAAGAGTTGCGGAATTTGTCTACAATAAAGAAAGCAGAAAAGAGAAAAACACATTCGTCTACCGAACCCATGATAATCCTGATCCCGAGAAACTGAACAACTTCTCCGTTTTTGCTAAAAGATTCGGTCATAATCTGAATGTTGAAATTGACGAATTGCCTAATTCTTTGAATGCCCTAATGGCTAATATTGAAGGGAAGCCCGAGCAAAATGTGTTGGAATCTATTGCCATCAGGGCGATGGCGAAAGCCAAATACACCACAGCGCCTAAAGGTCATTTTGGATTGGCATTCAGGCACTATACACATTTCACTTCTCCTATTCGACGCTTTCCGGATGTTATGGTCCACCGGCTTTTAGACCACTACCTTGACGGAGGTAAACCACCTGATAAAGATGAATTCGAACAGCGATGTTTGCATTCATCAGAAAGAGAAAAACGGGCCGCTGATACCGAAAGAGCCTCCATTAAATACAAGCAGGTGGAATACATGAAATTGGCTGAAGTGAAGGATTATGAAGGTATTGTAAGTGGGGTCACCGAGTGGGGAGTATTTGTGGAGATCATTGAAACAAAATGCGAAGGAATGGCCCGGCTTTCAGAGATGGGTGACGATCACTATGAATTTGACGAAGACAATTACCGGGTAGTTGGAAGAAGGAATAAGCGAATGATCACACTCGGTGACAAGGTAATGGTGCGAGTGATTGATACCGATATCGATCGAAGGACAATTGATCTGGAAATTATATAGGTATCAATTCATCAGAATCCAGTTAATAACCTCTCCCAATTTTCAGTTGATAATCTTTTAAGTTTGCACCCCTTGGATCAGATCGAACAATACCGTCAACTTATCAACCAGGAAATAGAGCGTCTCCAGCCTGGTAGCGACAATGAGATTTATCAGCCCATCCAATACATGCTTTCAATGGGTGGGAAACGCCTTCGACCACTACTGGTTTTGATGGGTTATGCGATGTTCAAACCTGATGTCGAAAAAATATTGAGGCCCGCTATTGCGGTAGAGCTATTCCACAACTTCACTTTGATGCATGACGATATCATGGACAAAGCCCCGCTTCGAAGAGGAAAACCAACTGTTCATGAAAAGTGGAATAGCAATGTTGCCATCCTCTCCGGAGATGTCATGTTTGTAAAAGTTTATCAACTGCTGCAGGAAGTTAACCCGGAAATATTGCCTAAAGTCCTTGAACTTTTTAATCGTTGCGCCATCGAAGTTTGTGAGGGACAGCAACTCGACATGGAATTTGAAACCCGGGATATGGTTTCCGAAGCGGAGTACCTTGAAATGATTCGACTGAAGACCGCTGTTTTGATAGGTTTTAGTTTGAATCTCGGTGCGTTATTGGCAGGGGCATCATCTGATAATTGTAAGCTATTAAAAGATTTCGGAGAGAACGTTGGCGTGGGTTTTCAATTGAAGGATGACATCCTGGATGTTTATGGTGACCAGGAAAAATTTGGTAAGCGGGTTGGAGGAGACATTATATCCCATAAAAAGACGTTCCTTCTCATAAAGGCGCAGGAAAAGTTGAAGCATAAGCCATTACTGGATAACTATCTAACTTCGAATGCATTCACTGACGAAGATCGCGTGAGAGAGGTAACCAGACTTTATGATGAAATCGGGGTAAAAGAAATCGCAGAGTCAACAATGAACACAACTTTTCAGGAAGCATTTGAGAATTTGACGGAAGTACAAACAGAGGCTAAAAACAAGGACCTTTTGGTCACATTTACCAATCATTTAATATCGAGAGACCACTGATGAGCATAACAGTTATTATTATCATAGCAACAGTCGTTGCCAGCATGGCTGCATGGAAGAATTCCCGTTTATTCCAAAAGTGGATGATGCATCCTTATTCAATTTATCATAACAAACAATATTATCGATTGGTCACCAGTGGGTTTATCCATGGAGGTTATGGTCATTTGTTATTCAACATGTTCACCTTCTATTTCTTCGGGAATTATGTGGAAAGGGCATTTGGAGTGTATTTCGGAATACCCGGGAACTTTTATTTCCTTTCACTTTATCTGTTTGGAATTGTAATAGCTGACTTACCATCCTATTGGAAAAACAAAGCAAATGTCAACTACAGTGCCATTGGTGCTTCCGGCGGTGTAAGCGCAGTCCTGTTCAGTAGTATTCTGCTGAACCCCCTGAATCAAATTTGTCTGTATCTATATTTTTGCTTTCCTGGTTTTATTCTTGGCGCCGTTTACTTGTTTTACACCTATTACAAGAGCAATAACCTCTCCGATAATATTAACCATGACGCCCACCTCTATGGCGCTCTTTTTGGAATGGTTTTTACCGGAATTTTACGACCACGTTTTTTATTTGAGTTTATCGAGCAGTTAAGCCGGTTTAGTCTCTTTAACTAGTTTCGTTATTAAATGACAAGTGTCACTTAATACAATGACCCACCTTCCATTTTTGAACTTTTCGATTCATTAATGTTGTTGATATCTAAATAACAGAACAATGAGCAAGACTACAAAAGTCTCAAAAGTCATGACAGGTCAGGTAATAGTGGCTGAGGTGAATAATTCTATTCAACAAATTCAGGATTTATTCATTGAATATGATATGCATCACATTCCCGTAGTGAATGAAGGACGTGTAATTGGCATTATCAGTCAAACTGACCTATTAAAATGCTACGATAAATTAATGAAATCAGGCGACAGTGTAAGTGCAGATAATGTCAATTCTAAATATTCTGTTGAGTCGGTCATGACGAAAAAGCCCATAAGTGTAGCACCGGTTACCAGTCTTGCAACGGCATCAGACATGATGGTAGAGCATCATTGTCATTCATTACCTGTGGTTGAACACGGCCAAATTGTTGGTATATTGACTGCCCGAGATGTAGTGAGATTTGTGGCTGAGACAGAGGATTAGCTAAGGAGTAATCCTTTTCCCCCGGAATTAAATGTTTAGCTGTTTTTCAATTTCCTGAATAATCTCGGGATTATTTAATCCACGGGCTGCTTCTAACTTACCCATCAAAGCCTTTCTTCGTCCAGGGCCTTTTTCCAGTGCTTTCTCAAATTGCTCCAGTGCGTCTTCATAACGTCCTTGCTGAAGCAGCCATCTGCCATACATCTCATAACTTGGAATCACAATTGCGGGAGGTCCAAACATAAAAGGTATGGCTCCCTCCAATTCGGTAGCCTGAGTGAGTAGCTCCTCAATGATCGCATCAGATTGATTGGTTTGAATGGCTTGCAAAGCCTGTAGCTCAAGAACCAAAACCTTGGATATATCTAAATCATCCTGACCTGGAGGTCGGGCTGCAAACGACTGTCCTGAACAAACCGCAATGCCCCTGGTAATGAGTTGATTGGAAGCTTTGGAGATTTCTTCTTCCATAGATTTGATAATCTCTCCGACACGTTCATAATTCGCATCATTAACTGCCATGAAACCATCAAGAAATAATTGCGAAACTCGGGATTGTACGTTAAGGTTTTCAGTGTCAACACGTTGCCCAGAGTATGGTCCTTTCCAATCCCCCGTTTCTGCCAGGTAAACGCCGAGCATCTCTATGGCATAGTACCGGGCACTGACACTTTCCTTATTGGCTTCCATATAAGGTATCATGCGATCCATAATCTTACGGGCATTTTCTATATCATTTTTCTGAAGATAGGCATACTGCAGCCAATGATAAGCATGCAAATTCCAACGGCTGTAAGCATTTTCCCCTCCTATTTTTAAACTGGCTGTATAAGACCTGATGTTGGACGAAATCACATTATCCCACATCGCCAGGGCAATGTAAATATGTGAAGGCATGTGAAGTGCATGGCCTGCGTCTGGGGCTACCTCTGAATAATTATTGGCTGCCTCCAGCGCCAATGAAGCATGATCAGGGTCATCGTAGGAATGAATCAGATAGTGTAATGCCCCCGGATGGTTGGGGTTTTCTTTTAATATTCCCTGGGCAATTTTAGCACCATGGCCATAGACATCATAGTTGCGTCCCTGCTCCACAGAACCCAAAAGTGAAAGGGCATAAAAGGCGGCAACCTCATGGTTGCCGGGATACTTTTCATACAATTTCGCCATATGTGCAGCATAAGCATCATCCCTTTCGATCTTACTTCCGTCACCATAAAGTATTTCAGCTCCAGTTAGGATGTCCTTTTCAAACTTGGTACCTGCTTTTTCCAAACGCCCTTCTTTCGTTATCTCTAGCCGTTCAAGTGATTCTTTGGCCTTTTCAAAATCCTGTTCCATCCATAAGGGATGGTTGTAGGTCATTGCCTCGCCCCAATAAGCTAAAGCAAAGGCAGGGTCAGCCTTCTGTGCTTCCTGGAAAGAAAGTGCAGCATCCCCATACATGAAGGAATGCAGGAGTAATACACCTTTTTCGAAATGCGTTCTCGCCTCATCATTGGCTGTAACTTTGAAGTCAATTTTCCCCAATGTAAAACTTTCTTTTTTGGGTTGATCCGCACAGGCTATCATAAATAGAAGCGCAAATCCAAGGATCACAGGTTTGGTGATTTTTAGTTTACTCATGGTTTGTTAGTTTATTTAAAGATAGCCTTAATGAAGTAGACTTCTATCAATTGGAACCAGGAGTATAATGCGGATAGCGACTAAAAGGAAGTTTCTAAGCATGGTGGTTGTGGTTTGTTCCCGACGCTACCCCCTGTCTGCCGACAGGCAGGCTTTAGGGGTTAGGAATTGCTGTGGTCTGTTTCATTCTATTTTATCGTCACTTCGAACCCCCGATTTTGTCGGGGTGAGAAGTCCCCTCAATCAATGAGATATCTCACTTTGTTCGATATGACGGTTAATTTTTAGTTTACTTTTCATCCTTAATCCCTTTGTCTGAATCACTGATTCATCGGATTCAGGGATTACACTGATCAAGTCACACACACTCAAACCCAAACCCACACCCAATCACTCACACTTCAAACTCTCTACCGGATTAGCATTCGCTGCCTTCAATATCTGCACCACCAGGATGCTCAGTATCAGCAATGCCAACCCGATCTGCTTAAAACAACGCTCGATCTTAAAAGTGATGAAAAGGTCTTACTCAAAACGATCATTCATGATGAGATTTTCTACTTGTCCATTGTTGCTAAAAGAGTTGTTCTGCAGTCAGATGAATTTAAAGTGGTTGCCTATCACAACATCAACTCTGAGATGGATCAGAATGAAATTGAATCCTGGCAAAAACTGATCAGGGTGCTGACTCATGAAATCAAGAATAGCGTCATTCCGATAAGTACCCTCACCGAGGTAATCAGTCATATGGTCACGCAAGAAGATGGTTCAAATTTATCCTTGTCTTCGCTAAGTGAAGAGGATGAGAAAGACATCCGAAAAAGCCTCCAAACTATTGAGAAGAGAAGCAAGGGTTTGGTAAAATTTGTTTCCTCTTATGGCGATCTGGCTAAAATTCCACAACCCCAACTCGAAGAGTTCGACATTAAGAATTTAATCCGTCAGATTATATCTCTTGAAAAAACAGAGGCCAACAAAAAGGACATCAAGATTTCATTTAGCTCTGGGAAGAAGGAGGTAATTATAAAGGCCGATCCTCAACTGCTGGAACAGGTCCTAATTAACCTGATCAAAAACGCAATTGAAGCACTTAACGGTCAGAAAGATGGAGAGGTCACTGTTTTTATGGAACAGTCAGAACAATTAACATCGATCAAAATAAAGGATAATGGTCCTGGCATGGATCAGGAAATTCTAAACAATATTTTCATACCCTTCTTTACCACCAAGAAAGGCGGTTCCGGCATAGGTTTGAGCCTTTCCCGCCAGATTATCAGGGCGCATAAAGGAAACCTGAAAGTGTCAAGCAAGTTAGGTGAAGGATCTGTTTTCGAGATAACTCTTTAGGTGAGATGATTAGATTAAAGAGCAAAGAATAAAGATTATATAATCTATCGTAGGTCAGTTCCCAAAAAATCTTTAATCTTTTGTCTTTGTTCTTTTATCTCTAAAACACCAATTCTGCGAAACCCTGGCTCATCTGCGGAAATAATATGATCAATAGCAACGCGAAAGCAATCACCAGGTAGAATGGAAGAAGTACTTTGATAATTTTTTCAACCCTAAGTCCGGAGACAAGCGAACCAACATAGAGACACGCTCCTACGGGTGGTGTAATTAATCCTAAAGCCAGGTTGGTCACCATAATCACACCAAAATGCATCGCATCAAAACCCATTGCCTGAGCTGTTGGTAGTAAAAGTGGTGTAAACACAATTATTGAAAATCCCGGATTTAGAAACATCCCCGCAACAAGCAAGACAATATTGATCATGAACATGATAATCATCGGGCTGGCGCTAAAATTGGCAATCTCCATAGCCAGGATTTGTGGTATACCATCCAAAGTCATGAGGTTAGAGAACAGCAGTCCGGCAGCAAGTTCCATGGCCACAATGCCACTGGTGCGTCCGCCTTCATAAATAACACTGCCAAATCCTTTCAAATTGAGCTCTTTGTATAGAAATATTCCAATCAGCAAGCTGTAAACAAAGGCTATCGCAGAAGCTTCCGTCGGGGTAAAAATCCCGGAAAAAATTCCTCCTATAATGATTACAGGGGCAAGCAATGCAGATAATCCATCCTTACCGGTTTTCAGGATCCTTTGAAAAGAGAATTTCGATGTGGCTGCCCATTTGTTTTTAACAGCAAAAAACGTATTCAAGGCAACCAAAAGTCCTGAAAGCATAATCCCGGGAAGCAATCCTGCCGCCAGGGTTGCGCCAACTGAGGTATTCGCAATAGTTGCATAGATGATCAACAAGATGCTTGGGGGTATAATGACGGCCATGGTGGAAGAAGCCACCGTAATTGCAGTTGAGTATTCAAGGGAATAACCTCTCTTGGTCATCTCTCGGATCTCTATCGAACCAAGACCGGCAACATCGGCCACTGAAGAACCACTCATGCCACCGAATATCATACTGGCGACAATATTCACAGAACCTAATGGTCCGGGAAGGAAGGAAAGCATAGCTTCAGAAAAATCAAATATCCGTTTAGCCACACCACCGTAGGACATGGTTATTCCTGCCAGCATAAACAGAGGTATTGCCACCAGTAAGTAGCTGTCCAGTGAGTTGTAAAAAAGAGTAGCAATACTCAACATGGTATACACATCAAAGCTGAGAACGGCGATTACGATCCCAAGCATCAGACTCACTGAGACGGGAACGCCGAGTATCATGAATGTAAAGAACAAAATGACCGCCAGGTAGGTCGCAGTCATAACTCTGAAGTTGGATGAATGTTCTCATTAGGCGATTCTATCGGATGCAAATCTGAAGTTTCCCAGGGTGTTAGAGGGTTATCCTTCTTTAAAACATGAAAAATATCTGCAATAATTCGAATCGCCGTCAGGCCAAAGCCCACCGGAAGCGCTGCGGTGAAAAGGTACATTGGGAAGCTAAATCCAACCGCTGATTGTTGTGTACCCAAATGAGAAAGCGTTAGCTGAACTCCCCAGAAGAAAAATGACAATGCGAAGATTAAAAAGAGAATCTGGCTAATGACCCAGGTGATCTTTCGGTTGATGAGAACTTTTTCAATAAGATAATTCAGGCGAATGTGCTGGTTATCTTTTGCTGCAGCCGATATGCCAATCATGCAAAGCCAAATGAAAAGATATTTACCTAATTCCGTTGCAAAAACGACATCCAGACGTATGTAGCGTGCCAATATGCCAATAAGGACATCCGTCAATAAAAGGATCGCAAAGATGACAAGCAGAACCTTTTCCAGGTTATCAAATAGTCTCCGGAGCTGTTTGGGCATTAGGTCAAACCGATGATCTTTCCTGAAAACTAATACTTTTCAATTTCAGAAAGGAACCCTTTCATAAATTCGGGAGTAAAGATTGCTTCGTATTTCAACCAAACCGGTTCTACCATTTTCCTGAACTTCCTTCGAGCGTCTTCACCCAGGTAACTAATTTCCATTCCGGCTTCTTCAATTTTCTGTCTCAAATCATTAGTGTTGTTCTCAAGTAACTCGGCCTGGAATATCACAGATGCATCTGCGGCTTCCTGAATGATCTCTCTTTGTTCCGGCAATAACCCTTCCCACCAGTCAATATTGACCATTACAATTTCAAAGTCTGTCGAGTAGTCCCAAATGGTCATATAATCCTGTGCTTCAAAAAGTTTGTTGGCATGAATGACGTCTTCGGCATTTTCCTGCCCATCAATTGTATGAAGTTGAAGGGCATTGTAAACTTCGCCCCATTCCATGGGTACCGGATTGGCGCCAATGGCATTCATGTTGTCGACGTACAACTGATTGTTCATCACGCGGAGGGTAAGTCCCTCCAAATCATTCGGTTGTTCAATTGGTCGCTTACTATTTGTTAGTTGTCGAAAGCCCCGGGGCCACCAGGCGATAACATGAAGGCCCTTTTCATTGAGTTCTTTATTGATGACTGCAAGTGATGGGCTGTCGCTTGTCACAAGATTGATCACCTGAACCATGTCCCGGAATAGAAAAGGCAAACTCACAATGGAAGTCTTTGGTACAAGATGGGCCAGGTAAGCAGTAGACGTTACATGAATCTCAATGCTTCCCTGCCGGCACATCTCAATCTCGGCCTGTCCCCGTCCTCCGGACAGTACACCAGAATGAAAGACCCTCGGTGATATTTTACCATCACTTAATTCGTTAACCTGCTCCGCAATGAAATCCGCTCCAAGAGTGACAATGTCATTCGGAGCATTAACAATCGAGATTTTTGGTTGAAGCATGTCGCCCTGGTCCTTCTTACAACCTGATACCAATAGGACAACTGTGCTTAGCGCCAATATTAGGATTCTGCCATTCATGTCTCTTTATTATCAAGCCTAACAACCACATCGCCTCTCTTCATAACCATTTCGATGTTTTTTAAAGCACTAACTTCTTGAAAAGGATTCCCTTTAACAATAATAAGATCGGCGTACTTACTCGTTTCAAGTGAGCCGGTATTCTCTTCAATTCCACAAACTTTTGCCCCGTGAATGGTGGCAGCCTTCAATGCCTCAACATGTGATGCTCCCATATCCACAGCGTATTGAATTTCTTCATGCAATGAACCATGCATGCCGTCAGTACCCAACGCAAAAGGTATTTTGGCAGCAATCATTGAAGCCATGTTATTGTAAATTTCATCTTTTTCTTCGCAATGTCCGGGGATAAGGTTTTTAGGCAAATGCTGAATTCGTTGGTCAGATAACATCGGCCCGGGAGTAAGCACCAGTTTGGTATTAGAATTGGATAGTTTCTCAATTTGTTCGGCTGTGATATGATAGGCATGTTCAAGTGTATCTAACCCAAGTTCCAACGCCCAATCCAATCCTTCTCCTCCAACGCAATGAGATGCAACCGGTAATCCACATTCATGAGCTGTTTCAATGGCTATCCTGATTTCTTCCCTTCTTAAAAACGAGGGAAGGTTTCCACTCCCTTTCAGGGTTCCGGAAATGTAAATTTTTATCAGGTCGGCACCAGCCCTGGCATTCTCCCTTATCGCCCTGACAATTTCATCAGCACCTTCAAAAGGATATCCTACAAAGCCATGACCAGTGGGTGATTTTATTCCACGGGTTGCAATGAGTATGTTAGGGCCCTGAACAAGACCGCTTTCTATGGCCTCCTTGCACGCGACGTCCAAAAACTCCCTGTCTCCCAAACATCTACAAGTCGTAATGCCTGCGTCAAGGTCCTTTTTCATCATCGCTATTGCCCTTGCAGTTAACTCCTCAAGAGGATCAGACATGTGGTCAAGGTAATTCTCCAGGCTTGCATCCATGGAGAGATGCGTATGGCTGTCAATCAATCCGGGCATGATTGTACAATCCCTGAGGATGACCATTTCTTCTACTGAAGTGTCTAATTGATCAATTGGTGTAACGTTTCTTATCCTTTCCCCGACAATTTCCATCCCCCAGTTAGATAAGGGTTTATCGTTTATTCCATCCCACAATAAATCCGCTGCAATAACCATTTGATTTTTTGATATGTATCCGCTATCAAAGAAATATACAAATTATTTAACCAGAGAATATCTTCTAATTAGAACTTATAGCGTCGGCCCGGCAAAACGGCGAGGTAAAAGCTGGCCTTGAGGGTGGAAGCGTCGTCCCGAAACGTCGGGATGCCTTGATTTTTCTTTGTTTCGTTTCTTTTCATCCAAGGAAAAGAAATGAAAAAGACTGGCCGAATGAACAGTTAAACTTTGAAGTAGTCTATTCCATCTCTAAAGTGTCCTGGAAAACCGATTGGGTGGTGTCGAATTTGCTTTCTTTTCATTTTTGCCTTGATGCAAAAACGAAACAAAAAGATCAAGAAAATTCAAAGCTGCTTCGCTTGTCCCAACGCACACCTCGCTGAATTTTCAGGCCTCGCACATTTTTCGATAGAACCCATCCTTCTTCTACCCTTCAACCACTTCAATCAAATCCGCACTTTCCCTGTCCTGCATGCCAAGTTTGGCGGCTTTTTCAAAATACTTCGCAGCCGCATTTGCCGCATTAGCTGGCAGCCCAACTTCTTTTGTTGTATTCGCTACGATAGCCATGTCTTTGCACATTTGACCCAGGCCTCCCGGTGATGGTTTTCCATCTAGAACGCTTTCAGCAAGTAACCTGAAATAATCACTTCCCGCAATACCACTGCCAACAACAGAACAAACCAGTTTAGGATCAAGACCTAATCTTCTGGACAGGGCAATGACCTCCATTGTTGCTGCCTGGGTAGTTCCTACCAACAATTGATTGCAGTGTTTCACCGCCTGACCAAGACCTGGCTTTTCCCCTGCCCGTGTAATATTCCCAATTACATCAAGATCAGTGTCAATCATATCAATTGATGAACTTTCCCCTGCTGCGATTAATGTTAGTCTTCCAGTTGCTACCCTCGCGGGGCCACCAGTGAAGGGGCAATCGATGAATCTTAACCCTATGCTTGCGCAAGAAGCAGCTGCGTTTTCCAGATTTGAACGGTTTATGGTGCTCATACAAATTACTATGAGATTTTTGTTGGAAGTCTTTTTGATGGACTCAATGACTTCATGAACCTGTTCATCATTGAGTACCAGGATTAAAAGGATGTCGCTGGAATCTGCTATTTTTTGGGGGGAATCACCGACTTTCCCTCCCAACGACTCTAAAAATGAATTGGCTTCGTTGTCGATGTCATAACCCATTACTTTATATCCTTTGGCCAGGTATCCCCGGGCAACTTCTTTTCCCACCCGACCAAGCCCTACAATTCCAATGGTTTTATTCATCTCTTTATTTCTGAATTGATGCTATCCGAAATTAGTATTTAATTCAAGGAAGCCCAATTGAACAGATGTTTGTATTATATTTCAATAACTTTGAAATTACCTTTTTGGACATTTTATGAAAATTAATCAACAGAAATGTGTGGGTTGTGGTAACTGTGTCCCGGTTTGCCCAATGGGTGCCATTTACGTTGACCAGTCCACAACAAGGGCAACAATTAATGATGACGCCTGCGTGGAATGTGGCGCCTGCTTCCGGGGAATGAGTACTGAAAACCTGAACCCAACAATGGTGCGGACAGTTCGAAAAGTAGCTAAATTTCTTAGATTCAGATTTGAACCTGAACCCGATGTTTGCCCAACCAGTGCCTTTGAAATGCATGACCTGGAAATGCCCCGGTTGATCAGGCAAATTTTTTCTGATCCCGTGGTTGAACACAAATCAACAGGTATTAAAGGGCGTGGAACTGAAGAAGTTAAGACTAATGACGTGAATCCACGGGTTGGTGCCGGTGAAGTCGGATACACCATTGAATTTGGTCGGCCGGGAGTAGGAGTTCGTTTTTTCGAGATTCAAAATATGACCCGGGAATTAGCGAGAAACGGAATCACTTTTGAAAAGAAAAATCCAATTACCCACCTTATGACCAATACTTCTACCGGTGATTTGAGGGAAGATATTCTTCAGGAAAAAATTCTTTCAGCCATTGTTGAAATAAAGACCGAAATCACACGAGTGGAAGAAGTGTTGCGCATTGTTCATGATGTCAATGACAAAATAGACACAGTCACAGCCGTTGGTATTTCAACCAGGTGTGATGAAAACGGGGAGGATAAAATTCTTGATCCTTTGTTGGAAGAATTGGGGTTTGTACACGTTCGAGCAAAGACCAATATGGGGCTTGGAAGGGTTACAAATCAAATTGAATTAAAGAAAATTGAGGAGATCAACATATGACAAACACTTTACATAGATATGGAAGCGCCGAAAGCTTTCGGGATGATTATATCATTTTTGCCATACCAGCAAAGGGACTGAATGACGACGACTGCATCCCAAAACTCAAGGATTTTTTAAGGATTTGTGCAAAGCATAACCCTGCCAATATCGGAAATGGAAATCGAAGTAGCCTGGCACCTGAAAAAGGGCTGAAACCTAGTGCCCATTGGACCCGAAATAAAAAACCTGATTGGAATAAGGTGATTGATGAAGTAGGTAAATCCGGCACAGTGTCCGCAGTTTTTGCTCATGAGAATGATGCGCAGGCATGTTTTGATGAGGTGGTAAAGGCCGACTTCGGCTTGTCAGTTAACATGAGTACTTCTGTTGAAAATGCGAAGCGAGTTGCCAAGGCATGCGGCGTTTCAAGGCACAGCGTAGAATACGCTCTTCCATTCAACGATCCTCATGACCATCTCCCGAATTCGCAGGTACTTGAACTTTCAACCATGTGCGGTCATGGCATGGTGTCGTTCAATTTCGCCAAGAAAATGCTTGACATGGTTAGGGAGGGAAGAAGGACCCCGGAAGATGCGGCCGCTACACTGGTACGGTTTTGTCCATGCGGCGTGTACAACCCGGTAAGGGCCAAACGCCTTATAGAAGAAGCTTGCAAGGAGCAGCGATAGATAGATTTTTAGACAAAAGATCAAAGAAACAAGACTCTTCTTGACCGCTTAATATTTGCCTCAATTTTTTTTAATTCCATTGTGTTAATGCCCCTTACTATTTATCAATCCTGCGGAAATATTTATCAACAGAAAAGCTTCATTACTTCAGCGAAAAGTGAAGTTTTGCGGCCAAATCCCCCCCATTCTCCATGGCGTAAAACGAAGCATTCACCACACCGAGAGGGCCAACAGCCAATCCCAACGTTCTACCATCAATAAGTCTTTGTATCACAGGTTTAGAAAGCGTGAAATTTGTTTTACCACCTTTTTCTGGTATTACTTCCCAATCAATGACCATCTGTGTGTTAACCACCTCTTCCAAAGGTTTTCCGAGGGTAAAACTGTCAAAGGAAACCGATTCCTGCGACCATGCCGAATCCCCGTATAAAATCTCGGATATTCTCACCATTCCAAAATCCTTTGCAAAGTCTGGGGATCGTTGCAGACTGAACGTTGTGAGTTCAAGCAGACCGGAACCAATAACTTCCTTTTCTTTGAATTGACCTAAATCCCATCGCATGATCACCAATTGTTCACCATTAACTGTCAAAAGCCTGGTATTCTCTGCGCCATCAGTCTGACCCCAATTGTTAAAGTTCAATTCAGAGTAAACCCTGTTGATCATCGCATCATGTGCCACATCAACATGGTTCTGGAGACTGGTTGGATCCGCAACTGGCGGGTGATACGGAATGGGATTTCCTAAATCCGGGACGGTTTTTTTCTTCTCGACCACATCCACCTTGTAGTAATCAACATCTACCCGGTATTTTCCTGTGCCCCAATCCATCAGGGCCATTTGCCCATTGACCTGGTCACCTTCCTGCACTTCAAAATCTGAGGTGGTCAAACTCAATGTATACCAATTGGTCGTATCCGGAATATCATATTCCATGAGATGGGAGTGGAAATCGGTCGTTCGTTGGTGATTCACATGCAGGTTTACTCTTCTGGGGGCATGACTTACCCGAATCCGGGCTTCAACCCTGAGTTCATATCCGGGCTTAACGAGTTTTTTCATGTCCAGCCCCGTAGCCTGATGAGCGATTAACGCCCACCAGATATTTTGCCTGTCAGAAGTAGCATCAACATTGATGGAGGCATATCCGTCTTTTTGAACAAAATTGTTTTGTGCTACCCCATCGCCGGTAGCAAACCGCCAGCCGTTTTCCGCGGGGGTACCTGTCCCATCAAACTTGTCAATGAATTGTGCTGATAAAATTGACGTTACAAAAAACTGGGCTACCAGAGATATCAGAAACTTTTTATAAAGTGCCATATATAAAGATACCCAATTACGATTTTTTATGAACCCTCTTCTTCTTTCATTTCTCCCCTTTCCTAAAAAGTGAAATCTTACTCTAGTGTGAACCAACCATTTAAAGATTCATGTCGTGTTGGTTATATCGTTTTCTCTTTATGCCAATAATCATGAATATCCTCAAGTTCAAAGGTATTGTAGTAGCCGTTTGGCTGTTATCCAATTTGCCATGCAATTCACAAATCAAATACACCCTTAGTGGGACAATCGTTGACCACCTCACTGGTGAAGCACTGATCGGTGCTACGGTGTACGTCCCGGAATTGGATAATGGGATCATATCAAATACCTATGGATTTTATTCACTTACTCTTTCTGGAAATGATAGTATCGATATTGTTATTTCATATATCGGCTATGAGTCTCAAAGTAAACGGGTTTATTTTAAGAAAAACCTGGTGTTGAACCTCCGGCTGTCACCAGCAGTAACTACGCTCGGGGAACTTGTAATTGAAGGACAATTGAATGAAGAAAATGTTGAACGGGCGCAGATGGGGGTTATCAATGTGCCGGTTAGTAAGGTGCAGGAGTTGCCTGTCGTATTAGGTGAAACTGATGTTTTAAAAATAATCCAGTTACTTCCAGGTGTACAATCCGGAAATGAAGGTACTACCGGGTTTTATGTAAGAGGTGGCAACGCAGACCAAAACCTGGTTCAACTTGATGAAGCCACAGTGTATAACCCCAATCACCTTTATGGGTTGTTCAGCACCTTTAATGCCGAGGCCTTAAACAACATTCAACTGATCAAAGGTGGATTTCCAGCCAACTATGGGGGAAGGCTCTCTTCAATACTGGATATCACGATGAAGGAGGGCAACAATCAACAATTTAAGGGAAGTGGAAGCATGGGACTGGTAACAAGTAAACTTGCCCTTGAAGGTCCTATCAAGAAGGATGTTGCCTCATTTATTGTATCTGGTCGCAGAACTTATATCGACAAAATCGTTAAACCCTTCCTCCCTATTGGCAACTATTCAGATTACTATTTTTACGATACCAACGCCAAGGTTAACTGGAAAATCTCATCCAGGGACCGCATATTTCTCAGCTTCTTTAAGGGAAGGGACGATGCAAAATACGATGAAACAAAAGGCATTTCATATGACGTCAATTTTGGCAATACAACTGCTACTCTGAGATGGAACCATGTATTTGGCCAAAAACTATTTTTGAATACTTCTTTTATCCATAATCGGTATGATCAGGACATCAAAGCCGTTGAAGACAATTTCTATTCACAGGTTTTCTCAGGAATCAAGGATTGGAATGCTAAATATGAATTTCAATATTTCCCCGGAATCAATCATTTCATAAAATTTGGAGGGGGGTATACCAATCATAGGATTACCTCCAGAGGCAAGACTGAAGCAGTTATAACATCAGATCAGGGGCTTGACATCACCAACATTCCCACAAAACAAGTCAATGAATTCGCTTTTTTTGTCAATGATGAATTCCAAATTACTAAGGCTCTTTCCTTGAATTTAGGTATTCGGATGCCGGGATTTACCTCCAGTGAAGCAACTTACTATAAAGTGGAGCCCCGCTCTACCATTCGCATTGGACTAAGCCCGACGTCATCGCTAAAGGCATCACATACGATTATGAATCAGTTCCTGCATTTGGTTCCTAGTTCAACAGCTTCGGTTCCGACAGATATATGGCTTCCATCAACTAACAGAACCAAACCTCAGTGGTCAGAACAGATAGCCCTTGGCTATTTCAGAAACTTTGATGAAAATAAATATGAAGCCAGCATCGAGATTTATCACAAAACCATGAAAAAACAAGTGCTCTTCCCGGAGGGCAATCAATTGATTGAAAACCTCGATGTGGATACTGCACTGGTGTATGGTAAGGGTTGGAGTAACGGTCTTGAGTTTTTTCTAAAAAAGAACGCAGGCAGATTAACCGGTTGGATTTCCTACACCTTATCTAAAACAGAGCAGAAGTTTAATGATCTGAATTTTGGGAAAAAATTTCCATTTCAATATGACCGGAGGCACTTGTTTTCCGCTGTTGCTGTTTATGAAGTCAATGACAGATGGACACTTTCTTCAGTATTCCGATATTCAACAGGGCAGGTCAAAACGCTGCCGGTTGGCAGGTTAAATGTGAATTATGGCGGCTCATTGTATGAAGGGAATTATTACATCTACGGAGGAAGGAACAATAATAGGTTGAACAGTTATCATCGACTTGATTTTTCTGCCATTTATAAAAGAAGGAGGAGAATATTCGGAAAGTACTACGATGCCGAGTTAGTGATTGGAGTTTACAATGTTTATAACCGGAAAAATCCCTACTTCGTCTATTTTAAAATTGACCCAGTCACTGATATCGCCAAGGCAAGACAAGTATCCCTTTTGCCCATTATCCCAAGTATTTCCTACAATGTCAAATTCTGATCCCATGAAACTGTCAAATATTTCAAAAACTTTTGTAGTCGTCGCCCTTCTTAGCGCATGTGAAAAAGACGTCACGGTAAAACCGATTAAAAATTTCTCAGGACAACTGGTTATTGAAGGCATTCTGTTTCCTGGAGAAACTCCAAGGATTTTTATCAATATCACACAGCCCTTTTTTAACTCGAATGTTCGGCCGAATGAAATTTTTGTTCCCGACGCCCAGGTGACCATCGCAGGTCCTTCAGGGATTGACGTGCTTTCTCCTGATTCGACATTTGACAAATTCCGATGTCGTTGGACCCCCTATTATCAGGGTAATATACTGGTGGAATCCGGTGAACCTTATGATCTGACTGTGACACAAAACGGAAACACCTTTACGGCATCTACTACCATCAATCAACCAAAGGTTGCCATTGAATATGTTGAATATGTTGCTGCATTCAATGATATCTATGGCGGGCATGACGGTGTGGAAATCATCTTTAAAGATGCATCAGGACCTGGAAATTTTTATCGGTTTCAAATGAACCGCATGATCAACAATGAGGTATTGCATGTTGATGTGCTGGATGTACTTGTAAACAGTTGCACAGATGGGGAAGACTTCCTGGTTACTGATCTGGGCAGAAATATTTTTAAGGATGAGAATGTCGATGGCAGCCAAATGAAAATCCTAGCTGAAGTGGCCTATGAGTATCTTGAAAACGATTCTACCTGGATTTTCATTCAATCATTGGACAGGAATTCTGCGGAATTTTATGAACAACTCGACCTTCAATTGCAGGCTCGAATCAACCCTTTTGTTGAACCCGTCCTTCTCGAAACCAAAATTGAAGGAGCAATAGGTGTTTTTGGCTCGGCGGTTAGATCTGACTCAGTGTTGTTTGTTTTTCCTGTTGACGGTTAGTTACTCCCATTTGTCTAAAGTAGTTTTTAGTGACGTTCAATATTCACTTTTATTTGGATGGATATAAAAAAGAAAGGAGGCGCCTCCGCCTCCTTTCAACCACCCAAACTTAACAACCTAAACCAACCTACTTAATCTTTATTTCACCCAGGTTCATAAACTCTATTTCTCTATTCTCATTAAGTGTGAGACCAATAACTCCTTCCTTCTCGAACTTCCCTGCCAGGATTTCTTTTGATAACCTGTTAAGGATTTCTTTCTGCATCACCCGCTTCAATGGTCTTGCTCCAAATTGAGGATCAAAACCGAGTTCTCCCAACCTATCCAACACCTCATCGCTACTTTCAATTTTGATGCCACTTTCCTCTAAACGCTTCCTTATCAATTTAAATTGTATACTGACTATCTTTCTTATATCCCCTTTTGAAAGTGGTCTGAACATGATAGTTTCATCAACCCTGTTCAGAAACTCAGGCCTCATTGCCTTTTTCAATAATTCAAAAACCTGTGTTTTGGTTTCTTCAATTACACCCTCCTGGTTATACTCATCCATTCTTTCAAAACTTTCCTGAATCAGGTGAGACCCAATATTTGTTGTCATGATGATGATAGTGTTCTTGAAGTTGGCCACCCGGCCTTTATTGTCTGTTAAACGTCCATCGTCAAGCACTTGCAACAAAATGTTAAATACATCGGGATGTGCTTTTTCAATTTCATCCAATAAAATTACCGAATAGGGTTTGCGACGAACAGCTTCAGTCAATTGTCCGCCTTCATCATACCCAACATATCCGGGAGGTGCTCCTACCAAACGACTTACTGTATGTCTCTCCTGGTATTCAGACATATCAATCCTGACCATTGAGTTTTCGTCATTAAACAAATATTCTGCAAGGGTCTTGGCCAATTCAGTTTTACCAACACCTGTTGTTCCGAGAAAAATGAAAGATCCAATGGGTCGTTTGGGGTCTTGTAAACCCGCTCGGCTTCTTCTTACAGCATCGGAAATTGCACCTATGGCTTCTTCCTGCCCTGCTACTCTTTTCAAAAGTTCTTCTTCCAGGTGTAATAATTTCTCTCTGTCGCTTTGCAACATTTTAGCCACTGGAATACCAGTCCATTTTCCAACAACATCGGCGATATCTTCAGAATCAACTTCTTCTTTCAACAAGGGGCTTCCTTGCTGCATCTCCTTTAATTCCATTTGATATTTCTGAAGTTTCTCCTCAGCTTCTGTGATTTTACCATACCGGATTTCAGCTACCCTACCATAGTCTCCAGATCGTTCGGCCTGTTCGGCTTCATGCTTATATCTTTCGATGCTTTCTTTTTCAGTCTGAATTCCCTGGATTACCCCTTTTTCATTTTCCCATTTGGCTTTCAGAATATTTTTTTCTTCGGTTAATTCAGCAATGGCCTTAGAAAGTATTGATTCTTTTTGTTTGTCTTTTTCCCTCCGAATCGCCTCTCTCTCAATTTCGAGTTGCATAATCCTTCTTTGAAGCTCATCCAGTTCTTCAGGTAAGCTGTCTATTTCGATACGCAGTTTTGATGCAGCTTCATCCATCAGGTCAATGGCTTTATCTGGTAAAAAACGATCCGAAATGTAACGGTTCGATAACTCCACTGCTGAAATCACGGCGTCATCTTTGATTCTAACACCATGATGAACTTCGTACTTATCTTTGATCCCTCTCAGAATTGAAATCGAATCTTCCACCGAAGGTTCGTTCACCATTACGGTTTGAAAACGTCTTTCAAGCGCCTTGTCTTTCTCCACATATTTCTGATACTCTTTTAGAGTTGTTGCGCCAATTGCATGTAATTCACCTCTGGCCAGAGCGGGTTTCAATAGGTTAGCTGCATCCATGGCACCTTCACCACTACCTCCAGCTCCAATTAAAGTATGTATCTCATCAATAAATAAGATTATTTCACCTTCAGAATCAGTCACTTCTTTTATTACTGATTTAAGCCTTTCTTCAAACTCTCCTTTATATTTTGCTCCAGCAACCAAAAGACCCATGTCCAGAGAAATCAGGGTCTTTGATTTTAAGTTTTCAGGGATGTCCCCGTCGACAATCCGCTGTGCCATCCCTTCAACGATAGCGGTTTTGCCGACACCTGGTTCTCCCAAAAGAATAGGGTTATTTTTAGTTCTTCTTGAAAGGATTTGAAGCACCCTTCTGATTTCGTCATCTCTTCCAATTACGGGGTCAATTTTTCCATCCATGGCCATCTGGTTCAAATTCTTCGAATATCTTTCCAATGACCTGTATTTGGATTCTGCGTTTGGATCTTTAACCGAATCGCCACCCCTTAGTTCTTTTATGGCTGATTTTAGATCCTTTTCGTCAATACCAACTCCTTTAAGTAAATCACCTACTTTATCTTTCCCATTGACCATGGCTAAAATCAAGTGCTCAACGGCCACGAACTCATCCTTGAATTCCTTTAAGAAAGAATTCGCCTTTTGTAAAACTTGATTAGAATCGTTTGATAAGTATTGTTGCTGACCCGATACCTTTGGATAAGAATTGACAATCTTCTCAAGGCCTGAATCGATGATTTGGCTGTTAATGCCTAATTTTTTAATCAGGAAGTTCGTCACATTTTCATCTGCCAGAAGTATGGCTTTAAGCAAATGTCCTGGCTCAACCGCCTGCTGTTGATTAGCCATGGCAATTTCTACCGACTTGTTGATCGCTTCCTGTGCCTTTATGGTATAGTTATTCAAGTTCATAGCTCCTTTGTTTGAATGCTAATCAACATTGATCAAAACACTTACCATCTTCATATTTTACAATTTATAAGACATAATGGCGGAGTATAATCCTGTTTCATCCGCTTTAAAGTCAATTTGTCATCTAAATTTAGAGCAATTTCAAAAGGAAGTTTTTGTTAATCTTTGTATCCATTATATGGTCATGCCGACAAATCTGGCATCTTTGATACTTATGTTTGGGGGTTATAAAGAATTTCCCGGCAAAGGGATTTCCATAAACCTGAATAACGGAATCAGCTAAAACCCAAAATTTATGTCAAACAAAAGAAGGAATTTTTTGAGAGTTGGAGCTCTCGCTGCTTTAGGGACATCAGCCATGGCAGGGTGTTCACCTAAGAATGAATCGAAAATCGCCACTCCGAACATCAACTTCAATAAAAACTATTTGTGGAAAATGGTGACTTCCTGGCCTCCAAATTTTCCTGTTGTTGGTGAAGGATGCAATTTATTCTCAAAAATCATCGAAGAGATGTCTGGTGGAAGAATGAAAATCCAGGTATACGGTGGAGGTGAGTTAATCCCAGCCCTCGAAACTTTTGATGCTGTTAGCAATGGTGCCGTTGAGCTAGGCCACGGAGCAGGGTATTACTGGGCGGGTAAAGTTGCCGAGGGCCAGTTTTTTGCCTCCGTTCCATTTGGAATGAATACACAACAGGCAATGGCATGGATCATCAATGGTGGAGGTAATACACTATGGGAAGAAATATATGCCCCCTTTGATTTGTTGCCTATAGTTTGCGGAAGTACCGGAGCACAAATGGGTGGGTGGTTCAATAAAGAGATCAATTCTATCCAGGATTTGGATGGCCTAAAAATGAGGATTCCGGGACTGGGAGGAAAGGTGTTGAACAAAGCCGGGGGTACTGCGGTTACGGTCGCTGGCGGTGAAATTTTCACCAACCTGGAGCGGGGGGTAATAGATGCAACAGAATGGATTGGCCCCTACCATGATTATATCATGGGTTTTCACAGGGTGGCTAAATATTATTACTACCCTGGCTGGCATGAACCGGGCTCCATTTTAGAACTCCTGATAAACAAACCCAAATTTTATTCGTTGCCCTCCGACTTGCAATCAATAATTCGTCAGGCTTCCGCCCGGGTTAATACCTGGATTTGGCTAGAGTTTGAGTCTAAAAACAGCATCTATGTGAAGAAATTTAAGGAGGAGGGTGTTGTTCCTCGAGCGTTTCCAACTGAGGTTCTTGCTAACTTGAAAATTTATACCAATGAGGTTTTAGCCGAACTCACGGAATCAAGTGAGAGCGCGAAAAGGATCTACGAAGCATATGAATCGTTTCGAACTGGGATTAATGGCTGGGCGGAGTTAAGCGAGAAGGTGTATTATAAATCTTAGTAATTTTATTACTATGAAAAAATATGTTGTTCTCTACGAAAAAAGCAAGGGTGGCTATTCTGCCTTTGTGCCGATTTACCAGGCTGTACTTCTGCGGGAAGTGACCGTAAAGAAGTGGAGCTAAATATTATAGAAGCCATTAATCTATATATTGAAGGTTTAAAGAAGATGGATTAAAAGCTCCGGAACCAACTGTGGAAGTGTCGGTGTTGGAAGTTGAATGAAGTATCGAGAAGTTATCAAGCTAATTAAGGCCAATGGCTGTTATCTAAAAAGACAAAAAGGCAGCCATCGGATTTACCGACACCGTCAATACCCCGGAATTTAATAATTGCCGGACACCAGTTATCTGATGAAGTTCCTGCGGGGACTTTAAGAAGTATATATAAGCAATCCGGTTTAGAATAGTTTACCCTTGAAAAGTGCGCCATTCCAACTTTGATCCGCACATTTTACAATAAGGAGCATCCTTATCATGCTCATCATGAAAGCAGTTTTCACATACCTTGAACTTCTTTCCTTTCAAATGTTCTTTGGTAATTTCTGAAGTAATTATCCCTGTTGGAACGGCAAGAATCGCATATCCGGTAATCATTAAAAGGGACGCGAAAGCCTGTCCAATAACAGTGACGGGCGCTATATCTCCGTACCCGACAGTAGTCAGGGTTACAATGGCCCAGTAAATACTACGCGGTATGCTGGTAAATCCATTATCTGCCCCTTCAATGAGGTACATGATGGTTCCGGAAATAATCTGTAGACTAAATACCGATAGCATGAAAATGAGGATTTTATAGCGACTGGCTTTCAACGCATCGCCCAAAACCTTAGCCTCACTGATGTACCTGGTAAGTTTCAAAATCCTGAACACCCGAAGCAGTCGGATGGTTCTAATAACCACTAAAAAATGGGTGCCGGTTACAAAAAGCGTGAGGTAAGTGGGTACGATGGAGAACAGGTCAATCAATCCCAGAAAACTTAAAGCATATTTGAGGGGTTTTTCGCTTACATAAAGCCGGGCTGAGTATTCGATTGTAAAGAGGATGGTGAAAGTCCATTCAATGATGGTTAAATATTCACCAAAACTTTCTTCGAGGCTTTTAACACTCTCAAGCATTACCGCCATTACACTCAGAAGAATGGCATAGAGAACAATTAAATCAAATATTTTTCCCGCCTTAGTATCAGTTTTAAAAATAATTGTATAGAGCTTCTTTTTGAATCGGCTATTAGGATAAAGCTGGTTTTCTTCCATAGTCTAAATTTAGCTTAACTGTAAGCGATTTTAAATAAGGTTTATTCCAAAGAAGTTACTCAAAAGAACAACAATAAATAATAACCCTAACAAAAAAGGGCAAATGTAGCTGATAGCAATATTGAGAAATTTGCTGACAAGAGAATTTTCAAATCCATCAAAACCTTGTGCTAATTCAGCATTAAAATTTTCTCGTTTCCAGACATAGGCGGTAAAAGTCACGATAAAAAATCCACCGAGCAGCAACAAAGTATCCGATAGCTGTGCCGCCAGAGAAAGAAAATCAGAAGACGCCGGTAATTTAAACGCATAGGTAAAAAATTCCGAAGCCCCATTTCCCAGTAAGGAAGGAATTCCTACCAAATAAATTACACCGGCAACAAGCCAAACCGCCTTTTTTCGTTTTACTTTTAATTCGTCGACAACATAGGCAACTGGCACTTCCAGCAAAGACACGGTTGAGGTTAGGGCGGCAAAAGCAATCAATAGAAAAAAGAAAGATCCAACCGCAACACCAATGCCTGGCCCCATACTTCCGAAGGCATTGGGTAGATTTACAAATAACAATCCTGGCCCGGAAACAAGGTTCGTGAGATCTCCTGAATTATTAAATGCAATCAGTGGAAAAACCATAAGGCCGGCGATGAACGCAATCGCAACGTCTGCCAGTGTTATTAATGCGGAAGCCGAGACAATATTTTCCTTTTTGGAAAGGTAGCTACCATATGTAATTAATGTCCCCATTCCTAAAGAGAGAGAGAAAAATGCTTGCCGTAGGGCTCCTCCTATTGAAGATGCATTGATTTCACCAAATTCCGGAATCAGGTAGTATTTGAGCCCATCCATCGCATAAGGCAAGGTTAGCGCATATCCTACCATGCAAAACAACATTATTATCAAACTTGGCATGAGAACTTTGGCGGCTTTTTCAATTCCTCCAGATATTCCCTTACCAACAACGTAACTGGTCATCCACATAAAAATGATACTGTAAACGACAACTTTTAAAATATCCCCGGCATAGTAATATTCACCAGCACCAACCTGAGCTTGTGAAAATTGATTTCCAATATCGAAATTCCCCATGAGCATTTCGATGAGATACCCAAGGGCCCAACCCGCCACAATATTATAATAAGAGAGTATCAATACGCCACAGAATGTACCAACTTTCCCAATCAGGTTCCATTTTGGGAAGCCTAAACTTCCAAAAGCAGCCACTGGATTTTTATTGGTTTTTCGACCAATAGCTATTTCCGTAACCATCACAGGAAAGCATAGTAAAAAAGCGAAAACCAAATACATCACCACAAAAGCAGCTCCTCCTCCCCGTTCGACCTCAAAAGGAAATTTCCAAATATTTCCTAGGCCAACTGCCGATCCCGCCGCCGCTGCAATGAAACCAGCCCGACTGCTAAAAGTGCCTCTTAATGCCATTATTAAAATTTTAAATAATTGCCCTAAAGATATTAGTTCGAGTCAAAGGAAAAATGGACTCCATCAAAAAGTCTTGAAGGTTTATTGAATTAGATGTGAAAATTCATCTTTATTTAGTCTTCAATAAAAAAGTCAGGCAATCAAGCCGGCAAGAATATCCGATTTGGCAGCAACCATTGCCGGGCGGATGGACGCAAGAAATGTAATCAAAACAATTGTAATGGCTGTAAATACAAAATCCAACACTTTCATTTTCACGGGATAAGCAGCTAAAACGGAAGTTTGCATCCCCATGGATACAAGACCATACTCCTGCTGGAAAAAAACGATAAGAAACCCGAAAACCAAACCAATAGATGCGCCGCCAATTGCAATAATCGCTCCTTCACCTAAAAAGATTCTTGTAACCAGTCTTTGAGTGGCTCCCATGGAAAAAAGGACTGCAATATCTTTTTTCTTATCAATTGCCAGCATGGTCAGGCTGAAAAAAATATTGAATGAAGCAATGCCAAGTATGATTGAGAAAATTATGAAAACAAAAAACTTCTCAATTCGCATGAGTTTGTAGATATCGCCATGTTGCTGCTCGTCATTCAGAACCTTGAAGTTACTCCCCAGTAATTCGGACAATGATGACTGAACTTCGCTTCCATTGGCATTTTCTGACAATTTCAATTCCAGTGCTGTTCTCTTTTCACCATAATCGAGAAGCTCCTGAGCAAATGAAAGTGGTACTATTACATAGTTTTCATCGTATTGCTTTTCAATAGCAAAAATTCCTCCTAATAACACATTCTTTCTGGTCAACATTTTTGATGGATCAGCCGAGACCATTCTGGAGTTTCTTGGATAAAAAAATTGCAAAGGATACATTTCATTGGAAGGATTTAGAGAAAGTGCATATTGTACACCCCTGCCGATCACAGCAAATGGAATATTTTCTTCCCGCAATTTCAATTCTCCATAAACTATGGCGTCATTCATTCTTTGCTGGTTTATGAAATTATCCGCAACGCCTTTTAACCTTACAACAACCTGATTTTCTTTGTATTTCACCACGGCGTTATCCTCAATCACCTCGGTAACTACTTCAACCCCTTTTACATTCCGGATATCGATCAACATTCGATCATCCACTTCAAAGGATTTGCCGTATGTGCCTTCAATCTTTATTTCGGCATCAAACGATCCCAACAATGATCTCATCAACCCTTCAAGCCCATTGAAAACCGACAACACAATGATTAAAACACAAGTACCAACCGATACCCCTATAATTGAAATAATTGAAATAACATTAATGAATGTTTTTTTTCTTGTTGAAAAAAAATATCGGCGGGCAATAAAGAAGGGTAAGTTCATTTTTGAATCTCTGACACGAGATCTTTCCTACGCAGTTGAAAATTTTTCCCCAGATAAACCCGTCGAACTTGCTCATCTGCGGCCAATTCTTCAGCAGTTCCGGCTTTCAAGAGTTTCCCTTCAAACATGAGGTAGGCCCTGTCAGTGATTGAGAGGGTCTCATTTACGTTATGGTCTGTAATAAGGATGCCAATGTTTTTGGTCTTTAATTTGGCAACTATTGTTTGAATTTCTTCCACCGCAATAGGATCAACTCCTGCAAATGGCTCATCCAGAAGTACGAATTTTGGATCGACAGCCAAAGCCCTTGCTATTTCTGTCCGACGCCTTTCCCCACCGGATAACACCATCCCTAGATTCTTACGAACATGGGTAAGACCGAATTCCTCCAGGAGCGACTCCATTTTTTCTCGTTGAACACTTTTGGGAAGTTTTGTCATTTCTAAAACGGCCATCAGGTTTTCTTCAACTGTGAGTTTCCGAAATACCGACGCCTCTTGCGCCAGGTATCCTATTCCAAGTTTGGCCCTACGGTACATAGGCAAATGCGTTAATTCCTCACGATCAAGAAAAATTCGGCCTTCATTGGGTTTGATTAATCCAACAATCATGTAGAATGAAGTAGTTTTCCCCGCACCATTTGGGCCAAGCAAGCCAACAATTTCGCCTTGCTTAACCTCAACGCTAACGTCATCTACGACCTTTCTCCCTTTGTATTTCTTTACAAGTGCTTCAGCTTTCAATAACATAGTCCGCAAATCTAATCATTCAATAGAATGTCTTTTGCATTCAATTGTAATGCTGTCTCACCCATATAAGTTGTTTTTTGGAGATTATAAGCTAGTTTAAAGCTGTGTTCTTTGATATCCTTCGCCAAATGAGCCTGGTTAAATGCGATGACTTCAAAAGATTTCTTACTGTCTTTTTGCCTGATAAAGAATTTCATATGTAACTCTTTCATAATTCTTGGTTCCCCTACCAAGACTAAATCATCCGAAGCAAAAATTGGTTCCATATTCCCGGGGCCAAATGGAGACATCTGCTGAAGTACGCTATTAAATTTAAATCCAAGTGAATCCAAATGGATTTTGAGGTCTATATTGATTTTAGGCGTAAGTATGTCTTCGGTTATTACTGCGCTTACCACTTCCTCAAATTTTTCTTTAAAGTCTTCAATGTTCTCCAACGGCATTGTTAGTCCTGCTGCAAAACGATGCCCTCCGTATTGATCCAGCAAATCTGAACAAGCGGCAATGGCTTCATAAACATCAAATCCCGCAACGGACCTTGCCGATCCGGTAGCTTTTCCATTTGATTCGGTCAAAATAATGGTAGGTCGATAGTATTTTTCAATGCACCGAGAAGCAACAATCCCAATTACTCCTTTATGCCAATTTTTATTGAATAATACTGTACTCTTCGCGTATTGAAGATTGTCATCTTCAATCTCCTCCAAGGCCTCTAATGTTATGTCTTTATCAAAATCCTTACGCCTTGTATTATTTTTATTCACTATAACTGCGATTGCCTCTGCCTCTAAATCATTGGTTGCGACCAATAATTTCACAGCATCTTTTGCATGGTCAATTCGCCCGGCTGCATTTATCCTGGGTCCAATGCCAAATACAATTGATTGAATGTCGACAACGCCGGTAATTCCACTGATTTTTTTCAACGCTTTAAGACCAACTGATGGTGCCTGAGTCAGTTTCTGAAGACCAAAAAAAGTCATAATCCTGTTTTCATCAATGATAGGAACTAAATCTGAGGCAATACTGACGGCAACAAGATCGAGGTATTGATAGAGTTCTTTCAGGTCTATTGTATTTTGTTGACAAAATGCTTGCAAAAATTTGAACCCGACTCCACAACCACTCAAACCATCAAATGGATAATTGCAGTCTGTTCTTTTTGGATCCAGGATGGCGAAAGCATCAGGCAAATGATCTCCCGGCAAATGATGGTCACAGATTATCAGATCAATTCCAAGATTCTTTGCTAATGAGGCATTGTTAAAGGCCTTTATGCCACAATCAAGAGCGATTACCAGGGTGAAGCTATTCTCGGCAGCCCATCTAATTCCTTTCTCTGAAATACCGTATCCCTCCTCATACCTGTCGGGAACATAATACGAAACTGAATCATGTCCATGATCTCGTAAAAATTGATACACAAGCGCAATTGCGGTTGTACCATCGACATCATAATCCCCATAGATAAGTACTTTTTCCTTTTTAAAAAGTGCTTCGTTTAACCTTTCAACTGCTTTGCCCATGTCGACAAGGAGAAACGGATCATGAAGATGCTCCAGATTGGGCCTGAAGAAATCACGAGCCTGATCAAACGACTCTATTTTTCGTCGTACCAATAACTCGGCCAACAAAGGGTCGATGTTAATCGCTTTTGCAAGATGCCAAACCCTTTCCTTATCGGCGGGCTTGGGGTAAATCCACTTTTTTTCCATTTGAAGACGATTTTAGATTCTCAATTATTTTCGTCTTCCAAAGCCTGTTTAAAATTGTTAATGTGATTTAGCAAGGCACCCTCCCAGGTCAGGTCTGCGTCCCATTGGGTACCCATATAAATTTCCTTATTCACCAATTGTTTCATGTAATACTTATAAACCGGAGCATTAACTGAGATTTGCTCCAAAGTAGTGACCTCATCCATAATTGTTTTAAGTGTAATGTAATCTGTCTCCGTATAATCAATCTCATAATTCAGAAGTTCACGAATATTTCTCCCAGGAGCATGCAGGTACATCAAAACATAAGAGAACTCTCTTCTGTACAAATGATCTTCACCTACCGAATAATCAACGAGCTCATATTTGTAAGGATAGTTTTCCATAATTAACCCCAATTTGTAATTGAGCCTATCAATGGCAGCATTGTAATCCTGAATTATCCTGACCTTATCGGCTTTTAAGTCACTTGAATCCATACCCGTTGGGAAAGTGTATTTCGAAAAAAGAGGAACGGCAAGTTTCCCTACATTTAAATCTCTTGAAAAAGTCTCATAACGCCGGCCTTTAACAACATCGGTATCAGTAAAAAACTCTGGTTGGTCTATTATTAGAAAATTCTTATTTACTAGGTTGGCCCGATAAATATCCCGGCCAAGCTTTTGAGTCAAGGTTCTTAACTCGGTCCCCTGTAACCTATAAGCCTTTTGATTTGGAATCAACAACCTATCGGGTGCTTGGTTTGGGACAATAATTATTTCAATCTCAGTACCCAATGCATTGTTGGCCTGGCTTATGAAAATAAGGTTTTCAATATTTCGGGTTTTAACAAGTTTCATGAAACCTATTGTAGCATCAACTCCACTATAAAAATCAGACAAGTGATAGTAGGCGACGGCATCAATGCCAATTCGTTTAAATTCCTCATGTACTTTGCGGCCGAAACCCTTCCAATCGCCACGTAAAGCGACATTTCCCTTGATATCAGGAAAATCAATAAATACAACTGACCGACTTGACATCAGGTCCGGAGGAATAGAATTGGTGTAATCCAGAAGATTGTTATCAGGGAGATTCGGGATTTCAACCTGGCATATTGCCCTCGCCGAGAAAAGTAAAACAAAAAATAAGAGAAAATATCTCATATGGAATGAAAAGATTAATGCTTATGCATTAACAAACAAATATGATCAAATCGTAATAAATTTAAACTTTCTTTATGTGATAAAAGATTAGACTAAAAATAAAGCTACTATAATGAAACGTTGTCGCTGGTGCGAAAATAGTTTCCCGGAATATGTGAAATATCATGATGAGGAATGGGGTGTCCCAATTCATGATGATAAGAAACAATTCGAATTTTTGATTCTTGAAGGTGCACAAGCTGGCTTAAGTTGGAGTACCATTCTTAAGCGTCGGAATGGCTATCGGAATGCCTTTTCTAAATTCGACTTTGAGGCAGTGGCTAAATTCAATCAGAAAAAAATTGATCAACTGCTTCAAGATAAAGGCATCATTCGGAATAAGCTAAAAGTTAATTCTGCTATCACCAATGCAAAGGCGTTCATTAAGGTAAGGGAGGAGTTCGGAACTTTTGATAAATATATATGGTCATTTGTTGGCGGTAAGCCACTCATTAATGAATGGAAGATGGACCAGGAGATTCCGGCAACATCAAAAGAATCTGATACCCTTTCCAAAGATTTGAAAAAGCGGGGTTTCAAATTTGTTGGGAGTACCATTATGTATGCACACATGCAGGCAATTGGTATGGTCAACGACCATGTCACCGATTGTTTCCGATATAAGGAATTGACTTAAAAGTTATTTTAGCTCATTAAAGGGGAAACGCCATTTTTTTGATTTTATCATTTAATAATAAATTCTAAGCCTAATGTTACACATCCTAAACATCATCATATAATGCTTAAATTAGGAGACTATTTCGAAAAATTGTTTTCTTTTTCCCAACGACAAATTGATCAATTCGCTGAACTATCCGGGGACAAAAATCCATTGCATATCAATCCGGAATATGCAGGTAAAAGTTCGTTTGGAAAGCCAATAGTCCATGGGGTTTTAACAATCAGCATATTCTCTCAAATTATCGGTATGGAATTTCCTGGAGCCGGTACAATTTACCTGGGTCAAAATCTGGAATTTAAACGTCCCGTTTATCCTGATCAGGAATATCGAGCCGTACTTGAGGTAACTGAGGTTATAGAAGGAAAACACATTGCTTCTATCCAAACCCGAATATACGATACAGCGACCGGTAAGCTTGTTCTTGATGGATATGCCAAAGTGAAGAATAAGGACAAGATCACTTTAGCATAATTTTGAATATAGATATTGGTATATTTTGTACTCTGATGTCTCCGTTGATCTTATTGGATTGTAAATTTTAGTATCTTGCCTCCAGCACCACACAATTTTAAGCGCAAGCAAAAAGTACCAAAGATTGATGTTGAAAGATATTTAAGACGCATCAAATATGAAGCTCCTTCTCATCCCACTTTGGGATACCTGAAAAAACTTCACAAGCACCATCTCCTCTCAATTCCCTTTGAGAACCTGGACATTCATTGGCACCGAGAAATTATTCTGGACATTGATAAAATTTATAACAAAGTCATAGTCAACAAGAGGGGAGGGTTTTGCTATGAGCTCAATGGGCTGTTTTACAGCCTCCTGTTAAACCTTGGTTTTAAATGTTATCTTATAAGTGCACGTGTTTTTAATGAAAAAGGAACCCAGGGTTCGGATTATGACCATATGGCTCTTATTGTCGATATAGACAATGTGAAGTACCTGGCTGATGTTGGATTCGGAGAATTATTCCTGGAACCAAAAAAATTGACTCCCGATATCTTACAGGTTGATTACACCAAATATTTCAAGCTCCTCTCATTACCAAATGATGAGTTCATATTGACAAGTTCAGCAGATTGCAGCGAATTCAAAAAAGAGTATATTTTTATCGATACGATAAAACAGTTTATCGAGTTTATGCCGAGGTGTAAATGGCATCAAACATCTGAAGAATCACATTTTTATCAAAAAAAGATATGTTCAATAGCTACACCTGATGGCAGGGTATCGCTAACGGATATCAAACTAATCGAAACAGTTAAAGGTAAGAGGACTGAAACGCTTCTTTTAAATTCGGATGATTTCAATGCCAAGCTTCGGGAGCTTTTTCGGATTGGCCACAACTAAATAGTATCGCCCCGAAGAGTCCTAAAATGCTTTCTTGCTTCGGCGATAAAGACACTCCCTGGATATTTCGTCAGAAAGTTTTGATAAATCTCCCGGGCCTTATCTTTCATTTTCAGGTCATTTTCATAAATAAGAGCCATCATGAATAATGCATCGTCGCCCAGAATGTCCTCTGCATAACTTTCATCAATTTTTCCGAGATATTGAATGGCCGTTTCAAATGAACCTATCTGACGATTGATTTTAGCTGAAAGGAAATAAATTTCGTCCACAAGACTGTGATCGGGATAACTCTTCAACATTTGATCCAAGGAATCCAGTGCTTCATTTTTCTTATTCTGGAAAAGAAGCAACTCAACGTATGAATATTGCTTCATTATGGCATCCGTCGAGTCAAGAAACGTATTGTCGTGAATAAGCAAACTTAAATCGATTGCATCATTGGAAATTTCTCTTGTCGTTGCTTCTTTTAATACGTCGAGGTGGGCCTTGGCAAGTTCAAAGTCTCCATTATAATAACTCAGTTTTGCGTTTTTTAATTTAGCCTCGTATCCGATGGGCTGCTCTTTGTTTGTTTTTTCAACCTGAGAATACAACAATGTTGACTCCCACGATTCTCCGGTCAGAATGTAGATATCTCCTAAATCGAGTTTGCTTTTTGCTTTGATACCGACATTTACTCTTGGCATATCAATAATCCTATTGAGAATATTTATAGCGGAGTCCTTCTCATCGAGATAAAATGCGTGGAGTAGGGCTTTGTTTCGCATGGCTTCTACTGTATTCGAATTAACGCCAAGTTCAGAAATCAAATTTTCATACTCCGTGATAAGCTTCCGAATTTCCAATTCATCAATTGGAAACGTATTTTTTACCATTCCTTCCCTTGCCTGAATTACAAGTCGTCTCGCAATAGAGTAATTAATTGACTTTGGATGATTTTTAATAACGTAGTTAAATATCTCAATCGCATCCTCATAGGCGCTATTTTTTAGAGCAATCATTCCAATTTCCAAGACACCCGTTCCTTCAGCTTTTGATTTTTTATCAACAGCCCTTGCTTGAATAAAAGCTCCAAAAAAATTCTTTTGTTGAAGGTTCACCCAAATGAGTAAGTCTGAATAAATATTCTCGTTTGGAAATTTCTGAACCTTTTGTATCAAAATATTTTCGAGACTTACTAAATCCGCAGGTTCAGCCAGTAAATTTTGAAGAATATTTTTTACATAGCTGATGTTGGCTGGATTCTGGTTAACATAATTTAAATACTCTTCAACCATTTTATCTTTCTTGTTAATCAGGCGGTAGATATTTGCCAACTCAAGAGAATAAGCCCAGGGATTATCGTTTGCTTTCCTTCCGTCCAGATACGCAGTAAGTGCCCATTCCCGTAATTGTTTCTGGACCAAATATTGCGCAGTTATTCTCAACCGATATTGATCCTCCTTGATCTCTTCAATTATTGTTGCAAACTGTTTATTTGCCTCTGAGTCATTACCCTGGGCCAACATTAATATTCCATAATCAATCTTGTAATAGAGGTTATCCTTGAATTGTTTTATAATATTTCGAATATATTTTTCAGCCTCTTTATACTCTTCCGCATTTATCAATAGGTTAAAATAATTACTATGAATAAGTGGAACATTCTTAGAATCCTTTGCCAGTTCACTATAAATATCGATGGCCTTTTCTAATTCACCCATGAGGTAATATTCGTTAGCGAGTTGAATTTGTCCAGCATTTTGAGCAAACGAATTCAATGAATTTATTATTATGAATAAAAAAAGATATGACTTAATACAATTCATTCGGGAACGGTTATACACATTTTACATTGATGTATAATAAAAATATTAATCTATAATTTAATTATTATTATTTATTAGGGCTGTGAATATGTTGATAATGCAAGACATATGAATCAATTTAAGTATTATGTTAATTAGATTTGGATAAATAGTTAAATATTAACATCAATATTATTTATAATATATTGATTATCAGTGTTTTATAAACTTATCCATAAATTGGACCAGATTGTTAATAAATCACAGATCTAAATCATTTTCTTACTAAAAAGTTCATAACCTTCGATTGATTAACATGAAGAATCTTGTAATTCATTTAATCTATTCATTTAATCTACTTCACTAAGTTTTAAACTTCTTCAGGAGTTTAATTTCACAGTTTATCAACGATGTTTTCTATGTTCAGGTTTATCTCGTTTATCTCCCAGTTTTCCCTCAATTCAATGAACTCTGGAAAAAAATAAATTGGTTCGGGGGATTTCCATTCTCTAACATTTCCAGCCGACCATTGACCGTCTAAATTAGAATCAATTAAGACGCGAATTTTGTATTTGCCAGGAGGAACGAATTCGAATTGATAATTCTTTTGATTATAAACTTCGTCTATCACTTTGAACTTTTGGTCAATCAATTGGATGAAAAAACTGGTTGATGCGGTTTGAACAATACCGCTGATTTTGCCATATTTCTCCGGCTCTCTGTAGGAGTAGATATAATTAATGAGTTTGGAGGAATCATTTTCAATTGAGATAAAAGCTCCCTTTCCTAAATAGAGTCTTAAACGATTGGTCTGAAGGGGTTTGGCCGTGTCTTTGGAACTTCCTTTTGGTGTACCAACAAGACTTGTTGTATCTACTATGCCGAGAACTTTTAAAGAGTCCTGTAAAATTTTTATGCTATCGGATCTTAATTTATTTAGGGCCTCTAAATCAATGAGATATTGACGATCGGGAATCAATATTGCAGTTAATTCGGTTTTAGTATTATTCCAGGTCAAATCTGTTATGGAATCTAAACGATCAGTTCTTAATGTATCGTATTTCACAAGAAGGCTGTCACCATTGAAATAATTAATGGGTTTATTGAAAGTGAAATTGAGCATTATCTGATCCAGAACTTGGGCTTTATCCGGGGGACTTACGTTTAATTTTAAGGCTTCGAATTTTATTTCCCTATCGGTGAATTTAGCGTAGACAGTGTCATTGGAAAAATTTCCTACTTTGTCAACCGCATGAACGATATAAGCCGCACTATCGACCAGAGGGATTTTGGAGTTATAGAATCTCAGAATGAGACTATCTGGTGTTATGTGTGTTTTAAGACTTGAAGACGAGGAATCAAGAGTTGATAAAGAATATGACACAATTGGCTTATTAAATCTGACATCGAAGTGAGAGCCCAAAGCCCGGCTATTGACCAATTTTAATTCCTGAACGTCTTGTTGGTATAATTTGATTGTGAGTGAGTCTGAGAAGTCGGAAAGATTGAAAGTATCGGGCAGGAATCCATGAGGCTCTTGGCCGGATTCGTTTAGAAAATTGTTGTTTTCATCAATGAAAGCATAAATACGGTACTCCCCATTTTTCATATTATTAATTCTGAAAGCACCTTTTTCGTCTGAGTAAGTAAAATAATATGGTTTACCTGAAAATATGTCAAGTGTATCATTTGCGGGATAGAGCGAGATGCCAGCAACTTCTGGAGGTAGGTTTGTCATAAGATTTATAACCTTACCAAAAATGAAAAGAGAATCGATTACATCACCAGTACTAAATGCCAGGGACAGGTTTAAAACGGGATTGTTTTCTGTGACGTCAGTTACACCGTCCGCAAAATTGATGGTGTAAGTAGTACTGTCTGCAAATGGTTCTTCGAAGTTGAGTTGCAATACATTTTTGTCGGCTTTCACCTTGTATTTAACATCCGAAAACGGTGTGATCAATAATTTTCGTTGCAATTGCAAAGCTTGAATTCGCTCATCGAACGTCAATATTATTTCAGTACCATCAAAATTCAAAGTTTCCTGAATTGGAAATGATGAAATTAATGTCGGTGGTATGGTATCTTTTTCACCCCCGGTGAGCGTCCCCTTGTTGGCACAGGAAAAAAGGAAGGAACCATAGAGAATAACTCCAAAAACCGGAAGAAATAGCGTTCTTATTTTTTTGAAAGAATATAAATGAGACTGGAATAATTGTTTTGATTGCGCTTTGCCCATTGATTCGATTTCAATCCACTCTTGATAGCACGTATGAACCTATTTGATCCATGGAGATATTTTTCACTGAGCAAACTAACATAAAATGCATCAAGTTTCATAGGAACGACATGTTGAACTCTGAATTTACATTGTTTGGCTAAGTAGTTGATAGTCAATTGATTAAAATGGTAGAGGTGACGCGGAACATCATATGCTCCCCACATGTCCCCATAGTGATGACAATCCCACGAATTGCTGTTTGGTACTGCTATAATAAGCTTGCCATCTTTCTTTAAAAGTCTTCTAAAGAGCTCCATTGAACCGTTAAGATCATGGAGGTGTTCTAACACATGCCATAGGGTGATTATTCGAAATTTCATTTTCCCCTGAAGATTCGCAACATGGTCATGGATTTCGCCACAATTGTTAGAGATGGCAATCGTTCTTGCTTTTACATTTGTCTCAACACCTGTAGTTTCCCACCCGCCGGCTTTACACGTTTTTAGAAAAAGGCCTGTTCCACAACCGACATCCAACAGGTTACCTCTCTGTTCAGCTACGCTGTTAACTAATCCAAGTTTCTTTTTGAGCGTAAATTTTCTAACAAGATTATAAATGTGATCTGTTAAAGTGAGGCTTTTTGATTGATGGGAAGCGTATTCATTGGATTGATAGTACCTATCAATATTATCAGGCGTAGGTCTCGGGTTAGTGAATTTTAAACCACAATTGGCACATTGTACGATAGCAAAACTTTCGTCAGTAAGTAAGTGATCTGAACAAATTAAAAAATTAGAGAACTCCTCGTGCTTACAAACGGGGCATTCTTTTAGTTTCTCATACATCTTTATTTGCCGAGATAAACCATAATAATTGAAATATCTGCAGGAGATACACCACTAATCCTAGAGGCTTGCCCTATAGTTTCTGGACGTACTTTGTTAAGTTTTTCAACTGCTTCCGATGACAGCGCATGAACTTTTGAATAATCTAACACCATCGGAATTTTGTGGTTCTCAAAGCCTGCAATCTTTACAACTAACTTTTCTTCCTTATCAATATAAGTTTCATATTTAATCTGAATTTCTGCCTGTTCCAGTACTTCATCTGAATATTTGAGGCACAGTTTATTCAGTTCTTTGCTCATGGATCTTAATATTTTGATTGAAAGCCGAGGCCGCTTTATAAGCTTGTGACAGGAGACTTTTTCCCGAATGGTAGCAGTTTGGACATTCTCCAGATTGTCATTAATGCTTTCCGGTGATACTTTGAAATTATGAAGTAACTCAATTACTTCCTTTGTTTCAAGCTTTTTATCCAAAGTTGCTTCTAATCGATTATCATCTGCCAAACCAATGCTGTGCCCAAGTTCAGTAAGGCGAATATCAGCGTTATCCTGCCTCAACAAGATCCTAAACTCAGCCCGGGAGGTAAACATGCGATAAGGCTCGTTGGTACCTTTATTTATAAGATCATCTATTAAAACACCGATATAGGCCTGAGACCGTTGTAAAATAAATGCATTGAGGTTATGAACATTGCGATGGGCGTTTATCCCAGCCATTAATCCCTGACACGCTGCTTCTTCATATCCGGTTGTACCATTTATTTGGCCTGCGAAATAAAGGTTTTTGATAAGATGCGTCTCCAGAGAAGCGCTCAGTTGTGTTGGCGGGAAATAGTCATATTCAATTGCATACCCAGGCCTGAACATTTTTACGTTTTCGAACCCTGGAATAAGCCGAAGCGCTTCATTTTGAATGTTTTCAGGCAAGGATGTAGAGAATCCATTAACATAAACCTCTACTGTATTCCAACCTTCCGGCTCAACGAAAATCTGATGGCGATCCCTCTCAGAAAACCGGTTGATTTTATCCTCAATAGATGGACAATACCTTGGTCCAATACCTTTGATTCTGCCTGTGAACATGGGGGATTGATCAAAGCCCTTTTCGAGCACTTTATGAACCTGAGTATTTGTATATGTTATATGGCAGCTTCGTTGGTTTGTCAGGGGAGCCGTATTAGAATAAGAAAACTTCCAGGGATTTTCATCACCTGGTTGTTCTTCCATGACATGATAGTTCAAACTTCTTCCATCAACCCTTGGGGGAGTACCAGTTTTCATTCTCCCAGACTCAAAACCCAATTCAATTAGCTGCTCTGTAATCCCTGTTGCTGCTTTCTCGCCAGTTCTTCCGCCCCCAAACTGCTTTTCCCCAATATGAATTACTCCATTAAGAAAAGTACCATTCGTAAGAATAACTGTCTTTGACAGGATCTTAAGTCCCATGCCGGTAATAACCCCACATGCCTTCCCATCCTTAACTATTATCCCATTGACCATTTCTTGCCAAAAATCAAGATTAGAAATTCTTTCAAGTGCGAGCCTCCATTTTTCGGCGAATTTCATTCTATCATTTTGTGTTCTGGGGCTCCACATTGCAGGACCTTTGGATAAATTGAGCATCCGAAATTGGATCATGGACTCATCGGAAATGATTCCTGAATATCCTCCGAGCGCATCTATTTCTCTTACAATTTGCCCTTTCGCGATACCGCCCATCGCTGGGTTGCATGACATTTGGGCAATAGTCTGCATATTCATGGTCACAAGCATGACCTTGGATCCCATATTAGCAGCAGCAGCAGCTGCCTCGCAACCGGCATGACCGGCGCCCACCACAATTACATCATATTCTGGAAACACATCAAGGAAGTTTCACGTGGAACTAAATTATCTTAACACTGGAGGTTCCACGTGGAACATTAAAACGGCAGCAAAGATAGGGAAGCATCCTCGTTTTCTCTCATAACTGATTTCTGATCTTTTGTTTTGTCAGAGTAGCCCATGAGGTGCAATATCCCATGTATCATCACACGATGAAGCTCTTTTTCGAAGAGGTAGCCCAAATCAATTGAATTTTCGCTGACCCTATCCGTGCTGATAAAGATATCCCCCTCGATCACATTTGGATCATTTGAATTGTCGAATGTGAGAATATCGGTTAATGTATCATGATAGAGGTACTTCCGATTCAGTTCGAATAAATAATCGTCTGAGCAAAAAATATAATTAATTGACTGGAGGACCTTATTATGTGACAGAATTATGCTTTCTATCCAATGACGAATGATTTTCTTATGTTCTAAACGGAAAGAGACCTCTTCATAGAAAAAATGAATTTTGGACATTAATCAAGGTAAAAGCATAATTCAACTACCTTCCCCTCATCCCTGAAATTGACTTCATCTGACAAATGTTTCATTAAAAAGATGCCCCGCCCATCAGGTTTGTCAATATTCTCCGGAGCTGTGGGATCAGGGAGGTTTTTATAATCAAACCCAATGCCTTCGTCTTCAACGACAAACTTTATCATCTTGCCTTCATAGGACAAACTCAACCAAACATTCTTTTCTTTGTTTTCCCCATTGCCATGTTTGATGGCATTATTCACGGATTCCGTTACAGCTACCATGATGTTACCATATATGTCATCATTGAGCCTATTGCTATCTTTGGCATTGTCAATGAAACTTTCGACAATCCTGATGTTCTCCTTTAGGGATGGTATCTTAATCCTATTGATATTTACTACTGTCATAAACTCAAATCATTGACTTCCAAGCCGCCTAAAGTAATCATTTACTTCTTTTTTATAATAAGGATTTAACTTTGGGGGTATAGTTTTTAATAATTCTATTTCTTTTTCCTTTGCTTTCAAATATTCATCCATTGCTGATGGGAATATTGTTTCGTAATCATTTGCCCTTTCACCCTCTCTTTCGTCGTCAAGCTCTCGTTCCCTCAAGGCTTTTTCAGATTCAAGTAATCTAGTAAGAATGTCCCGTTGCCTGCGTATCATTTGATCCGTAAGCTGCTTATTTACCAAATCAAGTTCAGTTTGCTCCATTTTCTGAATGACGTCACTAATTTTACTACCTCCACCATTTTCTCCCTTCTCATTGTTCAATTGATCTAATTTTCTTTGCATTTCTTCAATTGACTGCCTTATCAATTCTTGCTGAGCCGCCATTTTTGCTAATTCTTCAGACATTTCTCTTCCGGGATTGCCACTTCGCTTCAATTCCTCAATTTTTCTATTCAATTGCTGCTGCAATTCGCTCATGCCCGGCATGTTCTTTTGTCCCTTCTTCTGGCCGGCTTTTGGGTTACCCATTGCATCAGCCATCATTTGCTGCATATTTTGAAGTACATCATCCAGCAACAATGCCAGGTTGTTCATCGAGGTCATCGCAAATTGTTGCTTACTGATTGACTGGGCTTTATTCCGGTCCCTTAACGATTCAATACTTTCGTTTATATGCTTGTTCATGTCGTCTACTTCTCTGGTAACAAACGAAGCAATTTGAAACACTCTACTTGCGAGAGATCGCAGGCTATCTTCGATTATTTTAGCGTCATCCTTAAGTTTAAGTTGATTCTGAGAGAGCTCGATAAACCGAGGATCACTTTGGTTTACCTCCCTGAAATCATTCATTAATTCTTCCTGATCAAATGACAATGTCACCAGATTATCAACGATATTCCGAAGGTTGTCGAGGTTCACTTGCATCATCTCCATCTCCATGCCTGCCTGCATTTCCTGCATCTGTGCAGATAGTTTCTTCATTTTTTCAGCAGCGCTCTTTTGCGATTGATTCGAATTTTGACGTTTGTTCTCATCAATTGCTTCTTTGCTTTTCTGTTGATCTTGCTTTATGTCACTTTGTTCTTCGGAGGTATCCTGAATTGGTTCAGGGTTTTTTAGTTCCTGATTTAGTTCATTTATGTCCTCCATATCTTGCTCAATTTGATCAAACTCCTCCATGAGGTCTTCCTGAGTTTCGGAGAGATCTTCATTTGAATTTTGTTCTTCTAGTGTCTCATTGGCGAGTTCTTCCTGTTGCACCGCAAGTTCCTCCAGGTCATTGATAACCTCTTCCATTTTATACTCCATCTTCATCCTCTTGAATAGTTCTAGAGTTCTCTCTAATTCCTTTTCAAGTGTTTCTTCCTTGTTTCTTATATTTTCAATGGCTTCTTGAACCTCATTGAGTCCTCTTTTTTCTTCAAGAAGTTTCTTAAGTTCTTCGTAAAGTTTTTTGGTCTCTTCATCCATGAGTTCGTCCATTAACTCCTGCAGTTGCTGCATCTTTTCGGCAATTTTCTCGTCCTGTTTTGTAAATCGTTCTCTTTGTTGACGATTGGATTCATTCTTTTCCTGGAGTTTTTCGATTTCTTTGTTCAGTTCTTCTTTCTCTTTGAGTAACTCTTCTATTAGGCGCTCATCCTGCCATTCGAGATTTTTTTTGGTCTTTAACCGTTCTTCAAGACTTTTCAGTTTTTCCTGGAGTTCACGGGTTTTTTCCAACGAGTTATCTATTTGATTATGAGTGCCTTGTGACTCTTTTTCTAGCTTTTCCCGAACTTCTTTTTTCGTAGGTATATTAATACTATAAAATCCGGTTTGGGTGGATTTCCTTCCGTTAATGCCATCGTTATCCCAAACTTGTAGCGCGTATTTAACCTGATCTCCCTCATTTAGTCCAAGGCTGTCAAGGGGCCAATGATGAAAGAATCCCTGTGAAATTGGAGACTGGATTGGCAGATTAAATCTTCGCATTTCTGATTCCTTTGAACCTTGCACAATCTTATAATTTACTTGCAATTGTGTTAACCCGTAATCGTCGCTGATAGCACCACCTAATATCACATAACTGAATAGCACGGTATCTTGTAGCTGGTCTAGATTTATTGTCGGATGCTCATCCTTTTTTGCATCAATGTGATAGTTGATATTTTCTCGGTTGTCACTGTATTTATTAGTTAGGTGAATCGAGTAATTATCAGATTCCAGGATCTTTCTTTCAATTTCAAAAAGTTGATTATCAACCAATGTAGTATTGGAAAGAAAATCATCACTTTCAAATTTAAATGACATGCTATCAGCTTCGATTGTGCTTATTTGCCATTTGACTTTGGTTCCTTCGACAATTTGCAAGTTGCCGACATTGTTAAGTCTTTCATTTTCTTTATTAACATAAGAAGGATAAACCAGGTAAACATTGAAGCCCTTTAGATTAGGTCGGGAAACGACTTTTATGTGGTAGTCATCAGAATTAAATCCCGCGGCTTCGAATGACATATCCGCCGAGGATTGTAATTTTTTAAACGTATATGAAAAAAGGCCATCTGAACCTTTCTTCATTTTCATTTTTCTACCATTAAGATTCATATAGGCCTGATCAGGCATGAAATGGCCCTCAAATCCCAAATTCAAAGTATAGTCTTCATTCTTAAAGCCAAGAAGCTGATCGTTAAGTATTTTAAATTTAAAGGGTGCTTCAGGTAAAAATGCTTCTTTATATCTGATAATTCTCGTCGTGCTCTCGGTGAGCATTTGAGGTACGAAAATCATAAGGATAAAAAGCGCTAATGCAGGTCCTGCCAGGAATTTTAGAAATTTTTTATTTTGTCTTAAATCGATTGCATCGGCAAAGGACACTAATCGTATTTCACTTGTTCTTTGTGCAATACTCGCTAAAATTAAGCTGTTATCAACGCTGCTGATCTTTTGTAACTGAATGGTATTCAGTAGCTTATCTGAAATATTTGGAAAATAGGATCCAATTTGTCTTGCTGCCTCTTCATCAGAAATTTGCTGACCGTTCCTGAATAATTTATTAATTGGGATAATTACCCAGAAATAAATTACAAGAGTAAAAGCAACCAGGAATGAGAAAAAGAACAGCCCTCTGATCATGGAATTAAATCTTAACGTAAATTCCAGGGTGTTGAAAATTAGAAAAACGGAAATCAAGATTGAGATAGAAAGAATTATTCCTTTGAGGAGTGTGTTGAGATAATACTTCTTTTTGAACTCTTTTAGCTTGTCGACTATCAGTTCGAAACCATTATTTTCTGGAGGCCTTGTTACCATTTGAGTACTCGTTTAATCACTTAATACGTAAAAATGGGTTGAGAATTTACCCATTTTCTAATTAAAAATATTCATCCTTCAGGAAATTGCTGTTGATTGGTCAGGAAACATGCCATTAGATTGGTTTTAGAGTGCGCTCTCGTTTTCGAAATACTCAATTACATGCATTTTCAAAAGTTTTTCCTGTTCGAGTAAGTCAAATCTGGGAAGCGTTTTTACGAGCTTCCAGTGGGGCCATCCAGATTCATCAAGACCCTCAAGTTCATAAAATCCTGACAGACTTAGAACTTTGCAAATGGCAATATGCATAAGATCCTGTTTTTCTTCCTTTGAGAAGTTTTGGGGACCTTTACCAAGTTCCTGAACGCCAATAAGGAAAAGGACACTGTTCAGATCGGCCGGTTTTTTTCCAATAGTATTTTGAAGAACTCCCAGAAGGCTATGCCATTTCCGTTCAAGTTCCAAATCCTTTTTAATCATTTTATTTATTTAGAAGGAGGCTTTAGCGACCAGAATCTAATAATTTTCTTAATTCAATGGTTGAAACAACGTTTCTTCCGGTATTATTTCGACGGATCATGTCGAAGTATTTTTCCTCTTGATTTTGTATCATGGCAACTAATTCATATTCAGTTGCAGCTTCCATAAACTGAATTGAAGGGTTCCAAAAATCTATAAATTCCTGGACTTCTTCCCTTCGCAAGGAAGTCTTCGAAGAAATAAAATCAGCATTCAATCGTGAAAAGATCAATTCTAGCCGTCTGTAATAAGTATATTCTCGTTTTTCTATTTCCTGAAGTTTCTTTAACTGCTTATATTCTGAATTGAACTGGTTGGCCAATAGAGTCAATAGACCTGTGAAAGCAGCACCACTCTGGCCTATTCCCAAAGATGGCCCTGGATATTTTTGATCAAAAGTTTGGTCAGTTTTTGTTTCGTGGAGCCTGTTGTGGTCAAAAAACCCTTCCATTGGATCCCTTCCATAAATGGTTAATCCTGGTAACTCATAAGTGACAGGGTTCAACTGAATGATTTGGATAATATCGGAAATGAAATAAACTATAATTTGCTTGGATCTATAACCCACAGCAGAAAAATTAAGCGTATCACCCGCATTAATTTCAATAGAAAAGTTACCACCTCCACTTGTGGAAGTAAATTTCGCATAGTCAACTGTATAAATATTAACGAAGGGAACGGGTAGAGAATCAGTAGCACTAAGCACCCTTCCTTCATAGTTCGATGATCTTGTCTGTGCTGATATCGAATAAATATCCGAGATCATTAGAATAATTAATATCGAAGGAAAAATGCGCAAAACTTGTCGAAGCTAAATGCAAAACTAAGACAAATAGTTTGTCTGAAACTCTAAAACATGTTGTCCGCCAAAAGCGCCAAAAGCGCTGCGGCAATACTTACTATAATTTTATTCAAGTTTGATTTATGTTCCGGGGCACTTTCAAAAAATATTGTTGTAGATATTTTAAGGAAGCTTCCACTAACTATAGCAAAGAGGATCAAAAACACATTTTCAGAAATGATATTTGCTTTGCTAAGACTTTCGGAAATAATCAAACCTAAAGGAGAAGCGAGGGAAAATATTATGAGAAAAATGATGGGCTTAACCTTGCTGCTGTAGTGACATGTCAATACAGACATTAATGCAAATGATACAGGGATTTTATGTACAGTTATACCAAGAAGTAGTGAAGCGGATGGATGATGTTCATGCAAAGTAATAGGGTGCGCCAAAAGTGTTCCCTCTAGAAAGGCATGAAAACAGAGAGCAACCATCAATGAAACCGATGAAACCAGTGAATGCTTTTGATTATGCTTGTGCACATGCCCATGTTCCACCCCTGCTGTGAAATATTCGAGGATTAACTGCAGAAAAAAGCCAGCCAGAATCATCCCACCAATGAATTCATTCGAAGCTCGGTAGCTAAAAAGCTCAGGGAGAATGTGAATAATGGTGATACCGAATAGATAGGAACCGGCAAAAATCAGAGTCAGATTGAAATTTTCACCTTTCCAGTTGGGCATCAGGTAAACAAGACCTCCTGAAAAGAAGGTAACAGCAAATAGTATTGTAATGCTGCCCAACATTATTGAGTAATCATTTTCTTGATACCGTCTGTAGCAATTGTTTCCACCGCCCCTTGCTCATTGGCATATATGAAAAAAGCTTCCACAGAGTCTATAAGGTTTACTTTTTCTAGAGACTTCTCAAGTCCCATAACCATAAAACTGGTTGCAAAGGCATCAGCAGTCATGCATGTAGGGGCAAAAACGGAAACGCTAAGTAATGAATGCTCTACAGGATTTCCGGTTTTGGGATTTATGGTATGGGAATATTTTTTACCATCGATTTCATAAAAATTCCTGTAATTCCCGGATGTCGCCATTGTAAGATCCTTGAGTTCGACAGTGGCTTTCAATCGAACCTCATCATCAGAAACCATAGGATCCTCGATACCAATTCGCCAAATATTTCCATCAGGATTCCTTCCAAAACAGCTAACCTCACCACCAATTTCAACCATAAAATCGGTGATGTTGCAAGACCTAAGATAACTGTGAATAACGTCGACGGCATATCCTTTAGCAATCGCACTAAAATCCAGATATGATCCTTTGATCGATTTTTTGGCCATCACGTTATCAAAAGAAACGTTATCAAAACCAACAAGATCAAGAAGAGAATCGAAGTTCAAAGCATCTATTACGCGTTCGGAACCAGGCCCGAAACCATAAGCATTAACCAAAGGACCCACTGTCGGATCAAATGCTCCATCAGTAGCAGTATATATTTTCTTGCTTTCAGCAAAAACAGGAAATAAATAAGGTGATTGATAAATAATTGAGTCAGTAATGTTAAACAGGCTTATTTCTGAATTTTCTACATACGTGGACAATGCATTATTAAAATCGTTAAGAATTGAATCGATTGCTGGTTGGAGATTTCTATTTTCCTGATCTGCGTATTTTATATTATAGGTGATCGGCCCCATTGTTGTTCCAGAAATTCCAAGATAGTGAGATGTTCTCTGGAATTTATTGATCTGCCAAAATCCTAAAAAGACGATGAGGATAATAAGAGGCACCAACTTTCTTTTATCCCAGTTTTTAAGCATTACTCAATCAAGTATGTGCAAATAGTTCACTTCTGGTTATGTATTGTAAAGTGTCTAATCGGAAAATTTGGATGATGAATAAATAGGCGGAGGCCTGTCATACCTTTGCTAATATGGATTTGACTGCAGCTACAATGCCTTCAGTATCGAAACCGCATTCTTTGTGCAATTGTTCCTGCGTTCCATGTTCAATTATTGAATCAGGTATACCGAGGCGCTTAATATTTGCTTTGTAGTTGTAATCCGAGGCAAATTCCAGAATAGCACTCCCAAAACCACCCATTAGGCTGCCATCTTCTATTGTTAAAATCTCATCAAACCGATTAAAGATTTCATGAAGTAATTCTGAATCCAGAGGTTTGGCAAATCTCAAGTCATAATGGGCAACATCATGACCTTCTTCTTTCAGGTTTATCGTCGCTTCTACAGCATAGTTGCCGATATGCCCGAATGATAATATTGCCACATCACTTCCTTCACGAATAATCCTTCCTTTTCCAATTTCTATTTCTTCAAATTTGGTTTGCCATTCTGGCATTACTCCCTGACCTCTTGGGTAACGAATGGTCATAGGAAAATTATTGTGTTCTAATTGTGCAGAATACATCAGGTTGCGGAGTTCCTGTTCGTTCATGGGCGCCGAAATAACCATATTTGGCAGGCATCGCATATAGGCTATATCATAGCAACCGTGGTGAGTAGCGCCATCCGCCCCAGCCAAACCTGCTCTGTCAAGACAAAAAACGACATGAAGATTCTGTATACAAACATCGTGGATTACCTGATCATACGCCCTTTGCATAAAAGAACTATAAATATTGCAGAACGGGATCAACCCTTGTGTTGACAGTCCAGCTGAAAAAGTGACGGCATGTTGCTCAGCTATACCTACATCAAATGTTCGCTCTGGCAGGGCTTTCATCATGATATTCATGGAAGATCCGGAGGGCATTGCAGGTGTGATACCCATTATTTTGGGGTTTTTATTAGCCAGTTCAACTATTGATTGCCCAAAAACATCTTGATATTTTGGGGGTTGGGGAGTTTCATGATCTTTCTTATGAATGACGCCTGTGACTTTGTCAAATTTCCCAGGGGCATGCCAAAGGGTTTGATCTTTTTCAGCTTCAGAATAACCTTTGCCCTTTACAGTAATACAATGAAGGATTTTTGGTCCCGGTATATTTTTGAGATCATTAAAGATCTCGACAAGATGGTTAACGTCGTGACCGTCAACTGGCCCAAAATATCTTAAGTTAAGGGACTCGAACATATTACTCTGTTGAAGCAAAAATGTTTTGACGCTATTCTCAATTTTGGAGACTATTTCACGAGGATTTGGCCCGAATTTGCTGAACTTCCCCAAAATATTCCATATCTCATCCCTGATCTTATTGTACGCTTTTGAAGTAGTAATATCTGTTAAATAATCTTTTAATGCCCCAACATTGGGATCGATTGACATGCAATTATCATTCAACACAATAAGAAGATTGGAGTTAGAGACTCCAGCATTATTCATTCCTTCGAAAGCGAGTCCGCCTGTCATGGCACCATCGCCTATTACGGCAATGTGCTGACGCAAATCCCCCTTATAATGATTTGCCGTAGCCATACCTAAAGCTGCAGATATTGAAGTACTGGCGTGACCTACACCGAAGGTATCGTACTCGCTTTCGCTTCTTTTCGGAAATCCAGATAATCCTTTATAGACTCTGTTAGTATGAAATTCGTTAGCCCTTCCGGTTAAAATTTTATGACCATAAGCCTGATGGCCAACGTCCCAAACTATTTGATCAACGGGTGTGTTGAACGCATAGTGAAGAGCCACTGTGAGTTCAACAACGCCAAGGCTGGCGCCGAAATGGCCGCCATATACAGATACATTGTCAACGATGAACTGACGCAATTCATCGCAAATTTCCACAAGTTCCGTGGTATCGAAGTCTCTTAAGTCCGCAGGGGATTTAATTGTCGATAGCTTAGGACCGGGCTTTATTAACATGGGTGTCAGTAACTATATTAAAAAGTTATTTTAAAACTTGAGATGTCCAACTTAGCTGACCCGCAATTTTAAGATAGCTGCAAAATTAAGATTTTTATATTAAGGTATTTACTACTAGGTTTTATATAACGGGAAGTTTATCTTTGACTGATGATTGGGATGGAAGACAAATTCGAAATTAGGCTTTCCCTCTTTGAGGGTCCTTTCGATCTTTTACTGTTTTTCATTGAACGTGATGAATTGGATATACATGACATTCCAATTGCAAAAATCACCAATGATTTCCTGGATTATATTCATCAGCTTGACCATCTCAATCTTGAGGTCGCTAGTGAGTTCATTTTGGTTGCAGCCAAATTGATGAGGATTAAAGCCAAAATGTTATTACCGAGACCTCAACTTGATGAAGAAGGAAATGAAATTGATCCACGCGATGAGTTAGTCAAACATCTTTTGGAATACAAACGATACAAGGAAGTTGTAACCCAGATGGCCGAAATGGAAAAGCTTCGACTTGAAAAGGAAAAAAGAGGCAATCTCTTTAGCGAAATTAAAAAATTGTCGGAATCTGTCAACGTTGAAGCAGAATTGCAAAACCTTGATCTTTATAAGCTACTAAAAGTTTACCAAAACGTCCTCAATCGTTATGAAATTGAAAAGAAAAGGCCTATCCATACTGTAGTGCAGTATCCTTACACGATCCAAGACCAAAAGATATATATCCTTGGCAAGTTGAAAGGAAAAAAGAAAGTATCGTTCATGGATATTATTCAAATGATGCCTTCAAAAATTGCTGTTATTTATAATTTCCTCGCCATTCTCGAGCTGCTACAGCTTCAATCGATTCATATCCAGGTTGGGATCGGCTTCAACAATTTTTGGGTAGATTATGTCGAACAAGTCCAGGCTGCCTGATTAATCCTGATAGAATTTTTCTAATTCTGAAAAGAAGAAATTACCTTCAATCAGTGCGTTGTCATCAGAATCTGATCCATGAATTGCATTTGCTTCAATCGACTTCGCAAACATTTGTCTTATGGTTCCTTTTTCAGCTTTAGTTGGGTCAGTGGCACCAATTAGCTTTCGAAAATCTTCGACGGCATTTTCTTTTACTAATACAATAGGGATTATTGGTCCTGAACTCATATAAGCGCAAAGATCTTTATAAAAAGGTCGCTCTTTATGAATGTTATAAAATTGCCCGGCTTTACGTTCAGAAAGACGAGTCAGCTTCATGGCTCTGATGCCATAACCAGCCTCAATAATAATTTTAATTATAGCTCCTGAATTCCCTGCTCTGAAGGCATCAGGCTTGATCATCGTAAAAGTTAAATTTCCAGACATTATTTTGAGTTTGAGTTAGACAAAGCAAAAACGAGGGCAAAAATACTACAAATTGACTATTACCATTCGATGAGTTCTCATTCCATTTTTGTAATTCATTTAATCTCCACACTTTTGCACTTCCATTTTTTGAGCCTTTAACCAGTGGGCTTCTTTTAATGCAGAACTTCAAGAACTTCAAGGAACTTCTAAGTTTCCCCAGGCGATGTGTAATTATAATGCACACAAAACCAGATGCGGATGCCCTTGGCTCCTCACTTGGTTTGGCGGCTTATTTAAAAAAGCGAAATCATCGCGTAGACGTAATATCACCCAGCGATTACCCTGATTTTCTCAAATGGATGAAAGGCAACGAGGGCGTAATCATCTATAATTCTGGAAACGAGATTCAAACCAGGCGACTTATCCACGAAGCTGAATTGATATTTTGTCTCGATTTTTCCAGTTTGAATCGATTAGATGGTTTGGGGGAGATCATCAGGGCTTCTCCTTCCAGGAAAGTTCTGATTGACCATCATCTCGACCCTGAAGATTTTGCTGATTTCAAATTGTGGTCAACTGAAGCTGCTGCAACAGCCGAGTTAATAGTCGATCTTATTACTCTAATGGGAGATATATCACTTATTGATAAAGACATTGCTGAAAATTTATACGCAGGTATTATGACGGACACAGGTCAGTTTCGGCATTCGTCAACTACCGCAAAGGTACATGAAACAGTTGCCCGATTGATTCATTGTGGTGCCGATGTAAACCAGATCGCCCAAAGAATTTATGATTCTAATACATTGAACAGACTGAAACTGATGGGGTTTGCATTGTCTGAGCGGTTAAAGGTAATACCGGAATATAATGTTGCTTTCTTCGCTTTATCATCTACAGATCTTAAGAGGTACAATTATCAAACCGGTGATTCTGAAGGTCTGGTGAACTACGGATTGTCCATTAAAGGCATCAAAATGGCAGCGACATTTATTGAAAGAGAAGATGGTGTAAGAATTTCATTTCGTTCTCTAGGGGATTTTTCTGTGAATGAATTTGCAAGACGTCATTTTTCGGGGGGTGGGCATAAGAATGCTGCCGGAGGTAAATCAGCTGTCTCACTAGAAGAAACTATTAAGAAATTCGAAAGTCATCTCGAAGAATATACTAACCAATTAAAAATTACATAGATGAAAAATATTAAGTCAGTTTTATGGGTTCTTTCCTTGATTGCCTTTGCTTGCGGTTCAGGTGAGGAAACGGTTCAGACCGCGGGAGGAGTACAAGTTAAATTTGTGACAAAAGGAGATGGAGAAATTCCGGTTCACGGAGAAATTTTGACAATGAATATTGCGTATTCAGACGAAAAGGGTAAAGTTCTTTTTCAAACTGAAAACGGACCGGTACCAATGATGTTTGACACAATGCAATGGAAAGCACAGGGATTGCTTTACGAGGTTCTTTCACTTTTAAAAGCTGGAGATAGCGTTTCCTTCCAAATTCCTGCGAAAGACCTATTCGAAAAATCCTTTCAGGTTGCCGTTCCAGACTCAATACCTTCAGAAAGCCTGGTTTCGTTCAAGTGTGGACTTGTTGAAGTAACAACGATGGAGGCATATGTAAGCAAACAGGAAAGCGGTCAACTTCAAATTGATTCCAAAATCATCGAGGATTTTTTAACCGAAAATCAGATTGAAACACAAACCACCTCATCAGGATTACGATATGTCATTACAAATGAAGGAACAGGAAGAAATGCCCAAGCCGGCGACAATGTTCTTGTTCACTATCATGGCACCTTATTAGATGGAACAAAGTTTGACTCATCATATGATAGGGGTGACCCATTTTCCTTTGTATTAGGACAGGGCCGGGTTATCCGGGGTTGGGATGAAGGAATTGCACTTTTGAATACGGGGGCAAAAGCAACGCTTTACATTCCTTCATCATTAGCTTATGGTAGCAGTGCGGCCGGAGAACAAATTGGCCCTAATTCAATACTAAAATTTGATGTTGAGCTGGTTGAAATCCAGTAAGATACTTTATCAATGAAAAATTTCTTTCTCGCTTTACCAGTTGGGATGTTCGGTCTTCTAGCAACTTGGTCCGGATGCAGTGACCCAAATCGCATTGAATTGTTTGTAGACACGCTGTCTATCGAGCAGAGAATGGCCCTGGAGGAAGACACAATAGATCAATTTATTGCTGAGCAGGAATATGACTCTGTTTTTATTACTTCTTCTGGTGTAAGAATAGTGCCTTTGACATTTGTGGAAGGAGATCCGCCGAATCCCGGTGATATTCTATCTGTCGATTACACTGGTTCATTTGTTTACGGGGCTGTATTTGATACAAGCCATGAAGACGTTGCGATGGAAGCGGGTATCTTTATTCAGGGGTTCCCTTATCATCCTTTAGTGATGAATTTAGGATCAACTGATATAATCATCGGCTGGAGTGATGGTTTGTCTTATATGAAAGAAGGCCAAAAAGCCCTGTTAGTGATTCCTTCAAGAAGGGCATTTGGTAGCACCGCAAGGGGATCAATTGCACCTAATCGCATACTCAAATTCGAGTTAACACTGGTGAGGATCAGAAGGCAGTAGCAATTATAGCAACATAAATAGTAGAAATAGCAAAGCCAACAGAAGAGCGATCAACTTCAGGCTCGCACTGGTATTTGCAAATTCATATCCACAAATGGGACATTCTTTGGCTCCAGAATCAACTTCCATTGCACAAGAAGGACATTCTTTCTTTTTCATCTAAAGAATTTAATACTTTTATCGTGGAACAAACTTATCAATTCGGTGGGATTAAAAATTGTAGTTACCGATGGGTTCACACTAAATCCGGGGGATCTTAGCTGGGATGATCTTCACAAAATTGGTCAATTGACCATTTACGATAGAACAAGCACTGCCGAAGTATTTTCACGTGCAAAAGATTGTGAAATAATACTGACTAACAAGACGATCATTGCGGATGATGTTCTGGTAAAATTAAAAAACCTCAAATACATTGGTGTAACTGCCACAGGGGTTAATATTGTCAATCTACTTCTTGCCAGGAAAATGGGAATTACTGTAACAAATGTTCCCAGATATGGAACAGATTCCGTAGCGCAACATGCTATGGCGCTGATTTTGGAGTTGTCTAATCACGTCGGGAAATATTCAGCTGATGTCAATAAAGGAAAATGGGATGAGGCAGGAGACTGGTCTTACTGGGACAAACCTCTTACAGAGCTAACGAATAAAACATTGGGGATTGTTGGCCTCGGCGCTATTGGTCAGAAAGTCGCCCGCATAGCCACTTCTTTTGGCATGAAGGTTGTTTATCATACTCCTCAGCCGAAAAATGTAACATATAATTATGTGTCGATGGAGGAGCTTTTCCTTCAGTCAGATGTAGTTTCACTTCACTGCCCTTTAAATGAATTAACGGATCAGCTGGTAAATTCAGAGCGACTTAATTTAATGAAATCGACGGCTTTTATCATCAATACAGGGAGAGGTCAACTCATAAATGAAACAGAATTAGCCAAAGCATTGAAATCCAAAAGAATTGCTGGAGCTGGCCTCGATGTACTTTCTTCCGAACCGCCTGGCGACAATCCTCTCATTGGAATTGAAAACTGCATTCTGACACCGCACCATGCCTGGGCAACCAGGGAGGCTCGTCAAAGACTAATGGATATTACTCTTGATAACATTAAAGCCTTCATTGAGGGCAATCCTCAAAACGTTGTGAATTGAGCGTTTATGAAAGCCAAGCCGTTTCGCGATTTAAGTTATTGGGAGAGAAAATCTTTCCAGACATACGATGTTATCATAGTCGGAGGCGGTATCGTCGGCTTGTCAACAGCAGTTTCGGTTAAAGAGAAAGACAGAAGTCTATCAGTTGCTGTTCTTGAGCGGGGTGTATTTCCGACTGGTGCGAGTACAAGAAATGCTGGTTTTGCCTGTTTTGGAAGCCCGTCCGAGTTATTGTCAGACATTGATGTCATGGGTGAAAATGAAACGCTTGACCTTGTCATTAGAAGATGGAGTGGCCTGAAGAAACTGCGTCAACGACTGGGAGACTCCCGGATTCGATTTCAAAATAAAGGAGGGTTTGAGTTGCTCACCAAAGAACGTCTACAGGTATTAGAAAAGATAGATTATCTCAATGAAATCCTTTATCCGATATTTGAAAAGCGTGTATTTGAAGAGAGTAAAACGGCCCTTAGTCAGTTTCAATTAGATGATCAATTTTTTTGCAGTGCAATATTTAATCCCCTGGAAGGACAATTGGATACCGGAGAAATGATGAAGAGCCTTCAAGGCTATGCTCAATTGTTAGGGGTGAATATCTTATCTGGAATCGAGGTACAAACCTTTCAGGAAAATCAGAATCAAATCGTACTAAGCGTTAGGTCAAACACAGAAGATACTGAACTCAAGGCAAGTCAGATGGCTGTTTGTACCAATGCTTTTTCACAGCAATTTTTTAAAAACCTTGATATTAAGCCAGGACGTGGCCTAGTCTTGATAACAGAGCCCATCAAAAACCTTCAATTATCGGGAACATTTAATTTTGATGAGGGGTTCAATTATTTCAGGGATATTGATGATCGCATATTGTTAGGAGGAGGAAGGAATCTGGCCTTTGATGAAGAGGGAGTAGACCAATTCGGCATTAATGAAAAGATTTTTAATCACCTGAGAAAACTTTTGTTTGAGAGAATATTACAAAAAGAGGTAGAAATTGAAATGAGCTGGTCTGGAATCATGGCCTTTGGAAAGGATAAACAACCAATAATCAGAAGAGAATCGGACAAGATTGTTATTGGTGTTAAATTAGGAGGAATGGGTGTTGCTATGGGTACGCTCGTCGGTGAGGAACTAGCCGATCTGCTGATTGGGGAATAAAAAAAATATTTAACTTCAAAAAATTTTGAAATTATCAGGAATGACAGATAGGGATAGTGGCGCAAAACATCTGGAGCCAACATTGTTTCAAGCATTTGTGCCTTTAATTTTCCTCATAGCACTTCTCTTTATTAATGTCTGGATTTTTGGGTCTGATTCGCTCGATGGTTCAAATCAAATGGTGTTACTTTTAGCAGCTTCAGTAGCGGGAATCGTAGCCCTTCGCATTGGAGTCAGCTGGGATAGGATGCAAAAGAAGATGGTCCAAAGCATTGGGTCTGCAATGCCATCAATAATTATCTTATTACTTATTGGTTCGCTATCAGGTACCTGGATATTGAGTGGAATTGTTCCCACAATGGTTTATTATGGGCTTCAAATTCTGAATCCAACAATTTTTCTTTTCGCAGCATGTGTTATTTGCTCGATAGTTTCACTTGCGACAGGTAGTTCCTGGTCAACGATTGCTACAATCGGGATCGCTCTGCTCGTCATTGGTCGTGCGCTGGGGCTTCAAGAGGGAATTGTAGCAGGTGCCATTATCTCAGGTGCTTACTTTGGCGATAAGATGAGCCCGTTATCCGACACAACGAACCTGGCTCCTGCTATGGCTGGCACGGATCTTTTTACTCACATTAAGTACATGTCAGTCACAACTGGCCCGAGTATCGGCATAACATTAATTATTTTTCTTTTGGTTGGTTTTTTTAGAGACACAGGCGCCGAAATGGATGACATAGCCCCAGTTTTGACTGCTTTGAAAGGGTCATTTTTTATTTCTCCTTGGCTCTTTGTCGTGCCTGCTATAGTTATTATTATGATTGCAAAGAGAATACCCGCAGCACCAGCAATGTTGGCAGGTACACTGCTAGGTGCACTTTTTGCACTGGTATTTCAATCAAATTTAGTGAACGAGTTAGGAAGGAATCTTTTTACACCTGGCCACATATTTAATTTTCCTTTTTCTGAACAATTTGCTACCATCATGATTGCCATGTATGGTGATTTGATAATTCCTACTGCAAATGAAGCGGTTAATGAATTGTTGTCTACCTCGGGGATGGCTGGTATGTTACCCACTATCTGGTTAATTATTTCAGCAATGATTTTTGGTGGGGTAATGGAATCTGCAGGTTTTTTGAGAAGAATTGCTCAATGGGTAATTCAACTTGTCAACGGTACCGGATCCCTAATAGCAGCGACCGTTGGAACATGTATATTCTTTAATATTACGGCGTCTGATCAATACCTTGCAATTGTTGTTCCAGGCAGGATGTACTCCAAAATCTATAAAAAAAGAGGTTTAAGCCCCGAGAATCTAAGCCGCACATTGGAGGATAGTGGAACAGTAACTTCAGTTTTGATTCCGTGGAATACTTGTGGTGCAACGCAATCTTCAGTTTTGGGAGTATCGACATTTACATATGCCCCTTATTGTTTTTTCAATATAATTAGCCCTTTTATGACAATATTATTTGGTGTAATGGGATGGAAAATCAGGAAATTAGGGGAGAAGATAAAATCGAAACGTCAGGCCGCTTGAAAATGAAGACCTTGTCAATCACTAAGGAAGAACTTCTACTATTGCGTCCCCTGCAATATGAAGGAAAGATCACCATGATTGATTCCACCAAATCGTTGGATAACGCGATTGAGGCATTGTCTGAGCAAAAAATTATTGGCATCGATACAGAATCGAGACCAGCATTCCGGAAGGGGGAATATCATCCGACATCATTAGTTCAACTTGCTGCTAATGATATTGTATTTCTGATCCGTATACAATCAACCGGATTTTCAGATAGTTTGGTTGAATTTTTTGAAAACGGTGATATATTAAAAATTGGGATTGCAATCCGAGACGATCTTATTGATCTTAAGAAGATCAGAAAGTTTAAACCCTCAGGCTTTCATGACCTCAATGTGATTGCGCACGGCATTGGTTTGGATAAAATAGGAGCAAAGAATCTCTCCGGCATTTTTCTCTCCGGCCGGATTTCTAAAAGTCAACAAACCTCGAATTGGGAAAATAGGATATTAACACCTGCTCAAAAAATTTATGCAGCAACTGATGCATGGATATGCCTGAAAATCTATGAACAAATGTTAAAACGCAAGCTCATATGATTTTCAAAGATTAAAGAGACCTTTGTTTAGCGCTTGAAGGGAATCTTTTTTGTAGCGGGTATCAATGAGAACGGAGATATTGTTCTTACTTCCGCCATAAGAGATCATCCGAATAGGAATTGCTTCCAGAGAAGCAAAAATATCCTTCCCAACACCTTTTCTCTCGGCCACGAAATCACCAACGATGCATATGATGGATTGGTCCTTGTCAACTTCAATGATTCCAAAAGGTTTAAGTTCGTCTATAATGTTTTGTAAAAAAGTAGAATCATCAATTGAAAGAGACACAGCGATTTCGGAAGTTGTGACCATATCGATTGAAGTCTTGTACTTCTCAAAAACTTCAAAGATCTTACGGAGGAATCCATAGGCGTTCACCATTCTGGTGGATTTGATCTTAATGGCAGTTATTCCATCTTTAACGGCAATGGCCTTAATTTTTTCTGGGTTTTTATTGGATGTAATAAGCGTGCCTTTTGCCTCTGGTCTCAAAGTATTTTTAATCCTCACCGGCACGTTTTGTTGCTGGGCAGGTAAGATACAAGACGGATGAAGGATTTTTGCACCAAAATATGCGAGCTCACCCGCCTCTTCAAACGAAAGCTCAGCGATTGGCATTGTATTCTCAACTATCCTTGGATCATTGTTGTGAACACCATCGATATCTGTCCAGATTTGCACTTCGTTTGCATTTACGGCGGCTCCAATAAGTGTTGCTGTGTAATCACTCCCACCTCGCTGCAAATTATCAATGCCTCCTGAATGCGTTCGACAGATATAACCCTGGGTCACTATTATTGGAATATCTTTAATATTTGAAAGAATAGGTTTAAGCTTGCGCCCAATTAATGGAAGGTTGGGTTCCTGATTCTCATCTAAATACATGAAATCAAGGGCATTAATAAGCACTGATGATTGGCCAGATTCTTCCAGAAAGAGTTGGAATAAATTAGTACTGATGATTTCTCCTTGTGCTAAAATTAGCTTACTGGCTTTTTCATAGTATGGCTGCCCGATTAATTTTTCTATTTGCCCAAAAAATTTTTCAACGATATCTATGCCTTTCTTTTTACCCACTTCAGTGCTGAAAAGCTCCCCTACGAATTCAAAATAAGTGGCCTTGATATCATTACATTGATTTCTAGCCTCGTCTTGATTTCCAGATGAAAATGATTCGGAAATGGATACCAGCTGATTCGTTGTGCCCGCTAGAGCTGAAAGTACAACTATTTTTTGCTCAGACGAACCAGCAACTATTTGAGCCACATGGCGCATGCGCTCAGGGCTGCCAACAGAAGTACCACCAAACTTATAAACCTGCATTATTTAACCATAAAAGATATAGAACATTTTATTAATCAAGGGCTATTGGGTTAAATCCTAACATTTTAATTGCTGTAATGGCCGCTTCTTCCCCTTTGTTTCCATAACGTCCTCCAGCTCTTTCCAAGGCTTGTTTCTGATTGTCAGTGGTGAGAATTCCAAAAATAACAGGCTTATTATACTTGAGCCCTACATTCGTGATACCGTGAGCCACGGCTTGACATATAAATTCGAAATGCCGTGTTTCGCCCTGGATCACACATCCAAGACAAATGACGGCGTCAATCTCATCTTTGAGTGCCATCATTTGTGAACCAAGGCTCAATTCAAAACTTCCGGGAACTTCGGCTTTTACAATATTGACTTTTGAAACGCCGTATTTGGCAAGCGTTTGGATAGCCCCTTCGAATAAGAGCCCGGTGACATCGGTATTCCATTCTGAAACAACTATACCAAATCTTTTAAGACTAAGATTTCCAATATTTTTCTCAGAGTAAGTATTGAGATTCTTTTGAGTTGAAGCCATTAATAATTAAAAAAAAAGGGATGCAGCATTTGGCTCCATCCCTGTTGTTACCAAATTTCTCCAATGTCAACTTTTCATCAACATTTCCAAACGCGCCTTATGTTTTCGGGCATCCTGGAATTGTGTTGATTCAAAATATTTTTCAATAATCGTTGAATACGCTTCGAGAGCGTCCTTCAATTTGTTTGATTTTTCATAAGCGAGGGCAGCTTTTTGCAAATAGAGAGGAGAAAATTCATCATTGGCTTTAAAATTAGCTGCTTTTGTAAAATTCTGAGCCGCTTGCTCATAATCTTTAAGTTCCATATACGCCTCACCCGTTAACGCAAAAGCCTGGGCTTGAAGAATATGACCGCCACCGTCAAAGTTATCCAAATTACGCAGCGCAGATTCATAATCTCCTAAAAGCATATAAATAGCTCCGCTGTAATAATATGCCAGGTTTGCAGCTTTGGTTCCCGGATATTCACTGATCACGTCAAGGAAGCCGTAGTTGAGACCGTCTCCATTTAACGCCTGCCCGAGGCTATCGGCTTCAAAATAGAATACGGCCTGAAACATTTCGTTTTGAGCCAAATCATTTTGGTTTCCGATATAGTACCGGTATCCAAAAACACCAGCTATAACCAAAACAATTATTCCCGCAAATATGTATACAGCTTTCTGATTCTTCTCAATGAATTCTTCTGTCTTTGTCAGCTGATCTGCCAGCGCTTGAGGGTTTTCTAAAAATTCATTGCCCTTGGGAGGCGCCTTCTTCGTCTTTGCCATTACTTCAAAAATTTGGGTCGCAAATTTAGCGGGATTAATCAGTATTTAAAAACAAATCAAACAACTAGAAACTTTGGCTATACACAGATTCATTTTTGTTGGGATTGAGTGCCGGGTATCAGTCAATGGTGAATGGATAATCCTCCTGGTGGTAAACATCTTTCAGAGCTTCTGAAGGATCTGGGTAAGGTGACTCCTCAGCAAATTTCACGGCTTCCTCAATTGTGTCTTTAATCTTAGCTTCGATCGCGATCAACTCTTTTTCAGTTGCAATCTTATTTGTCAAAATATCGTTTTTCACCTGCTCAATTGGGTCTTTCTTTCGATATTCATCAACCTCTTCTCTCGTTCGGTATTTGGCCGGGTCGGACATCGAATGTCCTTTATACCTGTAGGTGCGAAGTTCAAGGAGTGTAGGCCCATCCCCATTTCGTGCTCTAACAGCAGCTTCGGCTACTGCATTGTGAACATTAATTACTGACATAGCATCTACTGGAAATGATGGAATGTCATAAGATTCACCAAGTTGGTATAGCTCAGTTACATTTGATGTTCTCTTAACTGAAGTACCCATGGCATAGCCATTATTCTCGATGGCAAAAATGACCGGAATTTGAAAGTTCATGGCCATATTAAGTGTTTCATGAAAAGATCCCTGTCTTACAGCGCCATCTCCCATATAGCAGATACAGAGATTTCCGGTGCCCTTATATTGTTCCGCGAATGCAATGCCTGCACCAAGAGGAATTTGACCACCAACAATTCCATGACCACCGAAGAACCCTTTGGCTTTATCGAACATATGCATGGATCCTCCTTTGCCCTTTGAGATACCCGTTGATTTGCCGAATAATTCAGCCATTACGGCACGAGGATCCGAACCCAAGACAAGCGGATGTGCATGATCACGATAGGCAGTAATGTACTTATCCCCTTCTCTAAGTGCTGAGACTGAGCCAGCTGCCACTGCTTCCTGACCAATGTAGAGATGGCAAAAACCGCGGATTTTTTGTTGTCCGTATAACTGCCCGGATTTCTCTTCAAATCGACGAATGAGCAGCATTGACTCATACCAGAACATGTAGGTTTCTTTTGGAAAACTATTGTTCGTTTTAGATTTAGTTAGAGTTTTAGTTTTTGTAGCTGCCATCTTATATATTTTCGCTTCTCCGAAAGCTTTTTGAGTCAGCGAAATTACTAAAAGACCCTGAGGCCAAAAAATGGATAACATTACATATGTTCATCAAACGACTTCGACTGGTTAATTTTAAGAATTACAGAAAGATAGACATTACCTTTAAATCGAACGTAGTATCGTTGATTGGGCGTAATGGAATGGGAAAGACAAACCTGTTGGATGCTATCTACTATCTCTCATTTACAAAAAGTGCCATTAATTCTTCCGATCAACAGAATATTAATCATGGGGAAGATTTTTTTTCTATAATAGGAACGCTCAACAAAGAAAGTAAAAATTACAAAGTACAGTGCTCCTATCAGAACGGATTAAAAAAAGTATTTCATGTAGATGACTGCCCTTATGAAAAGCTTAGTGATCATATTGGAGAATTCCCTGCAGTGTTGATAAGCCCTAACGATACAGATTTGGTAAGGGAGTGGAGTGATTTAAGAAGAAAGTTTTTTGATACTTTGCTCTGTCAGATTGATAAGGAATATTTTCAGTGTCTTGTAAAATACAATCACTATTTGAAGCAAAGAAACAGCCTGCTCAAACTTTTTGCAGAAAGAAAAAATCAGGATCGTGAATTAATTGAGAAGTACGACCTGGAACTCGTTATAAGCGGCTCAGTAATATGGGAAAAACGTAGAGATTACCTTGCTGCCTATCTTCCTTATTTTGAGTCATACTATAGAAAACTTGCCGGAAAAGAAGTGGCCCAAATTGCTTATCAATCAGATTACGCAAAAGGAGACTTTTATGAGAACTTCAAAAAACACTATGCACGTGACCTGGCCACTCAAAGAACTGGTTTCGGCATTCATCGTGATGACTTTGAATTTCTCCTGGCAGGGAAGCCTTTGAAAAAGATTGGTTCGCAGGGACAACAAAAGTCATTTGTAATCGCATTACGACTTGGCCAATATGCGATGATCTGTAATGAAAAAAAGTTCAAACCCATCCTTCTACTGGATGATATTTTCGACAAACTCGACGATGAACGTATAAAAAGCCTGTCAAAAATACTGAACGAAGATTCTCTAGGTCAGATTTTCATTACGGATGCCAGAATGGAAAGAACCCAGGAACTTGTAAAAGAAATTGAAGCAGAAGTTGAGATATTTGAAGTTGTGAAAGATGGAGTACATAAAATCTCGTGACATGGTAAAAGGGGCGAACAATAAGAGAAAATCAGAGACCATTTCAATCAAAGACGCTTTCAATGATTTATTGAATGAGTATCATATCGATCATAAATTCAAGGAGAAAAACCTTATCAGCTCATGGAGTAAGTTAATGGGCAAGCCAATTGCCGTACGAACGGAGAAGCTATACATCAACAATAGGAAACTTTATGTGCATCTCAATTCTGCTCCCTTGAGAAGTGAGCTTGATCATTCTAAAAAAAAGGTGTTGGAAATTTTGAACCGGGAGTTTTCAGAAAGTGTGATTGACGATGTGGTTTTTTTGTAGTAAAACTGATAAGAAAGCAAGAGATTTGAATGTTATTGTTGGGGCTGAATAAAACTGCGCACGGCCCCAGGGATTTTCGACTGGAGATTAACTCTTTATCCCTCCAACTCCTTCAATTCTTCCTTAAATCCAGAAGATAATATTGGGAATCGCATCCACGACCGGGGGTCAACATTAAAGTCATCATAATGGAACGATGGAGCAATTCTTTCCCTTTTCCACTGATTTTTTGCCCACAGACCGAAGAACTTCTTAACATAACCGCCTAATTCCTTTCGTAAGTTCGGCGTTTGTTCTGCGAGAAGGTCAAGGGTTTGACGAGGTGACATTTTTTCCTTAATGGCCAGACGTTCAATTCGAACCATGATAGCATAGGGCATCAAATCTTTTTCATCAGTTTGATCCTGACCAGTTGGTCTGAGTTCGGCTGTAGGTATCAATGAATTTACCCGGTGCAATTCATCATAACCGAGTTCCTCTTCTGCCCATTGAAGCCATTGAAGAATAAAGGGCTTGTCAATGGCAGCAATTGGCGCCAGGCTTCCGGAAGTATCACCATCCATGGTGGCGTAACCTACGTCTCCTTCGCTCCGGTTGGATGTGGTGAGTAAAATGGCATTTTGAATGTTTGCGATCATCCAAATAATCGGAGATCTTGCCCTGGCCTGAATGTTTTGAAGGGTGATGTCATCATTTTCCCATGTCAGATGCTTTCCAAGTGCCTTCTCAATTGTTTGAGTATAAAGATTAACCTCCTCATCAATAGACCAATTAAAAAACCTGGCCCCCAGCGAGTTCGCGAGCTCCGTTGCAGAATCTAATGTTTTAACGGAAGAGTTTTTTGTTCCCTGATATGCTGTGAAAAGAATCTTTTGAACAATTTCTTTGGCTGATTTAGTGCCAACATTTGCATCTATTCCCAATTTTGATATAAAACCATCCTGACCAAGCTGTTTAATGCCCCGTCTAACCATTTCTGAAACCAAAATGGCGCAACATGAAGAATCAGCTCCGCCACTTAGGGATAGCACAAAACCTTTGGATCGAGATTTTCTAAAATAATCAAACAAAGCAAGAGATGCTACAGATGCAAATTCCTCATTTTGACTTTTGAAATCCTCCATTAAGGGAGTTGATTTCGTAGTTTTCCTTTCGAAATCGATTTCCTCAACGAGGAGGTTAATATTTTCGAAAGAGAGTCTTTTGTTACGCTGGATCAGCATACCCCTGCCTGCCAAAATAATATCCCCATCAAAAATCATCCTTCCGGATTCGTTTCCGAGAAGATTTGTATAGAGGTAAAAACAGTCGAATTGTTTGGAGCTTTCAACAACGAGATTTTCCCTAAAAGCAGCCTTTCCAAATGCAAAATGACTCGCACTGGGATTCAAAATCAAGTCAATCGATCTATTCTCATATTTGCAAGCGGGCCTGTCAGGTCGCCATGCATCCTCACAAATTTCGAAACCAACCTTAATCCCTTCTATTTCGATTGACAGATCCCCGATTGGAATTGTTTTGTCCCAAAGCGTATGATATTCAACTTTTTCAGCAGGCCAGCTGTTAAACCATCTCGGTTCATAGTGGACACCTTCTCGGGCGAGATGCCTTTTAGCATAAATCCCCAGGATTTCCTGATTCCTGAGAATTGCGGAACAGTTGAACAGGCCATTGTCATAGCTAAAAGGCAGGCCGACTATAACAGTAATTGATTTTGTGAGTGGAAGTAGGGAGTGAAGACATTTTAGCGCTTTATCAGGCACCCACTCACTCAGGAACATGTCTTCACAACCGTAACCGGTTATGCATAGCTCAGGAAGATTTAAGATTTTGACATTTTCATTTCGGGCACGAAGAATTGCCTCCTTGATGTTGGACAGGTTATTTTCCCAATCCAGTGGAATTTGATTGAGTGTTGCGCCACAAACCTTAAATTTCGTCATACCATTCTTAGTAACGCCCCAAAATTGGAGATTTTTAATTCTTAATTGAGAGGATTTTGAATTAATCTATGCTCAAAAGGTCGCATGATTTTAGGGCTGCATCTTGTTCTGCTTTCTTCTTACTAAGACCATATCCAACCCCCAGAGGCTTATCCTCAAGGAAGACCTGTGCTGTAAATTTCTTCAGATGATTTTTTTCCTCAATATCTACGATGTCAAACCGAATCTCGCGATTGGCTTTTTGAGCCCATTCAATGATCTTACTTTTGTAGTTTAGGTTGTTAGAAACAATTTCTTCAATATCAAAATGTGGGATAATTAATTTTTTAATAATAAATGCCCTACTCCATTTGAAGCCTTTATCAAGGAAAGTTGCTCCAATAAGGGCTTCAAGTGTATCCCCATACAATGACTTAGGAGAAATAGAGCCCCTGGTGGAATGATCATATTCTACTAATGTTCCAACGCCGATCTTTTTCGAAAGCCTGTTCATAGTCTCTCTATTCACTATGCGTGAACGAATTTCAGTGAGGAATCCCTCGCTCTTATAGGGAAACTTGCAAAAAAGGTATTCCGCCACAACTGCTCCTAAAATGGCGTCACCCAAATATTCAAGCCGTTCATTGGATTCTTTGACTCCTTGAGCATTTTCATTGGCCATTGAACTGTGCTTCATGGCCAACTTGTACAATTGGATATTTCCGGGCCAGCCGCCCGTTATCATATGAACTGCTTCGGCAACTTTACGATCTTTTCCGGAGTAGAGTTTGAAGATTTTAGTTAACCACTTTTTGAGGGTACCTGTCATTAAGGCACTTTTCGGAATATAATTGAGGTGTTATGACCTCCAAAACCAAATGTGTTGCTTAATGTTACGTTTATGGGCTTGCTAATTGATTTGTTGAATGTAAGCTTAAGCCTGGAATTGATCTGATCGTCGTCAGTAAAGTGATTAATAGTTGGCGGAACGATACCATGGTTAATTGCTTTTATGCAAGCAATGCCTTCAATGGCCCCGGCTGCTCCAAGAAGGTGACCAGTCATCGATTTTGTGGAACTAATGCTCACTTCGTAGGCATGTTCTTTGAAAACATTTTCTATGGCCCGGCATTCTCCGATATCTCCCAATGGGGTTGAAGTGCCGTGAACATTGATGTAGTCAATTTCTGTCGGGTCTAATTTGGCGTCGCGAAGTGCATTTTTCATCACATTGGTAATACCAATGCCCTCGGGATGAGGAGCAGTTAAATGATAGGCATCAGCAGACATGCCACCACCGATGACTTCGGCATAGATTTTTGCGCCACGAGCTTTGGCATGCTCATATTCTTCCAGAATGATAGCTCCTGCTCCTTCGCCTAAAACAAATCCATCACGGTCCTTATCAAACGGTCTTGACGCTGTTTCGGGTGAATCGTTTCGCTCAGACAACGCTTTCATAGCATTGAAACCTCCAATGCCGGCTTCTGTAATTGCATGTTCGGAGCCACCGGAAATAATTACGCTGGCCATGTCCAATCGAATGTAATTGAACGAGTCAATAAGCGCATTGGTAGCAGAGGCACAGGCTGACGTTGTTACAAAGTTCGGTCCCCTGAAATTATACTTCATTGAAATCCACCCTGCAGCAATATCACCGATCATCTTAGGAATAAAGAATGGATTAAACCTTGGTGTACCATCTCCCTGGGCGAAATAAGTGACTTCATCCTGAAAGTTCTTCAATCCACCAATACCTGAGCCCCAAATTACTCCAGATCGATCCAGATCGATCTTTTCAAGATCCAATCCTGAATCCTTTATTGCTTCATCACTGGCAATGACAGCGAATTGGGCAAATGGATCCATTTTGCGAGCTTCTTTCCTATTGAAATAATTTTCTGGATCATATCCCTTTACTTCGCAAGCGAAAGTTGTCCTAAATTTCTCTGCATTGAATCGCGTAATTGGAGCAGCACCACTGATGCCATTGACCAAACTTTCCCAATATTCATCAACATTGTTACCTATTGGAGTGAGGGCACCAAGTCCAGTGACTACTACGCGTTTTAAATTCATGAAAGAATTTAATATTCAGAAAGAAGTTTACTTGACGTTTTCTTCAAGGTAAGATATAGCCTGACCAACAGTAGAAATATTTTCAGCCTGATCGTCAGGAATAGAGATATTGAATTCCTTTTCGAATTCCATGATGAGCTCAACAGTGTCCAAAGAATCGGCACCTAGATCATTGGTAAAGCTGGCCTCCGGGGTAACCTCCGATTCTTCGACACCCAATTTATCAATGATTATGCTCTTTACTTTTTGTGCAATTTCTGACATTTTTTAATACCGTTGGTTTAAAATCTGTGCAAAGAAAGAGATAATGATCAACATAGTCAAAAATTTTTTGAAGGTCAGATAACACTCTAAAAGTCTTTGATTACGAAAATATTTTAGTTCAAATTTACACCATCGAAAAGCTTGTTGATCACCCTAAGCAATAACTATATCAAGTATCGAATTATCCTTTTGTGATGGGTTTAATCTCATTTAGGTCAGCTTGAAAAAAACAAAACTCAAAATAGATTATGACTATGACTTCCAGTTATATGGCATTGTGACGAACGCCAGGGAGTATAAATTGGCATGGAGTATTAATAAGGGTTTAAAAATCAATCTGGTTAAACAAAAGGATATTTTGATACCAATGGCTAACCAAGGTGACCTGACAATTACCAATCTGCTTTTTGAAACTGAAAATTCGTCTTTAAGATTAATTGGAAACAGGTCCGTTGGTTCGTCAGATGGTGGTAAAGCGAATCTTATCCCTGAATTGTCTAATTTCACCCACTTTTTTGTTGTACGAGACGAGGGTGACAATTTTGGCTCCCAGGAATTAATCCGGTTGTTAAAAGCAATATCGGTAATTGATTACTTAACGCTGATTGAAATCGATAAACTGAAGAACAAAGACAACCTAATTTTTTAATATGAAACCAACAATACTTTTTAATAAAACCAAGATTGTAGCCACTATCGGACCGGCCAGTAACTCTAAAGAAGTTTTAAGCGATCTCATCAAAACAGGAGTGGATGTTTTCAGACTTAATTTCTCACATGGCACTCATGAAGATCATAAAAAAGTAATTGAAAAGGTTCGGGAGCTAAATGAAGAATTAGGGACTCACATCTGTCTTTTGCAAGATCTTCAAGGACCGAAGATCAGGACTACACTTATAGAAAATGATGAGGTCATAATAGTTCCTGGTCAAAAGTTAACCATCACTACCAAAGACATAACAGGCAATAGTGAGACCATTGGTACCACTTACAAAAATCTTCCTTCCGATGTGAAAGTCGGCGATTCTATATTGGTGGATGACGGTAAAATTGAGTTGCTTGTTGAAAGCACTACAAGTGATTCAGTGGTTACAACGGTAATTCATGGAGGTCCTTTGAAATCAAGGAAGGGAATTAATTTGCCCAATACGAGGGTTTCAGCACCTTCATTGACTGATAAAGACGAGCTCGATTTGCAGTTTGGATTGGCCAATGATGTGGAGTGGATTGCACTTTCATTTGTAAGAACGGCGGACGATATTCATAGACTCCGTGAAAAAATTAAGGCAGCAGGTAAAGACACTAAAATCATAGCGAAAATTGAGAAGCCAGAAGCGCTCAAAAACATTGATGAGATAATTGATGCAACAGATGGGCTCATGGTTGCCAGGGGTGACTTGGGTGTGGAAATTGCAATGGAAGATGTTCCTGTTGCACAGAAATTATTGGTTAAAAAATGCAATCAAAAAGGAAAACCTGTAATCATCGCTACCCAGATGATGGAGAGTATGATTGAGAATCCAAGGCCAACAAGGGCTGAGACCAACGATGTTGCTAATGCGGTTATGGATGGAGCTGACGCGATGATGCTCTCTGCAGAATCGGCTTCAGGGAAATTCCCTGTTGAGTCAGTGAAAAGCATGGCTCGTACTATTCTCTCAGTGGAGCAAGCCGCTGAATCGATTTACAATAAAAACTACAAGGTGACAGAAGATTCTGAATCTTTTGTCCATGATACGCTGGTGAGGGCGGCTTGTCGGTTAAGCGATGCTGTAAATGCAACCGCCATTATAGGAATGACACAGTCTGGTTATACTGGGTTTAGAATTGCCATGAACCGTCCGAAAGCAGATATTTTTATATTCACACGAAATACGAGGTTGCTACGTCAAATGAATATTGTATGGGGCATCCGAGGTTTCTATTACGATAAAGAAGAGAGTGTGGATGAGACATTTGAACAGACTGAAAAGATTCTTGGTGAAGAAGGACACCTTCACTCGGGAGACATTATCATTAATACCGCTGCCATGCCGCTGCATTGGAAAAGCAAAACAAATATGCTTAAGATCAAGGTGGTGGACTGAACCTATCTTGTTGAGTAATTGGGAGCCTCTCGGGTTATTTGAATATCATGTGGGTGACTCTCACGCACTCCGGCCCCGGTTATTTTCACGAATTTAGCCTTTTTCAATTTTTCTATCGTACTTGATCCACAATATCCCATACCAGCTTTTAGGCCACCAGTTAATTGGTAGAGCACTTCAGAAACCAGACCTTTAAATGGTACGCGTCCAACTATTCCTTCTGGAACTAGCTTTGTTATGTCGTCTTCGGCGTCCTGGAAGTATCTGTCTTTGGATCCATCTTCCATAGCCTCAATTGAACCCATACCGCGGTAAGTCTTAAATTTTCTACCCTCATAGATAATTACCTCTCCTGGAGCTTCGTCAGTTCCACCAAGAAGCGAACCAATCATAACGGCATTTGCACCGGCAGCAAGTGCTTTCACTACATCTCCGGAGAAACGAATGCCACCATCTGCAATAACCGGAATTTTCATTTTCTTAAGAGCTTTGGCTGCTTCATATACCGCTGATAGTTGTGGAACCCCAACACCTGCAATTACTCTGGTTGTACAAATACTCCCTGGACCAACACCCACTTTTACACAATCAACGCCAGCTTCGGCAAGCGCAATTGCTCCTTCACCTGTTGCGATATTACCGGCAACGACTTGTAAATCCGGATATTTTTGTTTTACTTTTTTGCAAGCCTCGATAACTCCTTTTGAGTGGCCATGGGCAGTGTCAATGGTAATTACGTCTACTCCTGCCGTCATTAAAAGCTCGATTCTATCCAAAATATCGATGGTGACCCCAACGGCGGCCCCCACCCTCAACCTTCCAAATTCATCTTTACACGCATTCGGACGATCTTTATTTTTCAAGATGTCTTTATACGTTATTAAACCGCTGAGTTTTCCTTTTTTGTTAATTATTGGTAGTTTTTCAATTTTATATTCCTGTAAAATTTCCTCTGCTTCTTCTAACGTAATTCCTGGATTGCCCGTGATTAAATGATCTTTAGTCATTACTTCTTCCACCGCTTTACGTGGATCTTTTTCAAATCGAAGATCCCTGTTTGTCACTATTCCGATCAGCTTATGATCACCATCAATAACAGGAATCCCGCCAATTTTATATTCCTTCATGATGGCCATGGCATCGCCGACTTTGGAATTAATGTCTAGCGTGATTGGATCAAGAATCATCCCACTTTGAGAACGCTTTACCTTTCTTACCTGTTTGGCCTGTTCCTCGATCGGCATGTTTTTATGAATGAAACCCAATCCTCCTTCCAGCGCCATGGCTATGGCAAGGTCAGTTTCAGTGACGGTGTCCATAGCAGCTGATGTAAAAGGAATATTAAGTTTTATCTCTCGGGTAAGGAAGGTTGAAGTGTCTGTTTCTCTTGGAAGAACCTCGGAATAACCCGGGAGGAGAAGCACATCATCATATGTGAGGGCTTCAAAAAGGAATTTGGAATTGTCAAAGCTCATTTTGCAAATAATAAATTCACCGTATTATTTGCAGCGTAAAGCTAAGATGCCGTGTTGAGATTACTTTCATTTACCTAAAATATTTTCTCCTTGACAGATTGGATCAATTTTCTCATTGACGGACTGTACACCGGACTAAACCAAATCACCTGGGTTGAGGTGGTCGCTTTTGGCTTCGGAGTAGTGAGTGTATGGTATGAAAAGCAAGAAAATATCCTTGTCTTCCCGACCGGGATTGTTAATGTGCTGTTGTCCGTTTATGTATGTCTTACAGTAGGCTTGTATGCCGATATGGGGATTAACGTTTATTATTTTTTCATGAGTATTTATGGATGGATCAATTGGACCAGGAAGAATGATGGAAAGAAGACTTTATTGGTTGGATATTGTAATCGGAATGATCGGATTATAATGATGGTGCTTGGAGGAGGTTCATTTCTAATCTTACTCTTTGGTCTGACGAAATTTACTGACAGCGATGTTGCTTTTTGGGACAGCCTGACAACAGCCTTTTTCATTACGGCCATGTGGCTGCTGGCTGAAAAAAAGATAGAAAACTGGTACGCCTGGATAATCGGTAACTTGATTTCCATTCCACTCTATTTTTCTAAAGGGCTGGTCTTATTTAGTTTTCAGTACCTGATATTTCTTATTCTGGCAATAATGGGTCTCATTAGCTGGAGAAAAAAGGCGATGGGAAAATGACAACTAAAATTGCCATAGTAGGCCCCGAATCCACTGGCAAAACTACCCTTGCAAAGGCACTCTCAAGTGTATTAAAGGCACCGGTCGTTTATGAATATGCCAGGCAGTATCTCTCTGCTCATGGCAGCAAATATTTAGAGTCGGATCTGATAAATATTGCCAAGGGACAGCTCACACTTGAAGAGAGTGCACTGGAAGGACATCCCAAAATCTTAATATGTGACACTAATCTTTTGGAAATTGAGGTGTGGGGATATTTTAAGTATAACCGGATAAATTCTTTAATAAAGAAAATGTCTTCTATAAGATCATATGACGTACACCTGCTCACTTATCCTGATTTGACATGGGAGAACGACCCCTTACGCGAGCATCCGGATGAGCTTACCGAACTTTTTGAGGTTTACCTGCAATTCCTTGAGCAGAGAAAGTTACCTTATTGCATTATAAAGGGCACTGGTGATGCAAGGCTGCATAATTCCCTCACGGCATTGAGAGAATTTGGAATCCGGAGTTGACACAAGTAATTTTGATTTAAATAAAGGGGTGCCTTTCCCAATTTAATTGGGAGTAAAAACAGGCTGAGATTATACCCGTTGAACCTGATCCGGGTAATGCCGGCGCAGGGAAGATAGGCAGCAAAACAAGGAAAGCAGAAGTTCCCCTTTATCTTTTATTTTGTTGAACTAAAACTTAAGGTATTGAAAACTTTTAGCATTTCGTTGCTGATAATCATTCAACCAGTGATTGGTTTCGCACAAAACGTTGCGGACACTATTCAAACGAGGGAGCTTGAAGAGTTAGTTATAAAAGGAATCAGGGCAGGTGAATATGACCCGGTGACTCAGACTACGATCGATGTAAAAAAGATTGAAAGCATTTATTCCGGACAGGATGCATCCGTAATTCTTGAGCGGTTAACCCCTTCAATTATCACTTTTTCAGACGCGGGTTCCACCATTGGAAATTACAATCAGTTCCGGTTGCGGGGTATTGATCAGACGAGAATTAATGTTACGCTAAACGGAGTTCCCTTAAACGATATGATTGACCAGGGGGTCTTTTTCTCTAATTTCTCTGACTTTGCCAACAGCGTTGAATCCATCCAGGTGCAGAGGGGTGTGGGCACCAGTTCCAATGGTGTTGCCTCTTATGGTGGATCCGTAAATTTTGAATCGACCCGGTTAAACAAAGATGAACCATCCGCGGAGCTACAGTTAGTTGCTGGTTCTTTTAAAACATTACGAATTTCTGGAGAAGTGAATACGGGGAGGTTGAAAAATGATCTTGCTCTCTATTCAAGGTTCACAAGAACGACATCAGATGGCTATAAGAATCATTCGGGCTCCGACTCTTATTCGTACTTTTTTTCTGGTGGGTACCTCGGAAAGAAGGATGTTATAAAAATTACCGCATTTGCGGGCAAAACGCAAAATGATCAATCTTACCTCCCGGTGTGGCTAACTGATATCCAAAAGAATCCCAAAACCAATTATAACCATCCTAACGATACAGATGACTTTGAGCAGGAACTCATTCAATTACAGTATTCCAGAATCCTGAACCCGGATTGGACATCCAATTCGATGTTGTATTATGGAGGGGCACGAGGTGTTTTCCCATTCGGAATTGACAATATGACTCAGCTATTGTTTGGATTGAATAACAACCATTACGGGTTCTTTTCGGATGTGAATTATGACAATTACACCGTCGATTTTACTGCTGGTGTACACGGATATTTATTCCGCCGGGAAAATTTTAATAGCCTGGCACCTAATTCCGCACAGCCCGATTATGAGGACAAAACAGACAAAGAGGAAATCAGTGTTTTTACAAAAGTGAGCTATAATGTTGGTTCATTTCATATCTATGGAGATATACAAATGAGGTATGTAAGTCTCGGATTTAAGGGCCAAAGTTTACTTGACCTGTCAGGACAGAATTCTTCTTCCCGCCAATGGGTTTTTGTCAATCCGAAGATTGGTGTTAATTATTCAATGGGTAAAAGATCAAACGCATACGCTTCATTTGGCCGATCGGGGCGAGAACCCACACGAACGGATATCCTCCAGGGTGATGGGTCAGGTATTTATGATTACAACTACTTCTCAGCCATTGATCCAGATGTTGTCAAAGAAGAATATGTTAATGACTTAGAAGTTGGGTATCGATTCGGTAGCGAAAAGCTAGATTTAACGGTTAATTACTTCCACATGACCTTCGAAAACGAGATTTCATTGGTGGGGGCTTTAGCCGCAACATCTTATATACCGCTGCGACAAAATGTCGATAGAAGCAGAAGAAGCGGCCTGGAGACCATTATCGGCTGGAAGTTCGATGCAAAGTTTGACATTATGCTTACCGCAAGTTACTTATCGACCAAAGTGAACCATTTCTTAAATGCGAACAGTGAGGCAATTGATAATGTTGAACACATTTTTTCACCAAAGTGGATTATTTCCCCTTCTTTAGTCTTTAAACCTTCCCCAAGATGGTCAATCAATTTATCCGGTCGTTATGTGGATCATTCCTACATGGAATTGTCTAATGATTCCGACTTTAAACTTCCTGATTTCTTTGTACTTGATTCAAGGGTAAATTTTGATGTTTCTGAAAAAGTAACATTATCATTCATTATCAATAATATTCTGGATGAGATGTACTTTACTGATGGCAGCCCGGTAGATTTCAATTTTGATGGAGTTGTGGATGGGCCCGGTTATCGGGTTCAGCCTCCAAGGAATTTTTATGGAATGCTCAGGGTGAGATTTTAGGCCCACCCTGAAGCAAACAATTATTTATTGGGTTGAGGTGTTATCCTCAGGTAGGGCTTTACCTTCTGATAACCCTTTGGGAATTTGTCATCAGCATCCTTATCAGAAACAGCCGGAGCGATAATCACATTATCACCATCTTTCCAGTTGGCTGGAGTAGCTACACTGTATTTTGAGGTAAGTTGAAGTGAGTCAACCGTACGCAGGATCTCGTCAAAATTACGACCACAACTCGCGGGGTAAGTTAACATCAACCTGATCTTTTTTGCCGGATCAATTATGAAAACCGAACGAACCGTCATCGCATCATTCGCATTTGGATGAATCATATCGTAAAGCGTCGCCACATTCCTGTCGGCGTCAGCAATAATCGGAAGATTCACAGTCGTATTCTGTGTTTCATTGATGTCGCTGATCCAGCCATTATGGCTATCAAGGGGATCAACACTTACAGCGATCATTTTAACATTCCTTGCGTCAAACTGTTCTTTGTACTTTGAGGCAGTTCCCAACTCAGTTGTGCAAACAGGTGTATAATCTGCCGGGTGGGAGAATAAAATCCCCCAACTGCTCCCCAACCACTCATGAAACTGGATTGTTCCTTCAGTCGTTTCAGCAGTGAAATCAGGAGTCGTATCCATTAATCTTAAGCTCATCTTATTTATGTTTTAAAGTAAAATTCAAATGTATAGTATTCGACTTATTGAAGACAATAACATCCTGAAATTTATAGCAACAAATGATGTTATCAATTGGATGTTTAATTTTATACCAAACTGGAGTAGGATGATACTTCAGAAGTTGGAACAATCACTTTAAAGAAAATAGAGTAGTCAATTATGATTCGGATGCTGTTATTTGTTGGTTTCGGAGGGTTTTTGGGCAGCATTTGTCGCTTTCTTATTTACAATTATTTCTTTCGTAATGGAGGATCTGATTATCCCTGGGGGACATTCGCAGCGAACATGATAGGCTGCTTTCTGATCGGATTGATTCTTGGATACGTTGTTGCTGGCAATGACCTTTCGCAACCATTGGTCTGGTTTTTCGCAACGGGTTTTTGTGGTGCCTTTACCACCTTTTCTACCTTTGCTTATGAGAGTATTAATTTGCTAAATAGTTCAAAAATCATTCTCTCAATAGCCTATATCGCATTAAGTGTTTTTGTTGGCCTGCTCTTTACCTGGCTGGGTACTTTGGCTGCCAGAAGCTTGTCCTAACCGTATTAATCCAAGAATTAATCTTCTCGAGCGCAGTCCTAAATAATATTAAATCTTATCGGAGATTGATTCGTTTCATTATTTCAATATAACGAGGCTCATCCTAGAGCTCATTTGTTAGTGGCCCCCTTATGGCCCAATAGGGTAAATTAGGATCTCTTCTTAGATATAAATTTTCTAACCAATCAAGTGATTTATCTTTGTTACCTGCTAAAGTGTTTAGTATCAGGATTGTACTTGGAGGAACAAATGTGGCGTTACTGATCTCAGCAAGGGTATTGTGCCTGCACTGAGAATTGAAGCTTCAATTAAAGCATCTACATTCAGCTCTGAAGCAATATCTTGAATTGATTTTGTTGAGTTTGAATAAGGTAAAGTGGAGGTTCCACAACATTAAGTTAATGATAGGGGAGTTCTTTTTCAATTACAATCATTGAGAAGAAGGAAAAGCAAAAAGTGCGCATGAGAGGACTCGAACCTCCACGGGCTTGCGCCCACCAGCCCCTCAAGCTGGCGTGTATACCAATTTCACCACATGCGCTTTTAAAAGGGACGGCAAAAATAAGGCAGATAAAAGTATAAAGATGAAAGACAAAAGATTTTCTTACTTAAGTCTTACTGTTTCAAGTCAAGTTTGATCGAAAGTTCCTTCATTTGATCAACTGAAATCTTTGAAGGCGTATCAATCATCACGTCTCTGCCCGAAGTATTCTTTGGGAATGCAATAAAATCCCGAATAGATTCCTGTCCAGAGAAGACAGCACAGATCCTGTCAAAACCAAATGCGATACCACCATGGGGTGGAGCGCCGTATTCAAAAGCATCCATTAAAAAGCCAAACTGCGCTTTTGCTTCTTCATCTGTGAAACCTAATGCCTTAAACATCTGTTGTTGAATACCGCGGTCATGAATTCTTATCGATCCTCCACCGATTTCTACACCGTTAATCACCAGATCATAAGCATTCGCTCTGACATTTCCTGGATCGGATTCGAGCAAGTGCATATCCTCCGGGTTCGGGGACGTAAAAGGATGGTGCATGGCATGAAATCGCTGCGTTTCCTCATCCCATTCTAAAAGTGGAAAATCCACTATCCAGAGCGGTTTAAAATCACCCTTTTTTCTTAACTCCAAAAGAGTGGCCATGTGCAATCGCAATTCATTCATTGCTTTTCTAGTCGAACCGCCTTCACCTGATAGGATCAGTAATAAATCACCTGGATTACTTCCAAAAGCATTACTCCATTGTTTTAAATCTTCCTGGCTGTAAAACTTGTCGACTGAGGATTTAAATGTGCCATCTCCATTGCACTTGACATAAACCATCCCCTTTGCTCCTATTTGGGGTTTTCTCACAAAATCTGTCAGCTCATCCAGCTGTTTGCGGGTATACTCAGAACAACCAACCGCGTTGATGCCCACAACTAATTCGGCCTGATCGAAAACATTAAAACCTTTACCCTGAGCAACTTTATTAAGTTCAACAAACGTCATCCCAAATCGTGTATCCGGCTTATCGGAACCATAATTTGAGATTGCTTCCCCATAACTCATCACAGGAAAAGGATCAACTTCCAGATTCAGCATTGTTTTGAATAGATGCCGCGTTAATGATTCAAATGTCTCAATAATGTCCTGCCTGGAGATGAATGACATTTCACAGTCAATTTGCGTGAATTCCGGTTGACGGTCGGCCCTTAGGTCTTCGTCCCGAAAGCATTTCACCAATTGAAAATATTTATCAAAACCAGCTACCATGAGCAACTGCTTAAAAGTTTGTGGAGATTGTGGCAAAGCATAAAATTCTCCAGGGCTCATTCTCGATGGCACCACAAAATCTCGGGCGCCCTCGGGTGTGGATTTGATTAAGACAGGTGTTTCTATCTCAATAAAACCTTTGCTGTCAAGGAATGTTCTAGTTTGCTGCATCATTTTATGCCTAAACTCAAGGTTCTTCCTTACCGGATTTCGCCTTAAGTCGAGGTATCGGTACTTCATCCGGAGTTCTTCACCTCCGTCTGTTTCATCTTCAATAAGAAAAGGGGGTAGCTTTGATTTGTTAAGTGTGGTTAATTGCCTTACCCGGATTTCAACTTCTCCTGTTAGGATTTTGTCATTTTTTGAGATGCGATCGACGACCTTCCCCGAGGCACTTATAACATCCTCCCGGCCTACTTTTTTTGCAGCTTCCATTACGGCAGGCTCACAAACACCTTCCTCGAACATCAATTGGGTGATTCCATATCTATCCCTAATATCTATCCACACCATGCCTCCCTTATCCCGGAGGCGTTGCACCCATCCGCTGACTGTTACTTCTTCGCCAGTATTTTGCTTTCTTAGTTCACCACAAGTATGTGTCCTTAACATTGCTTAAAATTTAAAGTGGGCAAAGTTAAACTTGAAATCATCTTACACTTAAAGATTCTGGTGTAATCTTTGGTTAAGGTTAATTTTGTTAAACTTAAATGTACGTCCATGCTCTTATTATTAGCTCTTCTTCCTTTTCTCTATCCCGGTCAATCAGGGAAGTTTGTTCGTGTAAATGCCACCAATGAAATTTCATTAAGCATTCCGGCAAATTTCATTCTCCTTCCGGATAATGCCGTATTCGAAAGGCATGGTCACTATAGGGCTCCGGTCGCATTTTATACTGACCCAACCGGTGAAATTGATCTTTCGATCAGTCAAAATGTTAGCCGCTGGAGACAGGAGGATATTGAGATCTATAAAGATTTCTACAAAGCAAATATTTTGAGCCTATACGATGATGCGGAGTTTTCCAAGGAGGAAATCAAAGATGTGAGGGGTCAGCAATTTGCCGTTTTTGAATTTATATCAACCCTAAGAGAAGATGAGAAATCATTTCGGGGTCCGACTGCCTTGAGAAAATACACCTATATCATGTATACGGTTTATAAGGAAACCACGCTTATTTACAATTTCACTTCCGACGCTAAAACCAAGAACCAATGGTCTCCTGTTGCTAATGAAATAATGGAAGGCATCGCCCTCAAGTAGCTATGCCTTTGAGTGTATTTAGTGATGAACATTTTATGAACGAAGCCTACAAGTTAGCACTTCAAGCCAGGGAAGAAGATGAAATTCCCGTTGGGGCTGTAGTTATTTGTGAAAACAGGATAATTGGCAAGGGATACAATCAGACTGAAAAACTAAATGACGTAACGGCGCATGCTGAAATCCTGGCAATCACCGCAGCACAAAATTATTTGGGTGCAAAATACCTGAAAGGGTGTACGATGTTTGTTACGCTTGAACCCTGCTTGATGTGTGTCGGTGCGCTGTATTGGGCTCAAATTGATAGGCTGGTGTTTGGTGCAAGTGATAATGCAAGAGGGTTCACTAAAATTAAACAGGAAGTTCTTCACTCAAAGACCTCTTTTGAATCAGGCTTGATGGCAAAAGAATGTGGTGACCTTGTCAGAGAGTTTTTCAAAGAATTACGGAAGTAATTGATCAACTGCATAGGTCTTTTTATCCATCATCATTAGCTTTACTATCCTGATTCATTTTAAATCTTGAATTTTTGATGGGTTAAGTCTCAAATAAACTATAACACTTTTTTAAACCTTAAAACACAAATAAGATGGCCTTTGAATTACCAAAATTACCATATGCTCACGATGCCCTGGAGCCGCACATTGATACAAGAACAATGGAAATTCATCACGGAAAACATCACAATGCCTATGTTACCAACCTCAATAATGCGATTGTGGGTACCTCATTTGAAAATAAATCCCTTGAGGAAATTATGAAGGGTATTGAACAAGCGCCACCTGCTGTTAGGAACAATGGCGGGGGTCATTTCAATCATTCTCTTTTCTGGACTATCATGTCACCCAGTGGTGGTGGAGAGCCTTCCGGAGATCTTGCTACAGCAATCGATAGCGCATGTGGCTCTTTCCGGGAATTCAAAGAGGCTTTTTCAAAAGCTGCTGCAACAAGATTTGGATCTGGTTGGGCCTGGTTGTGTGTTCACTCAGGAGGACGTGTCGAGATTTGTTCTACACCTAACCAGGACAATTCTCTTATGCCTGGGGTTGGTTGTGGTGGTAATCCGATCCTGGGTCTGGATGTATGGGAACATGCGTATTATTTAAACTACCAAAACCGTAGACCAGATTATATAGCAGCATTTTTTAATGTTATCAATTGGAATGAGGTTGCCAGGCGATATTCGGCAGGCAAATAAATTTCTATTTCCATTTGATATTACAACCGATACTTGGGGACTGATCGGTAGGGGATGGATGACCTTCGTTGAGAGCATCCAATGCTAATCGGAGGTCATGGCCCGTTACCGGAATCGAATTACCTGGTGTGGATTCATCCATTCGCCCGCGATAATAGAGTTTGAGATTTGCATCGAAAACATAGAAATCCGGGGTACATGCGGCCTGGTAAGCTTTCGCAATGTACTGGCTTTCATCATAGAGGTAAGGAAAATTGAAATCATGAGTTTTGGCATGTTGCTTCATTTTTTCTGGTGAATCCTGTGGGTAGTTCTGAACATCATTGGAACTAATGGCGACGAATGAAAATCCCTTGTCGTGATATTCCTGAGAAATTTTTACTATCTCCTTCTGTACATGTAGGACAAAGGGGCAATGGTTGCAGATGAACATGATAACCGTACCCTTCGAGGATTTTATTGTTTCCAGGCCAATGTTCTTACCAGATACTGTATCGGGCAAATTGAAATCAGGAGCTTTAGTACCTAAGGGAAGCATGTTTGACGGAGTGGCAGCCATTCTTCAGTTTTTTTATTTAAAATCGTTTTATTCCGTTGATGCCGTATCGAAATAGATTTTCTTGAGAATGGCCATTGTTTTGACCATCTCTTCATCAGAGAGGGAACGTTCGTAAAACAACATCCTGACAAGTTCTCCGTCGAACGATTCCTGGCCTGGATGCTGCCAGGCGTCACGTTCTGTCCCTATTGCCATTACAGAAGCGTCTGCTTTGGGATTGACGGGGAACTCCACCGAACCGTACGGTACAGCGCTGTCGACAAAAACATCAGTTATGACGGTGCCGGTACCTGAGGCAAGTCGCCCTGCGACCACATAATACTTGTTTTCCTCAAACCTGGGCCCCATGAGCTTCGGGTTGTCTGTATTGTAACGGCCGAAGGTCATGCCATTCCGCGGGCCCGTCCAAAGATCGCTGTCATCCTCAAAGCCGGCCCAGAATCCCTCACAATGCCTACCTGGATGACAACCGAGGTTTCCGAAAAAAACACTTACGTCTTTCAGTTTCCCAACCTGAGCGTAGGCGTTCATGACCGTAAACCAGGTGTATCCGCTGCCTGTAATAAGATGGTCGAAAGCGTCTTCGTCCATGTTTATCAGTTCATCTTCCCGGAAGATCAGACTGTTGTGTCCGCCAAGCTCAGCAATGTTTTCTTTCAGGTTGGGCGCCCTGATCCGGGAATGTCGCGGCCTTTGTCGCGTTGGGCGAAGTCCTGAGCTGCGAATCCGACTACCTGGTTCTTCCAGTTGATGACCATGTTTCCGTCCTCAAGAGTTACGCCCTTATCAGCGTCAAGGTCAAGGATGAGCCCGTTGGTAATAAGAGTGGGACTTTGGGTACAGGCGGCCAGTAAAAACAGGTTAATGACTGTTGAATTTAAGATTTTATTCATGATTGTTCTCCTCTTAGGTAATTTAAAATTATTGAAGTAGGCACTTAATAAATACAGATCACTTTGTAAGGACATGGCTTGTGGTCAACCATTTTAGCCAACAGGTTATCAAATATTCCACTTTTCATATTACTATCGAAACGTCCCTTTTTTCATTTATAGTTTTGCCTTAAAATCTCATTGTTGCTGGGAGATATTTGGCGACCAATTCCTCATAATAAGGTCTCAAGGCCTTGGAATCCGGTGGTACTGGCACTTTGGAATACAAGTCGTAAGGATTGAATTTATCTACCCATTTAAACATCTCTCTGTCGTGATCATTTAATAAGTGATCGTAGGCATTTTCCCTATGCTGCGAATAAAAAGAATGATACCTAATCATATAAAGTGCAGGTTCCGGGAGGTAGTCCTTGACCATCTGATATAAATATTCATCATGTCCCCAGGACATTTTGACCTGATCCAGGCCACACTGATGCGAATACACCCCGTATTTGGTATTGTAGCGATCGTCTTTTGAATCAGGGTTTACTTCGAAAAACTCTGGGTAAACTATAGCATCCGAATGTCTGCATCCAACCGGAAAAGTATCGCCAACTACTGCCCATTGAGGCTCACCAAACAAGCACAACACTTTGCCCAAATCATGGATAAACCCTGTTAGTACAAACCAATCAGGATGCCCATCTGCACGAATAGCTTCTGAAGTCTGCAGCAAATGCTGCAACTGGTCCAAATTGGTATCCGGATCTGAATCATCAATCAGTGTATTGAGGTAATCAACCGCCTCCCAAAACGGCATTTCCTTTTCCCCAAATTTCAAAAATTCCCTTTCCTTCTCCAGAACAAAATCATAGGTCTGGTAGGTATGGTTAAGTTTATAAAACTGCCTTACAGTATCCACTTTCTCAGAATCATGGTAATTCCGGTAATCGTCCTTCGCTTTGGCTTGCTTGTCTTTTGGTTCAGGATACCTCACCAAGAGGTCATCTTCCCATTCCTCTATTGACTGAAGCGGAGCAATTTCAGATTCTGAGAGCTTGATTTTCATAGGGTTGCAATTTTGGAAATAAATATAAAAAAATAATTCAAGTTCTCATCAATGAGATTTTGAAACAAAAATTCAAAATTTTTAATTCTGAATTGGTTATTCAGCATTGGTCTGCAATAAATAAGGAATTCCAGTAAATGCTAAGAGAAATTAGCCCTGAAAACAGCTTATCACCACTAGATTCATCCCTTGTAGAAGTAAAGATTCAAAGCTCTTCAAATCAGAAAGCAAATATAAAAAGGAATTAAAGTTTGAAAGCAAAGAGGTAGGCTTCTCACTAGCCTGCAAAACTAAATTGTCTGTTGGACTTTGGATTTCCTGCACCAACAATTGGGGAGTAAATGAAGCAAATAAGGAAAAAATTGAAATTATTTTCTTGGTATTTTTGAAAAACGCAAGAATCAAATAATTAATTCCCAAAATATTCATGAAGAATCCATTGATAGCTCACATTTTCTTTTGTCTATTAGCATTGCTTACGCTGCTTTCTTGCCAAGAAAGCAATGCAAAAAACCTTCAAAACGAGTTGCCCAACATCGTCCTACTAATGGGCGACGATCACGGCTGGGACGAAACCGCCTATAACGGTCACCCTTATCTGCATACACCTGTATTGGATGAGATGGCAGCGAAAGGTCTTCGATTGGACCGTTTTTATGCTGCCTCACCGGTTTGCTCACCTACTCGAGGGAGTATAATTACAGGTAGACATCCGAATCGTTATGGGACTTTTTCCCCAGGGTATTCGATCCGGCCAGAGGAGATCAGTATAGCCAAAATCATGAAAGATGCCGGTTATGCCACGGCACATTTTGGTAAATGGCACTTGGGACCGGTGAAGGCAGATTCACCAACCAATCCCAAAGCCATGGGTTTTGACGAATACCTGTCACATGACAATTTTTTTGAAATGAATCCTCATCTTTCCCGAAACGGGGCTGCCGAGCAACAGTTTGTAGGGGAAAGTTCCGAAATTCTCATTACCGAAGCCATTCAATTTATCAAAAAATCCAAAGAAAAAGGCCAGCCTTTCTTCTTGGTGATTTGGTATGGTTCCCCTCATGAACCTTACAGCGCTTTGCCCGAAGACCTGGCACTTTATGAGGGATTGCCAGAGGAATTTGGTGACAAATTGGTGACACTGACTTCCAATGAAACAGGATATCCGGTGGAAAGACTGCAGCGGGACGTTTTGAGGGAACGTTTTGCGGAAATCACAGCCATGGACCGGTCCATTGGACAAATACGGGAATACCTGGGAGCAGAAGGGCATGGTGATCAATGAGGCGGACATCAATATCCAGAACACCACCCCAACTGATTTCAAATAAATCTATTTTTTTTATCCAGCCGAGGATAGGGTTCGTATGAATCATGTGATCTAAATACCTGACTGTAATAGTCGCCACTCGGATAAAGTCCTCGTGGCTTATACCGCCCATCCCCATAAAGGGGTGCTGGGCTTTAGGCGGTCTCTAACATTCTGGTCTTAACCTTGTAGACATAGTTGGGTGAAGATTCTGTTACCCTACATATTTTCCGTACACCAATACCTTCTTTTAATAAGGTATGGATTTTAACCACTTTAGGTTTGGATAGGAACTTGGATAAATCTTCAATGGAACCAGGCTTTCTTCCTGTGTACTTTCCAAGAGCTTTAGCTGCTGCTACCCCGGATAAAAATTTTTCACGCTGGGTCAAATAAGCAAACTCTGCTAGAGTTGACAATAAGTTAGTCATAAGCATGGTCATTGGGGTAACATTACCTTTCTCATCCAATGTGGTGATTCCTTCACGGATAAGTTTAATTGGCACCTTGTGCTCGTGGGCTACATTAATGGTATTCAATATATCTGATGTCGAGCGACCAAGGCGATCCGAAGACAAAACTGATAATGATCTTATACGTCCTGCTCGAATCTCATCTAATAACTTAGATGCGGATTTACGCTGATCGAAATTTATTCTTCCAGATACACCCTCATCTTTAAAAACGACAGCACCTTCTGGTATTTGTTCAACTTGGGTTATGATGTTTTGAAGGAAGTGACTGGTGCGCATATAATATGCATTATAGGGCTGTTTCTGTTTCATGTTTGTATCATTTTAGGTTGAAGAGATAATAACACCTTAAATCGTCTGTATTGGCTTAAAAATCGAATTCATATCGTTACTGATATGACCCGTGTTAACACTACAATCCAAATTGATAACCAAGCCTAAATAACATCCCGTCAATGAAGCTCAAAACTTCACATGCTGAATTTTTACCTTCCCAAAAAGTAATAAATCAACAAAGTCACCAGGCAAAGTACCACAGAGAGTAACTTTGCAAAGTTCCATTCCTGAAGATTCAGAGGTCCAGCGGGACTCATAAGCGGGACTTTTGGTGGAAACTTCAAACTTACTAAATACATCACGCCTAGATTAAGTAAAAACTCTATGCCCCAAATATGGATGAAATGGAGGTTTACTTCCACGAGAAACGTTGTCAGCAGGTAAAAAGAAAATCCTGTTACCAACCCGACTTTGGCCCCCATTGCTGAGATTTTGGGAATAAAGAACCCAGCTATGAGAATGGAAGCGATGGGAATGAAAAATATTCCGTTGAGTTGCTGCATCAACTGATACAGCCCGTCGGGAGCATTAGCAACCATTGGGGCAATCAAAATCGCCAAAACTGCCAGGATCAACGAACTTACTTTGCCCACTCTAACGAGAACTTGATCAGATGCAGAGGGCTGAATGATTTTTTTATAAAGATCCAAACTGAAAATCGTAGCTGCAGAATTCAAAACTGAATTGAATGTACTGAGAACTGCACCCAAAACTACTGCCGCAAAAAAGCCAATCAGACTTAGTGGGAGAACTTTTTTGACCAAAACAGGATAAATAAAATCTTGATCTCCAAAGTATTGTTCCCCGTAAAAATAAAAAGCAATAATCCCCGGAAGAACGATAATTAAAGGAATCAATATCTTGAATATTCCCGTTAATAAAAGCCCTTTTTGGGCCTCAGCCATATTCTTTGCTCCAAGGGCACGCTGAATAATTGTTTGGTTCATTCCCCAAAAATATACTTGGTTGATCATCAATCCAGTGAAAAGTGTACTAAAAGGCAAAACCGAATCCTCAGCACCGATGACATTGAATTTTTCGGGTATAGTCTGATATACTTTACTAAATCCAGTGATCAGATTTCCGCTGCCAATTTCCCAAAGAGCAAAAAACGGAACCATAAGCCCTCCAATCATTAGCCCGATTGCATTCATAGAATCAGAAAATGCAACAGCTTTTAATCCTCCCAAAATAGCATAAACAGAACCTATTACCCCGATTGTAATTACTGTCAACCAAATTCCTTCTGACTTACTAATTTGAAAAACCTCAGAAATAGTGAACAGACTCTCCAGATTGATTGCTCCGGTATACAGCACGATAGGCAGTAGCGTGACCACGAAAGAAAGCATCAGCAATAGCGAGACTATGGTTTTTGTAGTTGCATCAAATCGAATCTCCAGATACTGAGGAATCGTTGACAAGCCTAGCCTCATGTAAATCGGCAAAAAGTACAATGCAGCAATCACCAAAGCAATCGTAGAAGTAACTTCCCAAGCAATTATGATCATGCCGTTTTTGTAGGCCGAGCCGTTCATTCCAATCAGATGCTCCGTCGAAATATTGGTCAGAATCATGGATCCCGCAATCACTCCACCAGTCAAGGACCTTCCACCCAAAAAATACCCATCCTTCGAGCGAAGGTTTTCTTTCCTCAACTTATACCAGGAAAAAAATGCAACAAATAATGTGAATCCAACAAAGGAAATGACAGTGAGCATGACGTGTATTCTGGGTTAAAAGGAGGAATTGAAACGCCCTAAAATGAAAAAGGGGATATTGAACCTGTAACAATACTGATCAAGATTCCCTGGAGGTTATCAACTGAATGGTGAATTCCTCTAAGCCAGGCTTTGAACATCATTATAGTGCGGTG
>JAQCLE010000047.1 GCA_027592755.1 Bacteroidota bacterium | reverse complement strand
TCCGCAATTATTTAAGAGACTACAATTACATCAAGAGCATCGCCGACGAAAGTGTGGAGCAGGGTGGTGCTGGCGTTTCTGTGGTGAGTTTGGAGTAATCCTATTAAGTAGTTAAAAAGAGTTTTCAAATACCGCGATAAAAATTATTATATATTACCTTGATGAAAAGAGGTAAATCAATACAGGTTATTTGCTTGGTCTTATGCGTCTTTTTTCTATCCCCTTCCTTTGTTGGTGTTGCGCAGTGGAAAAGGGCATTGGCTCCACCAACAAACATCTGGCTCTCCATAAAATCATACAACCGCCTGTTACTCCGTTTATCTTGCTTGTTGGTGACCAACTGCACAAGCTGCCCACAACACCAACAAGGGCATTGGTTTCAGAAAGATTCCCGGTCAAGCCGCAATGACGTGAAGTAGCAAGCAACCAATTGGCGTCATTCCTTTCGAAGACAAGGAATCTCTGCTTAACCTCTACCTTTCCAGTTAAAACTGAATGTGAAGACAAAGAATCAATTCATTGTTTGAAACACTTTTTGTATATACTTTTGTGATATACTAAAATGACATGAAAACAGTATCCCTAAAAATCGACGATTCTATCTTTGGTGAAACTGAAGAGATTCTTTCAAGAGTTAAGAAACCTCGAAATAGATACATTAATGAAGCACTGAATCATTACAACAAATTACAACGACGCTTGATTCTGCAAAAAAAACTCAAGGATGAATCCGACCTGGTTAAATCAGATTCAATGACAATACTAAAAGAGTTTGATGCTGTCGATTATGGTGAGGCAATTTGAAATCTGGATAGCCGATTTAAATCCAAGAATTGGAACTGAACCGGGAAAAACCAGACCAGTACTAATAATTCAAACGGATTTACTGAACGTAGCTAATCACCCTTCATCCATAATATGCCCAATTAGCACGAATGTTAAAGGGGATTCTGAAATTTTAAGGATTCATTTAAAAAAAGGTATGTCAAATTTAAAAATGGATTGCGATGTATTAATTGATCAAATTCGAGCCATCGACAACAAACGCTTGATCGAGAAAATAGGAGACCTGCCAAATCAATTCAAGTCCCAGATCAAGGAAAATTTACTCATTGTGCTTGACCTTGAATAGTACACATCCTTGAGATTCCCGGTCAAGCCCGCCTAACGGCGTGGCAGGCCGGGGAATGACGGTAACGTAACAGTCTACAGCGTCATTCCTTGCGTCCCGAAGCTTCGGGAGCAGAAATCTCCATATAACTTCAATCTGCCAACTCCTTCAAATATTTAGTTGTAGCTTCTTTTATCTTTTCCCACCTCATCTGGTGAACCTGCACCCGACAAAAATTATTATCTTGCCCCGATGAAAAATGGGGAATCAGCACAGGTTATTTGCATGGTCTTATGCGTCTTTTTTCTATCTGATTGCAAAAAACCAAAACTCGCTCAAAAGCCTAATATTCTGTTGATTTGTATTGATGACCTTCGCCCTGAACTCAAAAGCTTTGGCGCAAATTATATCAACTCTCCCAATATTGACGCGTTTGCCCAAAGAGGCATCTCTTTCCGGCGGCATTTTGTGAATGCCCCCAGTTGTGGCCCATCCCGCTACACTTTGTTAACAGGCCTTTACGGTCCCCCAACCAATGACGCACTTTTCCAGCGAGCGAATAAAATAACGCAAGGGAATGAAAAAATAGATCCCAGTATGCCTGAGTGGTTTAGAACACACGGCTATACGGCTGTTTCTGTTGGCAAAGTATCCCATCACCCAGGTGGAAGGGGCGGTGACAATTGGAATGACAGCACAATCATTGAAATGCCCGGAGCATGGGACAGACATCTGATGCCCGTAGCGGAATGGGAACACCCACGTGGCGTGATGCACGGATTGGCCCATGGCGAAATACGAACAGTCGCCAGCGAAATGGACGTCTTTCAATCCGAAGAAGGTGATGATAACATCTACCCGGATGGGGCGATTACCAATGAGGCTTTGAAACAATTAAGTATGCTTGCCATGGACAATGAAAAGCCATTTTTCCTGGCCGTTGGCATCATTAAGCCACACCTGCCCTTTGGAGCGCCAAAATCCCATTTTGACACGTATGAAGATGTTGTTCTGCCCCCAATTGCTCACCCTGAAAAACCCGAAGGAAGAACCACATGGCATGGTTCCGGTGAATTCAATCAGTACAACCGATGGAGCAAAGACCCAAATCGGGACTCGGTTTTTGCAGATGAGGTACGCCGGCATTATGCAGCTTGTGTCAGTTATGCGGATGCCCAAGTGGGAAAAATTCTCAAAGAATTGCAACGCACAGGAGCAGATAAGAATACCATAGTTGTTCTCTGGGGCGATCATGGCTGGCACCTGGGAGAACATGCTATTTGGGGGAAGCATAGCCTGTTTGAGGAGTCCTTACATTCTCCACTGATTATTCACTACCCCGGAATGGAACTTGAAGGCACTGAAACGAATGCCATTGTAGAGACCCTTGATCTTTTCCCGACGCTGTGTGATTTATCAGGAGTTGAGATGGCTGAATTTACCCGGGGCGTATCGCTTAAACCAGTATTGGAAAATCCGAATTCTGACGGGCATGATGCCTTTGCCTACTTTAACGATGATAAAACCATGAGAACCAATACCCATCGGTTGACGCTTCATAGTGACGGGTTTGTTGAGTTGTACGATCACACCACAGCGGAAAAAGAAACTAGGAATGTAGCTGATAAGCATCCCGAATTAGTTGAAGAGTTGACAGGAGTCCTAAAAGCCAGATTGAGAGATTCCCGGTCGAGCCGGGAATGACGGTGAATAAGATGGTGAAATAATCATGAAATCTTAATCATGAAAAGAAAAATAACTTTTTTATTATGTCAGTAAGTGCTCAAGAAATTCCCATTGAATACCTAACCATGCAATTGGGGCCTGATGAACAGCAATACAGTAATACCATACTCGAAAATGAAATCGCTGGCGTCAGCATAGAACATTTTATACTAACTGGAAATGTTGTTAAAAAAGAATCCAGACCAAAGGGGTATAAAACAATATACCTTTTCATTAACGGGCGAGGTGATGTAATTATCGATACTAAAAACTATGATATTATTCCTGAGGCCATTTTGTTACCAAATGCAGTTCAGGAAATCTCAATTACGGCTGTAAAAAATGACACCCTCCACTATCTGAAGATAACCAGCGCACTAACGGAACAGGATATTGTCGATTTAGATCAGTTTCCTGAAGAAAATACCCAAAAAGCATATTTCACAAATTTTAGTGATTGCGAAGCATATACAGAAGAAATTAAAAGTCTTAAAACGGTAAGCCGTACAGTATTGCCCAATAAATACATCCCTCGCATGGCCATGGGGACAGTTGAAACCGCCGGCCCAGACAAAGTCAGTCCTCATGAGCATCCCATGCTCGAACAACTATTCCTCGGGCTTTCCGGCAATCATGCAGTTGTTCATGCCGATGGCGCTCATGTGGATTTCCCGGCGTATTCAATTCTTCATATACCATTGGGTTCAAATCATTCAGTCGAAGCCGGTAAAGGTGACAAGATGCACTATTTGTGGATGGATTTCTTTTTGGATAAAAAGGGCGAAGAATGATTAAAAATGCACAAAGCAGTTAAGAATGATTGAATCACTTAACACTCGTCCTCGTTTGTGACGAGACGAGTTAATTCTAATCTTGCAACTGCTCCCTACTTTATTTGTTAGTGTTTGCGCAGTGGAAAAGAGCATTGCTCCACCAACTAACTTCCGGCTCTCAACAATTTAAATTCCCATAAAATTATCCAACCACATACTCCCGTCTATTGCTTGTTGGTGACCCTGGCCACAGGCTGCTCACAACACCAACAAGGGCATGATTTTCAAGGGGATTCCCTCATCCCGAAGCTTCGGGACGCGGGAATGACGTGAAGTAGTAAACAACATATGGCGTCATTACTGCGCAAGCAGGAATCTCCATGGATCATCTACCCTGCCAACTCCTCCCTCAAATATTTAGCAGTATAGCTCTTCTTATCTTTTGCCACCTCCTCCGGTGATCCCTGAACCACAATTTTCCCGCCTAAGTCACCACCTTCTGGGCCAAGGTCGATGATATGATCTGCCACCTTAATAACATCCATGTTGTGTTCAATAATAAGAACGGTGTTACCCTTATCTACCAGCTTGTTCAGCACATCCAGAAGGTACTGAATGTCCTGGAAATGAAGTCCGGTGGTTGGCTCATCTAGGATATAGACTGTTTTACCAGTATCTTTTTTGGACAGCTCTGTGCCCAGTTTTACCCGCTGCGCTTCTCCGCCTGAAAGTGTTGTTGCATGTTGCCCAAGCGATATATACCCGAGTCCAACGTCATTCAGGGTTTTTATCTTTCGAAGAATCCTGGGAAGGTGCTCAAAGAATTCAACAGCCTGTTCGACGGTCATATCCAAAACATCAGCAATGGACTTGCCTTTAAACCTTACTTCAAGCGTCTCCCTGTTGTAGCGCTTTCCTTTACAGGTTTCACAAAGGACATGAACATTAGGAAGGAAGTCCATCTCAACCACCTTCATTCCTCCGCCCTCACATGTCTCGCAGCGTCCTCCTTTCACATTGAATGAAAACCTGCCCGGTTTGTAACCCCTAATTTTACCTTCAGGAAGGTCAGAGAACAGCGCCCTGATATCGGTGAAAACTCCGGTATAGGTGGCAGGATTCGACCTTGGTGTACGACCAATTGGGGACTGATCCACTTCAATCACCTTATCGACCAGTTTCAATCCCTCAAATGATTCATATTTCAACGGTTCCCTGCGGGATTTATAGATATGATTCATCATGATGGGAAAAAGCGTCTCATGGATGAGCGTTGATTTGCCGCTACCTGAAACGCCCGTTACGCAGGTCATTTTTCCAAGAGGAAGTTTTAGCGTAATGCTTTTAAGGTTGTTACCTGAAGCGCCTTTTAGGACCAATTCCTCTCCCGATCCGGATCTGCGGGTTTTTGGGATTTTAATTGATTGAATATTCTTAAGGTATGCTGCAGTCGTTGTAGGTAAATCAAGAAACTCTTTTGGCGGCGCAGCAGCGACAATGTGCCCACCATGTCTTCCTGCACCCGGTCCTATATCAATGATAAAATCCGAATGAAGCATCATGTCTTTATCATGCTCCACCACGATCACCGAGTTACCTAAATCCCGTAAATCCTGTAATGCCTTAATAAGTTTATGATTATCCCTTTGGTGGAGACCAATGCTCGGCTCATCCAGGATGTAAAGAACACCAACGAGTTGTGTCCCTATTTGTGTTGCCAACCTGATGCGTTGTGCTTCACCACCGGAAAGTGTCCTTAATGGTCGATTAAGATTCAGATAATCAAGTCCGACATCAAGAAGAAACCCAACTCGCTTCCTGATTTCTTTGAGGATTTCGGTCGCAATGATTATTTGCTTATCATCCATGCGATCCTCAAGATTTTCCAGCCAATTACTCAGCAGTAGAATATTTTTATCGGCCAACTGAGCAATGTTGGTGCCATCAATTTTAAAATGAAGTGACTCGGTTTTTAATCTCGACCCATGGCATTCGGGACAAATTGAAACCTGGGTAAAATCATCTATCCATTTCCTTATCTTTTCGGACCCGTTTTCCTTTTGCTTCTCCAGAAAATGAACAATACCCTCAAATTTCGTGTTCCAGTCCGTCCCAGGATATTTAACTGAACTTACTGCCACCGGAACACTGTCACCAAAAAGAAGAATGTCAATCACTTCTTCAGGAAAATTTTTTATCGGCGTAGAAAGATTGGCTTTATATCTTTTTAAAATTGCTTCGACCTTTTTGAAAATCCAGATGTCACGATATTCACCCAATGGGGTGATACCTCCCCGGCTAATACTCAATGATGGATCGGGAATGACTGATTCCCTCGTGATCTCCTCGATCTGACCTAGCCCATGACATTTTGGACAGGCCCCATAAGGAGAATTGAATGAAAAAGTATTGGGGGCCGGTTCATCGTAAGACAAACCCGTCTCAGGATCCATTAGAAACTTTGAAAAATGATGGATTTGGCCGTCTTCAGTCTGGATCATGCTGACTCCCTTTCCATGTTGCATGGCAATCCTGACTGATTGTGTTAGGCGAAAATGATCTTTCTTTTCAATTTTCAACCGGTCAACAACGACTTCGATGTCATGGGTCTTGTACCTATCCACCTGCATTTTTGGTTTAAGCTCCTGGATTTCTCCATCAATCCTCACCCTTGTAAAGCCGGATTTCCTGATCTGCACAAAAAGTTCGCGGTAATGCCCTTTTCTGCCTTTTACAACCGGCGCCAGAATGCTTAATTTTTGTTGATCAAAATTGTGAGATACATGATCGATAATCTGTTCCTCACTTTGTCTGATCATTTTCTTCCCTGTAATGTGGGAATAGGCATGTGAGGCCCTGGCAAAAAGTAGCCTTAGAAAGTCGTAGATTTCTGTTACGGTCCCAACAGTAGAGCGAGGATTTCTTGATGTTGTTTTTTGCTCAATGGAAATAACCGGACTTAATCCGTTGATTTTATCAACATCAGGCCGTTCCATATTACCGATGAAAGATCTGGCATAAGCCGAAAAACTTTCCATATAACGCCTTTGACCCTCTGAATAAATGGTATCAAAAGCCAGGGAGGATTTCCCTGATCCGCTTATCCCTGTAATTACTACAAGTTGATTCCGGCGGAATCGAAGGTCAATATTCTTAAGGTTGTGCTCCCTGGCGCCATAAATCTCTATGAAATCAGTCTCATCAGCTCCCAGCGGGATATCGCGATCTACAGACTTTACTTCATCAATTTCGGGCATTGCTTGTCCTTTATTTTACGACCGGAAAATTTGGAGGTGCAAATTTATGGAATAAGAGGGCCAAATATAAGATTCGCTAAAAAATCGAATGATGTGGTTTTATTTTTTAATTATACTCCTCTTTATTTCTGTCAAAGGGGAGAATTATTAAGCCTACCAGAAATCAAAGTCCTCCCTCGAGGCAGGTGAAGGAGGGTGTTATTAGAAATTAGGTGACAACAGGTACTTGCTGTAGAAATCGTCGATGACTTTAACCGCTTCATCAGGAGTTTCAACAAGGTTCACCAAATTAAGATCATCCGGACCGATATATCCACCTTCAACCAGGACTTCCTTTACCCATTTGAATAATCCAGACCAATGCTCCTTACCAACCAGTACAATTGGAAATCGGCCAATCTTCTCAGTCTGAATTAGCGTAATGGCTTCGAACATCTCATCAAGGGTACCGAAACCTCCTGGCATGACAATGAAACCCTGTGAAAACTTCACAAACATGACCTTTCGCACAAAAAAGTAGTCAAAGTTTATCAGTTTATCGGTATCAATATAGGGATTGGCATATTGCTCATGCGGCAACTCGATATTCAGGCCAACTGACTTTCCATCGGCATCACTTGCACCTTTGTTACCTGCTTCCATGATACCGGGGCCACCTCCGGTGATCACTCCATAACCATGTTTGACCAGTTGCGAAGCAATCTCAACTGCCGTCTTATAATTGGGGTGATCCCTCTTGGTACGAGAAGAACCAAATATAGAGACACACGGGCCAATTTTAGCAAGTTTGTCAAGACCTTCAACAAACTCTGCCATTACCTTGAAAACCACCCAGGAATTGTGACTCATGATCTCACTCCAGTCTTTGTCCTCAAAGGCCTCTCTTATCTTTTCCTCATCAGAATGATTGTTCTCATTATTCATATCATGGTATTTAACGATAAATATTTTTCAAGGCATCCTCAAGGTTTCTGAATTTAAATTCGAAACCTTGTTTCTCTATTTTCTGTGATGAGGCTCTGTTACCTCCTAATATCATTTGTGCCATTTCCCCAAAAATAAGTTTTAATACGAATGATGGAACATTCGGCAAGAAACACGGCCTTTTTAGTGCTTTGGCCAAAGCTTTGGTCAAAGCTTTATTACTATCAGGATGCGGAGAAACTGCGTTAAAAACATCGTCCAATTGGTTTTCAATAGTATATACAATCATTCGACATAGGTCTTCAATATGGATCCAACTCATCCACTGCCTTCCGATACCCAAAGGGGAACCAATACCCAGCTTTATTGGAGTAGCCATTTTTCCAAGTGCCCCTCCCGATTGGTCAAGAACAACTCCAATGCGAAGTTGGGTGGTTTTAATACCCAGCGTTCTGAATTCAGATGTCGCCTTTTCCCACTGTTTGACTATGTTAGCTAAAAAGTCATTCCCAGCTTTTGATTCCTCATCCATCATTCCATCCCCGGTATCCATCCCGTAATAACCAACGGCTGACGCCGCGACAATATTTTTAATATTATGATTTCTTTCTTGCAATTTTTTGAATAACAACTCGCTTGATTTAACACGGCTATCAACAATTTCCTTCTTTCTTTCGGTTGACCAGTTTCGGTCAGCAACATTAGCCCCGGCGAGGTGAACAATCGCATCAACCCCATTCAGCGCACTATGATCCATGGCGTTTTTCTCAATGTTCCAATTGAAAATTCCTCCTGCCTCATTCGTTTCACCTCGGCTTAAAAACCTAACGGTATTGCCATTTTTGATCAACATTTGAGCCAGACTTGAACCAATGAGTCCGGAACCACCAGTAATAAGAATCTTCATTCTCTTTTCGTTAATTCGATTGATTATGCTACAAGTTAAATTTAGTTTTGTTTTTATATGCTAAAAGTATTTCTCCGTATAGGATTCTTAACTATCATTTCATTTTTAGTATCTGAGGTTGCCCTGTCGCAAAAATCAAAAATAGAATCCATTACACTCACAATTGGAGAAAACAGCCTGAAAGGTGCTGCTGTTAAAATTGATTTTAGCAAAGAAGAGATTTTTAAGGCTTGGTGGAAATATTCTAAGGGATTCAGCAGGACGCAAACACAAAAGGACCGAATAATGCACACCATTCCAGCTGTGGATGGTGAGTCAACAGAATCCGTAATTTTTTATTCCCGTGTTGAAAAGGTGAATAAGAATTCTTCAAAGCTGAGTGCGGCATTAGATGATGATGGAATGAGCAACGGTAGTGTCACAAAATATCAGGGACAAATCAAGAAATTGCTGATCGATTTCAGGCTAAATTATTATACCAATAATCTGCAGCAAAAAATCACTGAAACCGAAAAAGAAGCTGCCAGGGTAAGCAGGAATCTCGATAAGCAGATAACACAAGGTTACAAATTGCAACAAGAACTTCGAAAATTAGAAACTAAACCTACTGATAAGCAAATATTGAACGATCTTAAAAATAATTTGAAGTCCAATCAACAACAACAGGATTCCGTCAGTCTACAACTTCAAGGAATTCAAAAGATTATTGAAGGCTACAAAAAAACAATGGCCAACGTCAATTGAAATTGCTAGTAGCCATTGTTTTTACAGGGATTCTCTATCTACCTATTGATATTCACTTTGCCCAGCAACGTCTTCACAATATCTCTTGTGGTTATTCCATCTGCCTCAGCTTCATAATTGAGTAAAATCCGATGATTAAATACATCTGAGGCTACTTCCTTAATATCTTCTGGTAAAATATAATCGCGAGCCTCAAAGAAAGCCATCGCTTTGGCAGCAAGGTTTAAGTTGATAGAAGCTCGAGGTGAAGCACCATACTGGATGTAATTTGCTTCCTCTATCAATCCATATTCTTTTGGCTTTCGTGTTGCGAAGACCAGCTCAATAATGTAGCGTTCCAATGACTCTGATAGGTTCACCTGATTAATTTCATCTCTGATCGCGAAGACATCCTCTTTCGATAATACTGTATTGACTGTCTTATCAAAGCTCAGGTTAGACATGCGGCGCATAATCTCCAGCTCCTCATCTTTATCCGGATAATCAATGTTCACTTTCATCATGAAACGGTCAACCTGAGCCTCCGGTAGTGGGTAGGTTCCCTCATGCTCTACCGGATTTTGTGTCGCCATGACTAAAAACGGGCGATCCAGTGCATAAGTAGTTTCCCCAATGGTAACCTGCTTTTCCTGCATCGCCTCCAATAGTGCGGATTGAACCTTAGCTGGAGACCGGTTTACTTCATCCGCTAGGATGATGTTGGCAAAAATAGGGCCTCTCTTTACTTCAAAATTGGCACTCTTTTGATTGTAAATCATGGTTCCAACCAGGTCCGCAGGGAGCAAATCCGGTGTAAATTGAATTCTTTTAAAATCGAGGTGTAATACATCAGCCAGGGTATTTACTGTCATTGTTTTAGCCAAACCTGGTACACCTTCCAACAGTATGTGACCCTGTGTGAAAAGACCAATAAGCAGTCTGTTTATCATGTGCTCCTGGCCCACAATCACTTTACCAACCTCAGCAAAGACCTGCTTTATCTTTTCCTGGTGCTCTTTTTTAACTTCTGAAATTGCTTCTCCTGCGAATGCCATAATAAACTTGTTGGTTTTATGAAAGTTGATGAATTACTAACCCGCAAAGAAACACAACTGACTGATCTATGCCTCACAGATAACTCAACTTTTGTTAAATAATGTTAAGCTCTAAAAGCAAGGCCAGCCAAATACTCCATTGCAAGATGATGTTCCATCTTCATGAACATTATCGAGCTAATCACAAGTGTTTTCACCGATGATCTACTATTTTGATAATCCTGTCTATTATGCATTATCGCTAGATCAAACTTTCCGTTATAGGATTGACTGATGCAATAGCCTCTTCAGTTAAAAATTATTAGTGTAATTGGTACTGGTTATGGACAAGTACCAATTACACCACAGGGCGCTCAACCGATTGAAAAATCATCGGTGGGTTATGGTAAAATCAAGGGACAAATAATAGATAATGAAAATAATGAACCCGTTCCTTTTGCAACTGTTACTCTTATCGACACACAAACAAAGGCGATTGTTGGAGGTTCCATTGCCGTGAATAAAGGTGACTTTACTATCAAGTCAATCAAGGCCGGATCATATAATGTAGTAATAAGCTTCATAGGATATGATGAATTACAATTGGGGCCTATCGAAATAACCAATAAAGGAAACACTGAGAATCTTGGAAAAACTGGGATCTCTATGCAAACTACTGAACTGAAAGAAGTAGTGGTAGTCGGGGAAAGAGAGCTCGTAGAGGAAAAGGTTGATCGGTTGGTTTATAATGCAGAAAATGATGAAACTACCAAAGGTGGCGATGCCAGTGAATACTCAACCAACACAAGGAAAAACCTTAACTTCAAGGTGAATTTTAGCTACCGGTTCGGAAAGCTTGAAGTTGCACAACCAAGAAGAAGACGTTCAGTTCAAAATAATGAGTTGAAACAGCAAGAAAGTAATGATCAACCAGCTGAGAACTAGCATTTTAGATCTATAATCAAGTGCTCATTATCTGTTCAATTTCATCAATCTCAATGGGTATTGAAGAAGTCAGGTTGATATTCCCATCTTTTTCAATCAAGATGTCATCTTCAAGTCTGACACCAATGCCTTCTTCTTTGATATAAATTCCCGGTTCCACAGTTAATACCATACCTTCCGTCAGCGGTTGTTGATAACTGGCCGTATCATGAACATCCAAGCCCAAATGATGTGAAATACTGTGCATGAAGTATTTTTTATAAACTGGTTTTTCTGGATTCTGCTTATCAACCTCCTGCTTCGATATGAGCCCAAGTTTGATCAATTCAGCTTCCATTAATAAACCAACCTTCTTATTAAAGTATTTGAATGTGACACCTGGTCGAAGGAGCAGCTCTGCTTGTTTTTTTACAGAAAGAACGGCATTATAAATTTCCCTCTGGCGCTGATTGAATTTTCCATTCACCGGAAGGGTACGGGTTACGTCGGCATTATAGTTGGCATACCGGGCAGCTACATCGATTAATACCAGATCACCATTATTACACAATTTATCATTTGCCTCATAATGTAAAACACAAGCACTCGCACCAGATGCTACTATTGGGCCATAAGCAAATCCATCAGACCCCCTGCTGACAAAATGATGAATAAATTCCGCCTCAATCTCATATTCATTGATACCCTGCCTAATGAATTTCATTACTCTTTGGTATCCAGCTGCTGTAATGGCCCCGGCATTCTTTATCGCATCCACTTCAAAAGTGGATTTAGTCATTCGCAATTCTTTAACTGCTGTATTTAGTCGTTCAATATTAACCAAAGGATATTCAGACTCACATACCCTGGCAAATCTTTCATTGACTAAATATTGTGATAATTCCGATTTTGAGTTTTCATTGATGTCAACATACAAATTATCTATCTGCTTAATCATTGATTGAAAAACCAACTCAAATCGATTCAACCAAAGTATTTTTTTTATCCCGGATAGCTTCTCTGCTTCGTTCAAACTCAGTTTTTCTCCCTCCCAGATTGCAATATTTTCATTCGTTTCTTTGATAAAAAGTATCTCTCTCAAATGCTCATCAGGAAAATCAGGTGCGAATACAAGAACGCTTTCAGCCTGATTAATACCAGTGAGGTAAAAGAAATTGCTATGTTGCCTATAGGGTGCCAAGGCATCTGCTGATAAGGGTAATTGGTCTGCCGTGTGAATTACAACCATGCTATTTGGCTTTAGGTAAGATTTCAACCTTTCCCTATTACCGCAAAACAACTCTTTTGAAATAGGTGTATACCTCATATTTGACTCTATTGATCCAATACGTATTACAATACAAGTTATATTTCTACTTTCAGTTAACCTCTTGGTCAGTCAAAAAAACACTGACTTTCTTCGGGACTCTGATACAGAAACTCATGGAGTCAACAAGAAAAAAAACTTGCAATTCGGCAACGGCTTGAATCCCTAAAACGAAAATTGCCAGGGATAGATGAGAGATTTAACGGTTGCAATCCGAATTTAGTCCAGTAGGTCTTCCTCTCTTTCCAACATCAGAATTGAAGCCTGAGGAACGATGTGATATTTCTCACCTTTATAAACAACTTCAAAACCACTTTTTTGTAGAAAAATAGCCAAATCACCCTCTCTGGCCTGCAATGGCACATATTTTACTTTATCCTCTTCAGCTTTCCAGTCTTCATCCTCCATTGGTACGGGAATCATGTACCCGGGACCAGTTTTCACAATATATCCATACTGTATTTGTTCCTTTTCCTTTACACCAGGTGGAAGGTACAGGCCACTTGAAGTTTTGCCAGACTCCTTCTTGAGTTTGATTAAAACCCTGTCGCCGACAATGATTAACTTTTTTAGTTTATTGTCTGCAGTTATTTCTGTCGCCATTTTATCTTATTGAAAGTGTGAATTTAGGAGGCTCCTCGTATGGTGACAAAAGATTCTATAAATAGTATTACAGAATCCTTTCAATGCCCGCACCAATTGCGTTGAGTCGTTTATCTATATACTGATATCCCCTATCAATTTGTTCAACATTGTGGATATGACTCTCACCTTCAGCCGACATAGCAGCAATCAATAGAGAAACCCCAGCTCTAATATCTGGAGAAGTCATTTGAATTCCACGTAATGGGAATACCCGGTCTAGCCCAATAACGGTCGCCCGATGAGGATCACACAGAATAATCTGGGCCCCCATATCAATGAGTTTATCTACAAAGAATAAGCGGCTTTCAAACATCTTTTGATGGATGAGTACTGTGCCTTTGGCTTGAGTCGCTATGACTAGAATAACACTCAAAAGATCTGGTGTGAACCCTGGCCAAATAGCGTCTGAAACCGTTAGTATAGAGCCATCAATAAATGACTCAATCTCATAATGTTCTTGCCCTGGAATATGGATATCGTCATCCCGAAATTCCATTTCAATGCCAAGTCGCCTGAAAGTTTCAGGAATTATTCCAAGCTCGGGTATATGACAATTTTTTATAGTAATCTCTGACTGGGTCATGGCTGCCATTCCAATAAAACTGCCGATCTCAATCATATCGGGCAAAAGTGTGTGTTCAGTACCGGTAAGCTTGTCAACACCCTGAATATGCAGAAGGTTTGAGCCAATTCCTTCAATTCCGGCACCCATTCTATTCAACATTTTGCAGAGCTGCTGAATATATGGTTCACAAGCAGCATTATATAATGTTGTTTCACCCTCAGTAAGTACTGCAGCCATGATAATATTGGCCGTACCAGTCACAGATGCCTCATCAAGGTGCATATAGGTACCCTTCAAATTTTTGCCCTCAATTTCAAAAAAGCCATTGTTCGAATAGCTCAGCCTTGCACCCAATTTTTCAAAACCTATGAAATGTGTATCTAACCTCCGTCTCCCGATCTTATCACCGCCTGGCCGTGGAATTTTTCCTTTGCCAAATCTGGCCAACAATGGTCCCAGAATCATAATTGAACCCCTTAAGGCTGCAGCTTTTTCCTGAAATTCTATTGAATCAAGATATTTTAAATCAATGTCTTTCGCTGTAAACCTGAAGGATTCCACGTTTAACTCTTCAACATTTACACCCAGTAGTTCAATAAGCTCAATGAGTTTACGGACATCCCTGATTTCCGGAATGTTTTTAATTGTAACTGGATCAGAAGTAAGTAGAACGGCTGCAATGACCTGAAGAGCCTCGTTTTTTGCGCCTTGAGGAACAATGTCACCTTTTAGTTTTTTGCCTCCGGTAACTCTAAATGAGGTCATTTAATTCTTTCTGCGTTTATGAAAGGTTCTCCGCTTTCCTTTTGCTCCCCTCATTTCACGAGTATCTCTGCCTTCTCTACTAATTTCATTGTCTTGGTTTCTCTCCCGAATTGTTGATTCGAACAGCTTCTGTTCCTTCACCTTATCAATATCAAGTACTAATTGGCCTTTAGAAAGATGATCAATATTTTTTAAGATCACTTCGTCTGCAAGGGTGTCTTTGTTCCATGTTGAAAAGAAAGTCTTCATCAGCTTTCCAATATGAATTGTTGCGGCTTCCTTTTCTTCAGGATTTTCAAGGGTTGTAGCCTTTTCCACCAATAACTCAATATTTTTCCCATAATGCTTGTATTTAACCCCCTTAGCATTATTTGTCATTCTTTGAGGTCTCTTATCGAGAATTTCTTTATCAGGAATTGGATAAGGGCTGTCAACATCCAATTTGAAATCTGACATGATAAACAATTCATCCCAAAGTTTCAGGTTATATTCCGGATATTCCCGAATGGATGGGTTCAGTTGCTTCATTAAGTCAATTAATGTGCTGGCCTTTTTTGTCCTTTCGGCTTTATCGTCAAAGGTCATAATAAATTTTACAAGGTTTTGGACATTTCTGCCGTATTCCTTCCTAGTCAACCTGTTATTTGCGTCAAAATCGTTCATGCTCTATTTCTATCTTCTAAAATGATGGGCAAATTAGACCTTATTTGCCTATTTAAAAAAGTTATGATTACCCCAATCCTATCGTCAGCTTTTAACAAAGAACCATTTAGCCAATGTTTTGTAATTGACTTTGGTACCATAAATGAGTATTCCAATCCTATAAATTCTTCCTGCTATCCAGGTAGTAAAAATGAACCCTGCCAGGAGTGAAACCATTGACAACAGCAATTCCCATAACGGAACTTCAAATGGAATTCTCATCATCATAACCACTGGAGAAGTAAACGGGATAACTGAGAGCCAAAAAGCCAAAGATCCATTGGGTTCGTTAAGAACGGCGGTCAATGCGATAATTGAAAAAATCAACGGGATTGTTATCGGCAACATAAACTGCTGGGCATCAGATTCGTGGTCAATCGCCGATCCGACTGCTGCGAATAATGAGCCATATAGAAAAAACCCGCCAAGAAAATAGAACGCAAATGCAAAAACTATCAAGGTATAATCCTGACTTAAAATTGCCTGAAACATTTCAGAACTTTTACTATTTGCAGCCGCAATGGCCTCGGCATCTTGAATATCCATCGTCTGGTTTATTTGATTACCAGGATCTGATTTTGTTATCCCAAAAGCATAAAAAATCCCTGAAGAAACTGCGGCCGTTAAAATTACCCAAAGTACAAACTGGGTCAGTCCCACAAAGCCAATTCCGAGGATTTTACCCATCATTAATTGGAATGGTTTTACTGAAGATACAATTACCTCAATTATTCTGTTTGTTTTTTCTTCAATTACACCGCGTAAAATCTGGGTTCCATAATAAAAAATGAAAAAGTACGTCATAAAGGCACCCAAATAACCCACTACAGTTGCCACTCCAACATTGCTCTCAGTTTCCTTACCTTCTCTGAGATTAATTGTACTTATATCCAGGGATACTTTTAGGTTTTCGATTACTTGTTTATCCAAACCCGATCTATCCAATTTAATTTCCTCTATCACATCTCTCAGGACATTTTTAAGATCATTTACCAGGGAAAAACTGGGATTGGAATTAGAGAAAAAAGCTACCCCTTTGGGTTGGTCAATGTCAATGGCTGGAATATAAAGTAGGTTAGGTGTAACATGCCTATCAACGTTTTCCTTAGCTTCTTCTAAGTTAGCCTCTGTAAAAACATATCTTGTATTATCAGAATCTTTAAACTTCCCTTTGAATAATCCAGAATCATCTTTTATATATACGACACGCTCTTCAATGGCTTCTTTGCTTAACCAAATAGGCACAATTGTGATTCCTCCAAAAAGAATTGGGCCAATAAACGTCATAATGATGAATGACTTCTTTCTCACCCTCACCAGGTATTCCCGCGATAATATCAACCCTATCTTATTCATGCCTCTCTTGCGTTACCGCATTGATGAAAATCTCGTTCATGGTCGGAATTTTTTCAATAAACGCGACAACCTGAACGCTGTTGACAAGATACTTCAAAAGATCATTTCCCACGGTTCCATCAGAAATCATTATTTCAGATTTAGCTATTTGCTCACCATTAACTTCCGATTTTATTAATTGGAATTCCTTTGGCATATCAACCAAATCACCCTTATGCTCTACATAGTAAGTATTTGATTTGAACGAATTTTTGATTTCAACCTTTGAACCTTCGAGTATTTTTTTGGATTTGTTAATCAGCGCAATATTATCACATAGCTCTTCAACCGATTCCATCCGGTGGGTAGAAAAAATAATGGTGGCTCCATTTTCTCTTAGTTTGAGAATTTCATCCTTAATAGTATCCGCGTTGATAGGATCAAAACCTGAGAATGGTTCATCGAGAATGATTATTTCCGGATTGGCAATAATCGTTGAAATAAACTGGATCTTTTGTTGCATTCCTTTAGAGAGATCCTGAACATTCTTATTCGCCCATTCATCCAGTTCCAATTTTTTAAGCCAGGTTCTGATTCTATCAACGGCATCGTTGCGACTTATTCCTTTCAGCCTTGCCAGATAAAGTAATTGATCTGCCACCTTCATTTTCTTGTAAAGACCCCTCTCTTCAGGAAGATATCCAATCCTTTCAATATCCCGTGGGGTAATTGGTCGATTGTCTATATAGACAACGCCGCTATCAGCCATGATAATTTGTGTGATTATCCGGATAAGGGTGGTTTTTCCAGCGCCATTAGGTCCAAGTAGTCCATAAATATTTCCTTCGGGTATATTGATGCTGATGTCATCTAGTGCCTTGTGGCCAATGAAATCTTTATTGATACGATCAGTATATAATGTCGCCAAAATCGGTTATGCTGAAGAGGGTAAAAATAGGTAAGTAGGTAGAAGGAAAAAAGAGTAATCGCTAGTTGCTATACTTAAAGATAACATTCCCAAGCGCCACATCTATATTAAAAGTCAGGAGGTTCGAAGCCTCTGAAGAGTAATCCTTATTGACATATGTGTTATCATCAACCTCTTTGAAATCCTTGGCTAGTTTAACACTACAAAGTGGAGAATCATTGATGAATATAATAACTGGGGCATTTTTTCTGGGAATTAAGACTTCAAGATTTCCAGCGCCAACCGTTGCATCTACCCTACCTCTTGTAGTTGGTATGTCACTGAAATCAAGAGTAGCATTACCAAAACCAATATCAGTAATTATATTCTTAGCACGAGAAAGGTGCATTTTTTTTGCTATGATTGATCCCATATCAACCTTGACATAAAATGTATCCATTTCAATCTTGTTCCCTATTGATGAAGTATAGTCGACATCGACATCTGCACTACCGGTCTTTACATGAAAGTTTTTCACGGGTACACCGGATAGGTCAACCCGGGCCATGCCAATGCCATAATTAAGGTTCAGAGAATACTCTTTTTCGTCATCAAGAATGATTTCCCACTGATTTTTGCCCTTTTTGTCAGGTCCAAATACATTGTAGCTTATACTCTTACTAAAACCAGAAGAATTGTAATCCTCCAACATCAGATCAACATAATTGGTTCCATTAGTCACTTGGGAATGAAAATTAGGATTAATTTTTTCAAAATCAGGATCTCCATAAATATTCAATGGAATCTCTGTGTCTTCCGGATGAATATAGCAAGTGCCTGACGTGGCAGTAAGGGTAAAATTAATGGCATTGTATGTGCCATCGTTATGAATAGAATAGAATTGTTTAAGTTGGGCCAAAGATATCGAGGTCGATAAGACCATTAGGCCATACAACATGGTCACTCTCCACATGCCCGTTACAACGTGAAATACTTCCTTGAGTTTCAGTGATATGCAGAAAATTAAAAAATAATGCCCTTACATGGATTTTTAGAAGAACTCTTTGATTCTTTCAAAGAAACCCTTCTCTGCGTTAGTAGGTTTGGGTTCAAAATTTGGAGAATTACGAAGACTTTCAAGAATGCTCGTTTCTTCTTCTGAAAGTTGCTTAGGTGTCCATACGCTTACGTAAACCAATTGATCACCTTTGTCATATCCATTAATATCCCGAATTCCCTTTCCTCTTAAGCGAAGAATTTTTCCGCTTTGTGTGCCTGGTTCTATTTTTATTTTAACATTTCCATCGATAGTCGGTACTTCCACCGAACTGCCCAGAACCGCATCAATAAAATTAACATGAAGATCAAATACGACATTGTTACCATCACGTTTTAAATGCTCATGCTCCTTTTCTTCGATAACGATCAATAAATCACCCGGAACACCTCCACCTGGAGCTTCATTACCCTTACCAGACATTGACAACTGCATCCCTTCACCCACTCCAGCTGGTATTTTGATAGAAATAACCTCTTCATGCGACTTCAATCCGGAACCATCTACACCGGGCGGGCGATGGTCAAGGAGTTGTCCGGATCCCCCACAAGTGTGGCAGGTAGATGCCGACATCATTTGGCCAAGCATTGTATTAACTACTTTTTTCATCTGCCCGGAACCCTGACAGACGTGACAAGTTTTAAAGGTCACACCTTCGGCAGCCATCATCCGATGAACCTTTATTTTTTTCTCGACGCCGTTTGCAATTTCACCGAGTGTAAGTTTTACTCTTATGCGAAGATTTGATCCTTTTCTTCTCCTGGTTCCTCCTCCCCTACCGCCGGAGAAAAAACTCTCAAAACCACCTCCACCAAAGATATCTCCGAACTGAGAGAAGATATCATCCATGCTCATTCCTCCACCGCTAAATCCCCCATGACCTCCCCCTCTCAAACCATCATGACCATATTGATCATATTGCTGACGTTTCTGGGGATTACTGAGTATCTCATATGCCTCAGCAGCTTCTTTAAACTTTTCTTCAGATTCCTTATTATCAGGGTTTTTATCCGGATGATATTTGATGGCAACTTTCCTGTAGGCTTTCTTAATTTCCTCCTGGCTGGCTCCTTTACTTACACCTAAAATGTCGTAGAAATCGTTTTTTGCCATCTTTATGCTCCAGTTACAACTTTTGCAAATCTTACCACTTTATCGTTCAACAAATACCCCTTTTCCACAACATCAATTATCTTACCCTTTAATTTTTCAATGGGAGCTGGCATTTGGGTTATTGCTTCATGAACTTCGTCATTAAAGTCATCCCCTTCATTCACTTCAATTGTTTTCACACCTTGTTGCTCCAATATTTTGACCAACTTTTGATAAACCAACTCAACACCCTCTTTGAGCAATTGATCCTCTTCCTTCGTAAATGCTACGAGACCTCTCTCAAAATCATCTACGACTGGGAGTAGTGCCACAGTTAACCCTTCTGATGCGGTTTTTGTTAACTCAAGTTTCTCTTTGGCAGTCCGCCTCCTAAAATTGTCAAACTCTGAGTACAATCTCAGGTACTTATCCTTATGTTCTTCAATTTCTGACTTCAACTGATCAACCTCTGAAATTTCTTCTTTTTCATGCTCAGAATCTGAGACCAGTGTTTCTTCAGCCAATTCTTCCATCAATGCCTGTTCTTTTTCGTCAACCTTCTTTTTGCCCTTATTCTTCGTCATTTACTTGAATAGTTAAACAGCTTCCTTTGAAACAATAATTCTGCCATGCAGTTTTCAACTGACAAGATGACATAAGGAAACTTTTAGGTTCATAAACAAGAAATCCGGAACAATCAGCCCCGGATTCAATTCAATTTCTATATGGAACCAGTATTCTAATTGCTAATATTCATCCTCATTAAAAAAGAAATCCTCTTTCGTGGGATAATCTGGCCAAATCTCTTCAATGTTTTCGTAAGGTTGCCCATCATCCTCCAACTCCTGAAGATTTTCAACCACTTCAAGGGGAGCACCTGAACGAATCGAATAATCAATTAATTCATCCTTTGTTGCCGGCCACGGAGCATCTTCTAAGTACGAGGCGAGTTCTAATGTCCAATACATGCTATCCAGTTGTTAGTGCCAGTTAAATTTTGGTGCAAAAATAATTTTTAAACCTAATTATCAAACTAAATTTCTCTTTATATGAAATAAGCTCAATAAACCTTGAAGAATGTTCTATGACTTTCTCTTCAGATTGTTACAGGATATCATTCACAATAACAAAAGCCATAAGACCAAGTAGAAAAACCATACCAACCTTTTGTGCCCCTTCAAGGAACCTATCCGATGGTTTCCTGCCTGAAATCATTTCAAAAGTGAGGAACAATACATGCCCACCGTCAAGTGCGGGAATTGGTAGAAAGTTCATAAAAGCCAGGACCATTGACAAGAGACCTGTCAGTGTCCAAAACTTGAGCCATATCCAGGTGCCTCCAAACATTTTTGCAATACGGATTGGCCCGGCCAGGGATTTTCTCACATCTGCATCTCCCTTAAACATTTTACCAAAGCCTTTTATGGTCACAAACACAACCCCAAAAGCGTCCTGAGTTCCCCTGGTTACAGCCTCTCCGAGGGTGTATTCATCCGTTTGGAGATCAATAATCTTTTCAGCATGTATCCCAATAGTGCCCTCTTCCCTTACCTGAAACTCCAAATTAACTTTATCACTTTCATGAGTGACAACTGCACTTATTTTTTTTCCTGCATTCTCTCTTAGACTATTTTGAAATTCATCAAAAAATTTGATCTCATTTCCATTAATAGCTGTGATTAGATCACCGTCCATTAGACCACCGTCACTGGCCGGACTCTCAGGCTCTACCAAACTGACTTTGAATGGAGCCCGGTAGTCAATGAAGGGGATTCTGCTATCCCCATCCGTTAAATCATTAACGAAATCATTAGGAATATGAACATCAAAAATCTGGCCGTTCCTGTCAACGGTATAATAACTATTGTCTCCTAAAAACACTTCCGAGGGATCTCTTAAGTCTGAATACCTTTCATAATCTCTTCCATTTATTTTAATTATTCTGTCGCCTGTTTTTAGGCCAAGTTGCTCCCCAAGTTCATAGGCAACTATACCGTTTTTATTAAGCTCTTCCTTTGTAAGATATGTTTCGCCGGTACTGTACGAAATCGCGACGTATATGAAAATTCCCGTGATGACATTCACGATAATTCCTCCCATCATCACAATCAATCGCTGCCAGGCTGGCTTAGCCCTGAATTCCCAGGGTTGCGGTTCCTCGTCAAGCGTGGAAGTGTCGAGTGACTCGTCAATCATCCCCGATATCTTTACAAATCCACCCAATGGTATTGCACCGAATGAGTATTCTGTTTCTCCATATTGAAATCCCCATATCTTGGGAGGAAATCCAATGCTGTATTTTTCAACCCTCATTCCAAATATTTTGGCAGCGATCAAATGACCAAATTCATGTAGCCCAACCAAAATCGATAAGCCCAGTAGCAACTGAGCAGTCATAATTAGTCCTTCCATTATTCTATAATCTCCAAAGCTTTAATCCTAGTTTCTTTATCTGTGTTTACGTAATCTTCAAGTGTAGGTGATGAAATATACGGCATCTTCGCCAGGCAGTTTTCAACCACATCCGAAATCCCAAGAAAACTCACCCTGTCTTTTAAAAATTCTGCTACCGCTACTTCATTGGCCGCATTTAAAATACAGGGACTGTTCCCTTTTTTGTTCATTGCCTCGTAAGCCAACCCCAAGTTACGGAAAGTTTCAAGGTCAGGTTTTTCAAATGTTAAATTCGGGTAATCAGAAAAACTAAATCTTGGAAATTCCGACACAAGCCTGGATGGATACGAGAGTGCAAATTGAATAGGAATACGCATATCAGGCAAACCCATTTGAGCTTTAATACTTCCGTCTTCAAACTGCACCATTGAATGAATAATAGATTGTGGATGGACAACTACTTCAATTTGGTCTTTTTCAACTCCAAACAGCCATTTTGCTTCAATCACCTCAAGACCCTTATTCATCAAGGTGGCGGAATCAATTGTGATCTTTGCACCCATATCCCAGTTGGGGTGTTTCAGTGCCTCTTCCTTTTTTACTTTTTGTAAATAATTCCTGTCTCTTCCTCGAAATGGGCCACCTGATGCTGTAAGAATTATCTTTTCTATATTGTTGTGAAACTCACCTACCATGCATTGAAATATGGCCGAGTGCTCAGAGTCAATAGGATAAATATTAACACCTTTTTCTCTGGCAAGGCCTGTCACCAATTCCCCCGCTACTACCAGTGTCTCTTTATTTGCAAGCGCTATAGTCTTACCGCTCCTGATGGCATTTATTGTCGGCTGCAAGCCAGAATATCCCACCAATGCGGTTAGAACAATATCAATAGTGTCCATTTCAACAACACCTGAAATGGCTTTCTCTCCTGAGTAAACCTTAATACCGAGTGGATCAAGGGCACTTTGAACGAGATCATATTTCTCCTCGTTCAGAATAACAACCACGTTTGGTCTATACCTGGCCGCTTGTTCAATAAGCAGATCCGCATTGTTCATTGCGGTGAGAACCTCCACCTCGAACACTTCAGGGTGTCGAGAGACAACTTCCAGTGCCTGGGTACCAATGGATCCCGTGGATCCGAGTATGGCTAATCTTCTTTTTACCTCAATACTCAAACGATTATGTTTTTCTATAAGTTTGTAACTTCTCAGCTATCTTTCGATCATTTGATAACCTCGGCACCTTGTTTTGACCTCCCAATTTACCTATTGACTTCATATAATTGATGAATGTGTTCCTTCTAACCTCAACTATTTTTAGTTGAGACAGGATATTCCCTGTTATTAAATCGTTATAATATGAATTCGAGTCGCAAAGGGTTTGATCCAGTGTTTTTATAAAATCATTCCAATTGTCAGGTGGATTTGCAAATTCTATATACCACTCATGATGCGGTAAGCCTTCTTCTGGTGTCACATTGGGCGCTACTGTAAATTCAATAAGCTCTACCTCATGATGGTTTTCCATGGTGATTTTCATTGCCTTTTCCACTTCTTCAGTAATCACATGTTCCCCGAAAGCTGAAATAAAATGAATTATCCTGCCCGTAACAACTATTCGATAAGGATTTTTAGAAACGAATTTAATGGTATCTCCGATCGAGTAACCCCATAAACCTGCATTACTATTTATTATTAGCACATAGTTTATACCTGTTTCAACCTCCTCAATATTCAACCTCGTCGGATTATCTAAAAAGTATTCATCGGCTGGAATAAATTCGAAAAAAATACCACTATCCAAAAGCAATAGGAGCCCTTCATCGGTTTGAGTATCCTGATAGGCTATGAATCCTTCTGATGCCGGATAGGTCTCAATTGAATCAATCTCCGTTCCAATGCTTTCAAATAACCTGACTCTGTAAGGTTCGAAATTAACACCACCATACATGAACAGTGAAAAATTCGGAAACAAGTCCTTAATTTTTTTGCCGGATTTTGCCTTCAATCTGTCAAAATACATTTGAACCCACGGTGGAATGCCCGAAATCAGACGCATATCCTTATCAATAGTTTCTGCAACAATCTGATCAACTTTTTGCTCCCAATCATCTATGCTATTGGTTTCATATGATGGCATTTGATTGGATCTCAGCCAGGCCGGAATGTGATGATTAACAATTCCTGAGAGCCTTCCAATTTTAATACCATTCTTTTCTTCCAGCACCGGACTTCCAGACAGGAAAATTAGTTTACCATCAAGTATCCTATAATTCCCTGTTTCAAGTAAATATAGAAACAAGGCGTTTCGGGCACTATTGAAATGATTTGGAATTGACTCCTTTGTAAGGGGAATATATTTAGTTCCTGATGTTGTTCCAGAAGTTTTACAAAAATAGGCCGGTTGACCGGGCCATAGAATATCATTTTCTCCATCAACTGCCCTATTTATATACGGCTTCAGGGTTTCATAATCACGAATAGGAACCTTCAATCGAAAATCATCATAGTTTTTAATTGAATGAAAGTCATGATCTTTTCCGAAAACTGTATCGGCTGCCCGGCTAACTATGGATTTCAAAATATTGTCCTGGAATCCAAATGGTTCTAATGTCCATTTCTTATTTTGCTGCCTTATGTATAAGGAGAAAGGTCTTCCAAAAACTGATCTGATGCCCATTTTAAGCCAAAGGAGGTCGCAAAAATAGGCAGCCATAAAGCTAAAACCAACACCGTTGAAAATGGCAATCAAGCTGTCAATGTGGCATTAGGGAGTTAAGATTTGTTAAAAATAGTCCACTCGTGCATGAATTTTGTTAGTTAAATCATTCTCGATTATGCAAGTCGATTAAAAACTATAATGAAGATGAAAAACATTGTAATTACTGTGGCAGTCTCCCTCGTTTCCGGATTTTTTGGCGCCTATTTTTACCAGGCATCAATTAACAATACTGAGGTTCGAGGCGATTTCATTATCCCTACATCACTCTCTCATTATGAGCAGGTGGATGCTGATATTCGTTCTACTGTTGCTAATAATGGTAGCGAGATTATTGAAAACGAGGACTTCGTCTACGCTACAAATAGCAGCAAGTCAAGTGTAGTATTTATCAAAACATTAAACGAGGGTGATTACAGAACAGGAGGCTGGCTTGACTGGTTTTTCGAAGGCCAGTCAGGGCAAAAACAAGTTGGAAGTGGTTCAGGGGTAATTTATTCCTCTGATGGATATATCGTTACTAACAATCACGTCATTGATCAAGCCGATGTAATTGAAGTTATTCATGGGAAACAAACTTATCAGGCGGCCCTTATTGGAACTGACCCATCTACGGATATAGCAGTCATTAAGATTGAAGCTTTGGACTTGCCAAACGTTAAAATCGGTTCATCTGAAAAAGTCAATGTCGGTGAATGGGTACTTGCAATAGGTAATCCATTCAACCTCAATTCAACAGTAACGGCGGGCATTGTAAGCGCCAAAGGAAGAAACATCAACTTACTGCGTGATAAATTTCCAATAGAATCATTTATTCAAACCGATGCGGCAATAAATCCGGGTAATAGCGGTGGTGCTCTGGTAAATAAAAACGGGGAATTGATTGGCATCAATACGGCAATTTTGTCTCAAACCGGCTCATACAGCGGATATGGATTTGCTGTACCTGTAGATATTGTTAAAAAAGTTGTTAATGACTTGATTGAATATGGTGAATCTCAAAAAGTGTTCTTTGGCGCCGATTTTCATGACCTGGATAGTGAAATCGCCAAAAAGTTAGACCTTAAAAATCTTGATGGCGTGATCGTGACGAGGGTTCAAAATGAAGGCGCCGCAGAGAAATCAGGGATTGAACAAGGTGACATAATTATTGCCTTAAATAACACAAAGGTAGATAGTCGAACCCGGCTTGAGGAACTGATTGGTAATCAATACCCGGGAGACATACTTTCGGTAACAATTAAGCGAGGAGATAAATTGATCGAGAAGACTGTAATTCTTACCAATATCGAAGGAACAACTTCCATCATCAAAAGGGAAATTTATATGAGCGAAGAATTAGGTGTTGAGTTTGAAGCTGTCCCTAAGGTTGAACGTGAACTCATGGGTATAAAATCCGGAATTAGAGTCGCCAAAATTTATAAGGGATCATTTGCTCAATTAGATATACCCGAAGGGTTCATTATTACTCAAATCAACGGCAATCGTATCGAAACGCCGGAAGAACTCTCGGAGGTTCTAGATCGAATTCGCGGCAGGGTAATTATTGATGGGATTAATAAGCGAGGACAAAAGGTTTATTACCCTTATTATTTGAGATAGTCTATACCAACACTCGCATTTTCATCCGTTTCTTAAGTTCATCAATTTTGTAGCGGAAGTTGGCATTGGTATCGATCATGTCATTGACCGATTGAACCGCGTGAATGACTGTACTGTGGTCCCGGCCACCGAAATGATATCCAATCGATTTTAATGAATGATTGGTATAATCTTTTGCAAAGTACATCGCTACTTGCCGAGCAATAACTATTTCTTTTTTTCGGGTTTTGGCTTTCAAATCTTCAGTTGGCACTCTGAAGTAATCGGAAATAGTTTTTTGGATATAATCAATCCCTACTTCACTATCGATATCCCTTACCAGGTTTTTGAGTATTTGTTTAGCTAATTCAAGATTGATTTCAGTCCTCATCAGCGATGCATGTGCGACCAGTGATATAAGCACCCCCTCTAGTTCACGGATATTCGTGTCTACCGAATAAGCTACGTATTCCACAACCTCCTCTGGTATTTCAATTCCGTCTGCCTGAAGCTTACGTGCAATTATAGCAATTCGGGTTTCAAAGTCAGGGTGCTGTAGATCAGCTGTTAATCCCCACTTGAATCTGGAAACCAATCTTTCCTGGAGGCCATGCAATTCTATTGGAGGACAATCAGAAGTCATAATGATTTGCTTGCCTGACTGGTGGAGATGATTGAAGATATGGAAGAATATTTCCTGTGTTTTTTCCTTGTTCTTAAAAAACTGAACATCGTCAATTATCAGAACATCAACATTTAGGTAATAATTAGAAAATTCCTGTACGTTATTTCCCTTAAGCGCATCAATAAATTGGTTGATGAACTTTTCTGATGAGACATATAATACAAACTTACCCGGATGATTTTCCTTAATCGCATTTCCTATAGCCTGTACTAAATGCGTCTTTCCCAAACCAACACCTCCATAGAGCATTAATGGATTAAAAGATGTAATCCCTGGCTTCTTTGCAACCGCATATCCTGCTGACCTTGCCAAACGATTACAGTCACCCTCAATAAAGTTGTCAAACACATATTGATTATTTAGGTTGCTACTTTGATCATTTGTACCAATTCCCCGTAATGAGAATGGATTAAAATCTCTAATACTGTTGCCGTTATGTTTAGAGGCCGTGTTGGCTGAAATGTTCACAGAAAGTGGTTGATTGTTTTCATTTCCTTTATCAACGATCATAGAATATTCCAATCTCGCATTAGGTCCTAATTCCTTTGTTAAGGCTTGTTTGAACAGATGGACGTAGTTATCTTCTAGCCACTCATAGAAGAACTGACTAGGGACCTGCACGGTAAGTACCTGATCCTTAAGATTTAATGGAACAATAGGTATGAACCAAGTCTTGAAACTCTGTTCATTCACGTTTTTCTTGATAAATTGCAAACAATTCTGCCAGATCTGCTGATACATAGGTGCTATAAATTTAGGAAGCTATTTGACCTGATTTTATCCCTTATTCCAAGCGAGGTATCAAATTTGATCAAAAACTTTTTAAGAAAAAAATGAGTTTCCGCTTGACTTTTTTAAATTA
>JAQCLE010000046.1 GCA_027592755.1 Bacteroidota bacterium | reverse complement strand
TCTTATAATACTGCTTGATTACTTGATCTATTAAAGACCAATCCAATAGTGAATTGATTTGCTTGAAAAATGTGGCCTTTATTTTCCTGCTTCTAAGATCACAAATGCTATCAGCTAAAGTGAGATTACTGTTTTTGTTCATGTACACAAGATAACTAAAATACCGTTATGTATTATAATAATACCCATTAAAAATCAGCAACACTGCAACGGTCTCGATATGTCCCTGCTCGCATTCTCAATCCTTCCTTTGTTGGTGTTCTTCACCAACAAATAACAAACATATATTAAATTAAAGCTGCGCTTAATGTCAGATATACTTTGGAATGCAGCAATAGAAAATTCTTCAAAAGCATACTATGCATGTTGGTGAAGAACACCAACATGGGCTTAAGAGCGACTACCCATTTTGTCCATCCTTATTAATAATTATGAACCTTCAGCCTTCGGAGATCAAACAGATCGTCTGCTCAAGCAAAGAAATCCTTGTCTTCTGCAGCCAGGTATTGTTGCGCTGCTTTTGTATCGATTTCAATTCCAAGTCCTGGCCGGTCCCAAACATCAATTAACCCTCCTTTTACTATTGGATCTGGAAGACCTGAAGTGATGTCATACCACCATGATGGATTGGCGTGGCAATATTCGAAAGCAATGTAGTTTTCAGGCATCGCAGCTCCAACCATTACCTGGGCAGCTACTCCAAATACACCATCAAAAACACCATGAGGCGCCATTTGAATGCTGTGCATGTCAGCATATTCGGCAATCCATTTTAGTTCAGCGATACCTCCGATATCTTCCGGGTCGGGGCCCAATATCCTGACAGCATGCTTTTCAATAAGCTCACGGCAATTTTCCCGCAGGTAAAGTTGCTCCCCGGTATGTATGGGAGTTGATGTACTCCTGGTAAGCTCAACGTAGTCGTCAGCCATTACATAAGGTGTGTAATCACCCGTCAGCATATCTTCACACCACAATATGTTAAAAGGTTCCAGGGCATTGGCTAGCTTTATGGCATCCGACAGAAACATCCCTGGTCCGCAGTCAAGCGCCAGGGCAATTCCATCACCCAAGCCTTCCTTCATGGCTGCGACACGCTCGATGATTACATTAAATCCTTTTTCAGTCATTGGCCCGCGGCGACCGACATCTTTCGGGCTAATAGATGGTGTCGTATTGGTATAAGTGAAATCAGGAACGGTACGGTCATATCGGCCATGAAATCCAACGGCCTGTTTCACAATTGTAAATCCATGTGGCAGCTTCCTGAAATTCTGACCCCACTCAATGTAATCTTTCAATTCGGTCCCTTTTCTTTCTACGGGTACACTTCCATTATAACAACGGACCTGATCACGGATCTTACCTCCCATAAGTTTGTAAATAGGTAGGCCGGCGAATTTTCCTGCAAGGTCCCAGAGCGCTATCTCTATCGCACTGACAGCTGCTCCCCATGGTTTAAAACTACCCGCACGCCTCAGTTTCATCAATATCCGCTGGATATTGGTGGGATCTTCACCAATCAGGTAATCCTTATAATACAAGACAAAAGGTTTGAGGTATGGCTTGGTTGTTTCGGCCTGTCCATATCCGCTAATACCCTGATCGGTTGTAATCCTAACAACCGGGCTATTACCCATAATGGCACATTTAAGATCGGTGATTCTGGCGACAGGTTTTAATGTGTTGTCAAACGCCGGAATGACTCGGTTTGGCGTCGCCATGGATCCGGTTGATGCTGCCAGAATTCCTGCAGAAACTGCCAGGGATTGTTTCATAAAAGAACGACGGTTTGGCGGGTTCTTGTTTACGCAATGACCATTATGCTCCTTCTGATTAAAGTCTGAATTTTTTATTTGATTTTCGCTTTTCATATGGGTTAGGATTTAATCTCAAATTAACTATTTGCTGGTCCTTCTCTAAATTCTTTTGAACTTTTTGATGAATGGGAGATGTCAATTAAGCTCACCAACGCATGTACACAATTTGAGGACTAACTTCGAATAACTGCAAAATTTCATAAATTTACTTCATGGTCAAAACCAAATATTCTTGAAATATTGGATAAGCACTCAAAAAATTTAAAAAAATTAATCCTTGTTTGCTTAGCAGCGCTACTGATTAATATTCTACCTGTTTTCTCACAACCGACCGCCATCGATCTAACGGGGATCATAGACTTTCACGCCCACACCGGACCTGATTCCCGACCCCGAGGCTTCAATGATTTCGAAACCGTACGACTGGCTGAGAAAGCAGGTTTACGCGGCATCGTATTAAAGAATCATTTCACCATGACTGCCGATCGTGCAGCATTGGCAATGACGCTCGTCGACAACCTGGAGGTGTTCGGAGGTGTCGCATTAAATCGAGCTGTTGGAGGCATTAATCCGGAAGCTGTTCGCCAACTTGTTAGGTTTGATGGGCACCGAGGCAAAGTTGTTTGGTTACCGACTTTCGATTCAGAATTCTACGTTACTCGTGCCGGATCTGGTGAACCATTCGTAAGTGTTATCGAGAACGGGGCACCGGTGCCTGGATTGATCGAGGTGTTCTCAATCATCGCTGAGAACAATCTGGTGTTGGCCATGGGTCATTCATCTCCCGAAGAAGCGTTGCAACTGATTCCGCTGGCAAAAGAGCAGGGAGGGAACCACATACTTGTAACACATGTGTTCGGCCAGGACGCAACGATGGAACAGATGCAGCAAATGGCAGATAAGGGTGCCATAATGGAACTGGACTGGATGGCAGTGTACACAAATGTCGTTTCACTAGATGACTATGTATCAGCCATCAGCGCTATCGGCGCAGCGCATTTTCTGATCTCTTCTGATTTTGGTCAGGCCGAAAATCCAGACCAAGCCACAGGAATGGCCGCTTTCATTCTTGCGCTAATGGAAGCAGGGATAAACCAGGCACAGATCGACACCATGGCACGGCAAAATCCTGCGATGCTGCTTGAACTGGATTAGTGTAATACCAATCCTGTAGTCGTATTACAATACGCTGTTGGTCATTGCCCGGTTTAGACAGCGTCTTTAAAGTCACTAACAGGAGCTTAGTGACCAACAATGGTAAAATGGAGATCCATTAGTACAGGGAGTGGGACTTAAGCATGTTTACTCCTGAGAAAAAGAGGTAAATCAATTCTATTTTGGTAAATTTATTTGTAGGAGTGAGAAGTCAAATAATATCCTGATTTATTAGCATCTGGATACAAATAGAATTCCTGAGGAGTTGGATTAGTCAATTGATTGTTAAAAAAAGGATAACCACAATTTTATACATCAATGATCAAATACCTGGCAATCGGTCTGTGTGTAATTTTCTCCACATCGCTGAAGGGACAACATTCTGTGGCAAGACAATGGAATGAAGTGCTTTTAGATGCCATTCGTCATGATTATGCACGACCAACGGTACATGCCCGAAATCTTTTTCATACTTCTATAGCCATGTATGATGCCTGGGCAGCATTTGATGAGAAAGCAATACCCTTTTTTATTGGAAATAGTCTTGGCGCTTATGACTGTCAGTTCGAAGGAATTGATAGACCAACCGATATAAAAGCGGCCAGAGAGGAAGCCATGAGCTATGCGGCATTCAGGTTGATTTCGCATCGGTTTAGAGCTTCACCAGGAAAAAATTCAACGAAGAAAGCAACTCATCAATTAATGACGGATTTGGGCTATGACATGTCCTTTAAATCCACCAACTATGAAAAAGGGAACCCGGCAGCATTGGGAAATTATATAGCCAGACAACTTATAGCCTTTGGACTAAATGATGGTTCTAACGAAAAGAAGAAATATAAATCCAAATACTACGAGGTGGTAAACCCAATGCTCATACCGGATTTAATAGGGAACCCGGATTTGAAGAATCCCAATCGCTGGCAACCCCTTGGCCTGGAATTAAACATCGACCAGAGTAGTAACAGGACTCCTTCAGGTGTCACGGCGTTTCTTGGTCCGGAGTGGGGTAATGTCATTCCATTCTCTTTAAAAGAGGATGATCTTAGGATATATAAGAGAGATGGTAACGAGTACCGCGTTTATCACGATCCTGGGCCTCCCCCTTATATTGACCCTGTGGACGGTGGCGGGCTAACGTCAGAATATCAATGGAATTTCGAAATGAATTCTATTTGGTCGTCGCATCTTGATCCGCGTGATAGTGTATTGTGGGACATTTCGCCTGCCTCCACTGGCAATGCCCAGGGATTACCCAATACCCTTGAGGAATACCATGACTATTACAAGTATCTCGAAGGTGGAGATCCAGGCAGAGGACGAGCGCTTAATCCTCGCACAGGAAACCCTTATGATCCTCAAATCGTTCCGAGAGCGGATTATACCCGTGTTTTAGCCGAGTTTTGGGCCGATGGTCCTGATTCTGAAACTCCTCCGGGGCATTGGTTTACCATACTGAATTATGTGAGTGACCATCCCCAATTGGTCAAAAAGTTTGCCGGTGAAGGAGAGTTGTTGGATGATTTGGAATGGGATGTCAAATCCTATTTTGTTTTGAGTGGTGCCATGCACGATGCGGCCATAGCTGCCTGGGGCATTAAGGGGTGGTATGACTATATAAGGCCAATCAGTGCCCTTAGGTATATGGCCTCCCAGGGCCAAAGCACCTCTCCGGATCTACCACACTATTCACCAGCAGGATTGCCCCTGGTTGAAGGATATATTGAACAGATCACAGAAAGAAAAGGACTTGGTATGAACCCAAAAAACATTGGAAAGATCCAGATCAGAAGCTGGCGAGGACCGGATTTTATACTGCGTCCTGAAAAAGATCTGGCAGGAGTTGGATGGATATTGGCGGAAGATTGGTGGCCATACCAGCGACCATCTTTTGTTACCCCACCATTTGCCGGTTACGTCTCGGGTCATTCTACTTTTTCAAGGGCAGCAGCTGAGGTGATGACGTTATTTACAGGGGATGAATTCTTTCCCGGGGGAATGGCAGAATTTTATGCCAAAAAGAATGAATTCCTTGTTTTTGAGGAGGGTCCCAGTGTTGATGTAACTTTGCAGTGGGCCACTTATAGGGATGCTTCTGACCAGACGAGTTTATCCCGTATATGGGGAGGTATTCACCCACCTGCTGATGATATTCCTGGTCGAATCATTGGTGAGAAAATCGGTGTTGAAGCATTTAATTACGCGATGAGTTATTTTGGCGTGGATAAATGAAGTTTTAATAAAACACCTTGAGATTCGGTCTATCGATCCTCAGCAAGCTTCATCAGCGATAACCTCGAAAAGGCTATATAGTGGGGGAAAATAAACTACTGAACCACCGGTATTAATGATATCGAGTTAATAATGCACTGTATTCAGATCTTGATCCAAATGAAATAAACGGGTTATGAATAAGACTGTCATTACACGTAAAGTGTCTATTAATGCACCAATACAAAAAGTATGGGAAGCCTTCGCCGACTTTGGAAATGTGTGCAGGCCATGAGTCCAAACATTAAGAAATCCTATATTACCACATAACAAAAAAATGGCGTTGGCGCCGAACGTCACTGCGATTTCGAAGCTATGGGTTCCCAGGTAGAAGAGCGAATTGTAGAATGGAACGAGGGAGAATCTTTAAAAATTGACATCTACGAAAGCAAAAACATACCCATGATAACAGGCATAGTAGCAGAATTCAAGGTGATGAGGAAGGTGATGAAACTGTTGTTATCGGCACATTCGAATACGGCATGACCAACGCTTTAGGGGGCCTTTTGAATAACATGGCCATGAGAAAAATGAATGAGAAAAATTGGGTGACTTTCATTGCTGGAATCAAACACCATATCGAAACCGGAGAGGATGTGAATAAGGGTACAGCACTTGATATATCACCAGTTACTGCGTAGCCACTCACATTCAGGTATTTTAAATGCCATTAAATTGATAATATTGTATCAAAAGTTTCATGTTTTAGGTTTTATCATTCAATTATCTCATGTGGTTTTCTAAAATTAGACTAACTGTTCTTCTTAGTGTTATTTGCTTCTTTGGCTATTCTCAAAATTTAGAGAAACTCGATAAGAAAGCTGAAGACACCTTCTTCGAAGAAGATTTTGTTAATGCAATACCTCTTTATAATGAAATTTTAAGCATCGATCCTGATAATAACAATACAAAATATAAGATTGAACTATGTTCCCTTCTTATTCAAAGCAATCGAACCAAACCCCTTAGTGTCATATTGGATTATGCGGGAACCCAGGGAAGAAGAGATAAATTTTATGATTATTGGTTAGGTAGAATCTATATTATGAGAAGCGCGTTTGACGAAGCAATCACCTCATGGAATGCTTTCCTCAATCTCAAAGCCTACAAAAGTCAGATCATAGTCGATGAGACTAACCAGTTGCTCGAGATCGCCTCCAGGGCATAGGAATGGTCTAGCAATACGTCAATGCATGTACTTACAAGGCTGGGTAATCACATCAATTCGAACAATTCGAAGTGAAGCCCGACATACCTGTTAGATTCAGATCAACTGGTCTACGCCAGCCAAAACAGGAATGATAATAGTCTTCAAATTTTTATTGTAACCAAAGAAAATGATGAATGGCTGGAGCCAAGTTTATTTAAAGGTTTTGGTAATTTGAAGAATAGCATCATTGATATTGATTACCTGAATCCTGGAAAGCTGCTCTAAAGAATGATAATAAAAACATTCTAACAATTGCCCGAAAAAATAGTGCCTGGACTATCTCCAAATTATATAATTATGAGTTTCCTAATAACCGGACCAAATCACATTTTGCCATAAATCAAACAGAGGACAGAATTGTTTTTGCTCAAATGGACAAAACGCTTAATCTCGACTTATATGAGTCAACAAAGCCCATTAAGCTCCTATAAATTTACGAATTCATTGGACCAATTCGCATGACATTCGTCAGGTTCGACATTATTCAGGAAGTATCAAACACGGCTAAGTTTTCAATCCTTTGTATCTTGAATTACTCAACCGATCGTTTCGATATAGTGAATAAGACGCAATACTTGATCATTTCCCTGATATTAGGTTATTGCTCCTGTGCTGTTGCCCAGGATTTCAAGGTTGTAGGTTACATGCCCTCCTGGAATTTTGGTTTGATTGAACAAATTCAGTTAGACAAAGTGACACATGTAAACCTTGCATTCGCCAACCCTGATGATGAAGGTGGTATTGTAACCGGTGATGGCGATGAACCTGTGCGGGACATAAAGCCCATTGTTGAAATCATACATGATGCTGGCGTATCTGTATTTATTTCAATTGGTGGTGCAGTAGCAGACCATGATAAATGGGAGTCGTTGATTAATCCCATTGCCAGATCCCAGTTTATACACAAAATTATAGCGTATGTGCTTGAGAACGATCTCCAGGGAATTGATATTGACCTGGAATGGGAAAATGTAACTGATAATTACACCGGCTTCGTATTGGAATTACGAGATTTGCTTGATAAGTACGACCTGTACATGACAGCGGCACTTCCAGGCATTTATCGATATTCTCAAGTCACTGATGAAGTTATTGAGGCCTATGACTGGATCAATATGATGGCTTATGATCTGAGAGGACCATGGAAACCAAGTGACCCCGGGCCACATTCGCCCTATGAATTTGCCCAGGATGCTATCAACTATTGGACTGGACAGGGTGTAGAACCCGAACGACTGACACTGGGTGTTCCATTTTATGGATATGATTTTTCTAACCTCAACAACATCATTGGAAAACGGTATGTAGAAATTGTTGCTGAAAATCCTGATTATTCCAAGCTAGATCAGGTTGGAGAGCTTTATTACAACGGACTATATACCATTGGTTCAAAGACAGCCCTCGCACTGCGTGAAGTTGGGGGAATTATGATTTGGGAATTGAGTCAGGACACCTTTGATGAATATTCGCTACTGAACAAGATACATGAAGTAATTCAAATGCCGGTTGGTATTGAGAGGCAAATTGAAAATGTGATTCTTGAGATATACCCCGTTCCCTTTGATGACCAAATCAACATAAACTTTGATAAAATACCCACAGTGAATGTCGACCTAACGCTAATTGATGTGAATGGAAGAGCAATGATCTCAAGTGATTGGAATGGGAATGACCAACAATCCCTGGACACTTCACACCTTCCTGGGGGAGTTTATTTTCTGGTGATTACCTCTCAGGGATTCGTCCAATCTCGAAAATTAGGTAAGCGCTGATTTACCAATTAACCAATTAAATCACAAAGACTATCGCTAATCATTAACAAATCATATCAGTGCAACGTAATGGTGCTTTTATGTTGACTCTTAAAATAACCAAATGATAAAATACCAAATTCTGGTAGCACTCGGTCTACTGACATTATATTCATGTAATCAAGACCAAAAGCTATTACAAGCCGATTGGATATTTGTTGAAGGAGGAAGTTTTGAACAAGGAAAAAATCAATTTATCATCAGTCCAAACGGCGATACTGTGCTCGGCTTCACCAGCCCACACCGTATAGTTGAAATTGATAATTTTTACATCAGTAGATACGAAATCACAGCCGGGCAATTTAAGGAGTTTTGTAAGCAAACGAGTAGAAAAATGCCTGAGCCGCCCTTTGAATCTGCACACGGCATAAAAGTGTATTATGAATGGCAGGATGACAAACCCATGCTAGCTACCTGGGATGAAGCCAGCGAGTTTGCAAAGTGGGCAGGGGGTCGACTACCAACTGAAGCTGAGTGGGAATATGCCGCAAAAGGAGGACAAAAGAGTAAAGGCTACAAGTACAGTGGTAGCAATGATACGACAGAGATAGGTTGGGTTGGTGAGAACTCTGACAGTACTTTTCATTCAGTCGGAAAACTTCAACCCAATGAACTCGGATTATATGACATGACAGGCAATGTCAGTGAGTGGGTATATGATTGGTATAATCCTGAAAAGGATAGTTTAGTAAGTTTAATTAATCCACAAGGACCACCAGATGGTGAATTTAAAATTTCTAAAGGAGTTAGTTGGTTTTACAATACTTATGGTCACGATGGTAAACCTTTGGAATACGGAATTCATATGCCTGAAGTGAGGTACCAGTCTCCAGTTGACACAAGAAATGATGGCTTTGGATTTAGGATTGCCAAGAATGAATAAGGCCCGCCAATAAAGCTGTTTAGGACAAATGGCCCTTTCGAAGCGAAAGGGTAACAATTATACTTCAATACCAGTTCGATGCTTATCTTGCAATAGAAGATCTTCAATCATAACAATACTACTACCGGATATTTGGATGAGTGAGTACCTCTTTTCATATGGGATCCTTCAAAGGAAAGAAGTTCAAATGAAGTTATATGGGAGAATTTTGGAAGGATCAGTTGACATTTTGAAAGGTTATACAACCACGACAATCCGAATTCTTGACGAAGCATTCCTTTCAAGAGGTGAGCAAAAACAACAACAAACTGCGATGAAATCAGATTCCCAAACCGATAGTATTAAAGGAACGGTTTTCGAGATTACAGTGGACGAATTGCTGCTGAGCGATTCATATGAACCTGAAAATTACAAAAGGATCAACGTGGTTTTGGAATCCGGAAGAGAATCCTGGATTTACCTTGCCATGTGAATCTAAGAATCTTGAATGTAAAAACCGGCCTTGGAAGATATGATGATACTCTATATTTAACCCCTGAAATATCCTAAGCCATTATGAAAAAGAATATTATCCTTTGTGCCATCCTCTCATTCTCGCTATTAAGTAACAAAACCATGGATGAAACTCCGCAAACCTCGATTTCCAACGGAATAATCAATGCACGACTTTACCTTCCTGATGCCAACAATGGCTATTACCGTGGCTCAAGATTCGACTGGGCGGGGGTAATACCAGAACTAGAGTACAATGGCCATTCCTATTTCGGACAGTGGTTTGAAAATTACCATCCCACCTTACATGATGCCATCATGGGGCCGGTAGATGCCTTTGCCCCCATTGGTTATGACCAGGCCAAACCGGGTGAGAGCTTTCTAAAAATTGGGATCGGTATGGTTGCAAGGATTGATGAGAAGCCTTATGCTATTGTACCTGAGTATCCCATTGTGAATCCAGGGGAGTGGAAAGTAAAATCCAAAAAAGACCGTGTTCAATTTGTCCACCAACTCAGTGCTGGCGGGTACGCTTATGAATACACCAAAACTGTTTCCCTGACAAAGGGAAAACCGGAATTGGTCCTATACCACAGCCTGAAAAACACTGGGAATGAAACGCTGGAAACAGAGGTCTACAACCACAATTTTTTCGTGATGGACAATACCACAACCGGAAAGGATTACACCATTACTTTTCCATTCGAGCTAACCAGTAAATCAGGCGGCAATGCAGCGATTGGTGAGATTCAGGGAAACCAAATTGTTTACAACAAAGACCTGGTAAAAGGGGAAAATCTCTATTACGGAACCCTTCAAGGTTTTGGTAATGATGCCTCCGATTATGATATTAAAATCGAAAATTCAAAAACCGGGGCTGGCGTTCGGATCAGATGTGATAAGCCCCTCTCAAGGCTGGTCTTCTGGTGTGCAATCAAGACTGTTTGCCCGGAACCATATACCGCGATCAATATCAAACCGGGAGAATCATTCGACTGGACTATTTCATATGAATTCTATACAACGAACAATTAATTCATGCAAAACAGACTGTTGATATCAATATTTCTACTGGCCGATTGTTCTCAGGCCCCGGACGGCAGTACCATCCGACTGGAAGCTGGAAAGGATTATCCTACTTATGGAGGCAATAACGCCAATAACAGATACTCACCCCTAACACAAATCAATACAGAAAATGTAAATAATCTGGAGGTGGCATGGACCTATTTTGCCAATGACACGCTTACTCAAGGAAGCGCCATTCAGTGCCAACCTATTGTGGTGGATGGAATATTATATGGAACTTCAGCTGAACTCAACCTTTTTGCCTTAGAAGCAGGAACCGGAAAGCAATTATGGAAATTTGTGCCTCCCGATGGCGGTGGCAGGATCAGAGGCGTCATGTATTGGGAAGGCGATAATGATAAACGCATTCTCTATACTGCAGGCTCATACCTATATGCAGTGGATGCCATAACTGGAAAATCCATAGTAACCTTTGGAAATAATGGAAGAACAGATCTCCATGATGGTCTTAGCGATAACATGAACCATGATGTGTCGAAACTGCGTGTAGGAGCAAGTTCTCCAGGTGTTATTTATAAAAATACTTTGGTGATTGGATCGAGTGTCTCTGAAAGTGGAGATGCTGCACCCGGACACATACGTGCCTTTGATGTGATAACAGGAAAGTTGAAATGGGTATTTCACACAATTCCGCAACCCGGTGAATTTGGTTACGACACATGGCCTGATGGCGCTTATCTGAATATAGGAGCAGCCAATAGTTGGGGAGGAATGTCCCTGGATGAAAAACGTGGTGTTGTTTATTTCGGCACAGGCTCGCCTGCTTCTGACTTTTATGGTGGAGCCCGTGAAGGCATGAACCTTTTCTCCAACTGTATCATGGCGCTGGATGCAGCAACAGGAGAAATGAAATGGTATTTCCAGGGTATCCATCATGACTTATGGGACCGTGACTTCCCCATCCCTCCTAACCTGACCACAGTCACCCGCGATGGAAAGAAGATTGATGTTGTAGTTCAGGCTGGTAAAGATGGTGTCGTTTACGTACTTAACCGGGATACGGGGGAGTCCATTTTTCCATTTCAAGAAAAACCTGTACCAACAGAAGGTCTTCCGGGAGAACATCCTTATCCTACACAGAAGTATATGTCAAAGCCAAAACCCCTGTCAGAACAATTAATAACTGAAGATAATATCACAGATATTTCACCGGAGGCGCATGAATTTGTTTTACAGAGGCTTAAGGAATTCCCGATAATGGAGAGCAGGTTTCAACCACCCAGTGCCGAGGGCACTGTTCTTTTTGGGTATAGCGGAGGCGCTGAATGGGGTGGCAATGCCATTGACCCAGAAGGTATACTCTACCAAAATGTCAATAATGAACCGTGGGAATTAAAAATGATCCGGAAAGAAATGCTCGATGAGCAAACGGCTAACTTGTCACGTGGAAATGCACTATACATGCGAAATTGTTCTGTTTGCCACGGTGAGAACCGAAAAGGAATCAGCACCTTAATTCCCAGTCTTGTTAATGTTAAAGACAAATATACATTTAGTGATATCGAAGGTTTTATCACAGCAGGAAACGGCAGGATGCCGGCGTTCGGATACCTATCAGCTGGTAACCGGAAAGCCATCATCGAATTCCTGCTTGAAATTAAAGTCGTTGAAGAACGGGGAAACAATGTCGCTGAAACGGTGGAAGTTGACGATCAAAACGAAAAGTCATTCCCTTATATGCCCGAGTATATCAGCGAAATATGGACGCCATTTACAGACCATAATGGTTATCCCGCTGTAAAACCTCCCTGGGGAACGCTGAATGCCATTGATCTCAGTTCGGGCGATTATTTATGGACAGTACCATTGGGTGAATACCCTGAACTTACGGCCAAAGGAATTCCCGTCACAGGCACTGAAAGTTATGGTGGACCTGTTGTTACTGCCAGCGGTCTTATTTTCATTGCTGGTACCAGGGACGAACGGATAAGGGCGTTTGATAAGAACGCGGGCGACGTTCTATGGGAATACCAATTACCTGCCGGAGGCTTTGCGACACCTATTACTTACGAGGTTGATGGAGTTCAATACGTGGCTATTGCTGCGGGTGGTGGCAGGGGAGCAAAGCCTGGTGGCTGGTACATGGCTTTTGCTTTGAAATAGGAAATATCAAGCCAGGCCAAATGTTTCAACGCAATGAACAATATACTTTAAAACTCAGGCTGTCTACATTACTTTAAATTCAGCTGGGGCCGAGGACTCCTATTTATCAGGTTCTGCAAACTTTGCTATGTCGTCTTTGTCGAATTTGACCAATTCTACAACACTTGCATCCCGTTTCAGATAAGCCGGAATAATTCGGAGTGCTTCCTCTTTATTTTCAAAATCGCTAATAAACCAGGCTTTGTGCACACCATCTTTACACCCCCAATGAGCATTTGATAGTAGATGTGAACCTGATTCTACAAACAATTTTATCACCTGGTTACACGAAAAGGTGTCTCCTAAGTGAGGAATCTCAATTAAAAAAGTTGACATTTTTTTGATTTAAGTTGTACCAATGATCTGTATCCGATTGCCTCCTGAAATATTTGATAAATATAATTTTTTAAATTCGAAAGTGATCTAAAGTTCTACAATTCAACAGGACAATTTTCGTTTTATAATCTGAAAAATGTATCTTCAAAGAGTGAAATCGAATCACTCAATCAGATGAAAACACTATCGGCACTGGTCGTTATTATGATACTCACTGTGAGCTGTGTTCAATTTAGCGAAATGGTGGGAACAACACCTGCGGATATAAATGCCATAAAATCAATAACTACCACATTCATTTGCTATCAGGATGACACCCGGGAAAAAGACAATCGAATTATTGCGGTGGCAACATTTTATCCCGATGGAACCATTGAGAACCTTACCCAGCATATGACCTATCCTTACAATTATAGCGACCCTCTAAAGAAAGAATTATGGGATGAACCAATCAAGAGCAATCTGACACATGTTATGGATGGGCTGGAATTGGGACATGCCGAAAAAAATCTCCTCTATGGGAATGACTGGCCGGTTAAGTATGCAAATGTAATTAAGGAAAAGGGCCATCCGTCTTATGAAATGTTCAATGATTTCCATATTGAGTATGTTATAAATGATATCCCTTCAAAAATTGTTGTTAATTGGCCTGAAGGTGGCTCTGAGACTTCATATATGGAGGAATTTCGATATGAAAATGATCGGTTAACCCTTTTCTCATCACAGATTATGTTTGATGAAGAAGCGATTTTTGGACATTTAATACCTAAAGATCTCACAGAAGAGAAGCGTGAAGAATTTATCAATGACCTTAAATCCAAGAACTATGACTTTTTTGGTTTGAAGGACACAAAATTCAAATACCGTGATAATTCCTTGATAGAAGTAGATGAGGGTAGACGCTTGTACAAATTTGATTACGATGAAAACAATCACCTGTCACGTTCAGAGCTTTACGTGATCGGCAATTTGACAAATTACAGGATCTATTACTACATATAACGGCCTAAACGAAAAAACCGAAATCTTCAATGTTGATAACCAGCTTGAATACACCATTGAGTATGAATATGAGTTCTTCTAACTCATGCATGTCGTTGTCTGACTAAATCAATCTTTTTAACTCTTTCCAGTACGCCTTACGTTAGAATCACACCCATCGGGGCTCTTGTTTTAGCAAAATTTTGAAGATCAGCTCATCCGTGAATGAAACTTAGTTTTTTACGCCATGAATAATTATCCTTGTCGAAACATTTGAATACTATGAAATCGAAAATCATATTGCTTTGCGCTATTGCTTATACATCAACAATAGGATTTACCATGGGACAATCTTCAAGCACACCGCCCAAAGTTTCTCCCATGCTAATGGAGCCCGAAATGACAGAAGTTTGGGAACCCGAAGTTGCCATTGTAACGCCAGCAAAAGTCCTGGGAGATGCTCCCTCCGATGCTATCATCCTGTTCGATGGTAAAAACCTCGACCAATGGGTCAGTCAGAAAGATCCATCAAAGCCGGCTCCTTGGAAAATTATCAACAAAGACCATCTGGAAGTTGCACCGGGGTCGGGTGGTATCCAGACTAAAATGAAATTCGGTGATTGCCAGCTCCACATTGAATTCAGCGCACCTGATCTAGTAGAAGGAGCAAGCCAGGGTCGAGGCAACAGCGGCGTGTTCTTTCAAAACCGCTATGAACTCCAGGTACTGGATTCTTATAACAACCGTTCATACAGGAACGGCCAGGCAGGAAGTATTTACAAAGACCACGCCCCGCTTGTCAATGCCATGCGCAGTCCTACCGAGTGGAATACTTATGATGTGATTTATACAGCTGTTCGTTATAAAGAAGACGGTCGCGTTGATTATCCGGCAAGAATAACCGTATTGCACAATGGGGTGCTCGTCCAAAACAATGTGACGATATCCGGGTTAACCGATTACATTGGCCTCCACAATTATCCTGAAGCCCATGGTGACGATGTTATCTCATTGCAGGACCATAACAATAAGACCCAGTTCAGGAATATCTGGATCAGAAAACTCTAATTAGGGTTCCCACACCCACACTCACACTCAAACCCCAACCCAACCCTCGGTTCTTCCGCTCTCAAAAACCGCATCGATCACCTTCATGTTATTCACTGCATCAAGCAGTGGCGTGGGCACCGGTGTGTTGTTTAAGATGGCCTTTGCAAAAGCATCTGCCTGTGAAGTGTATTGATCAGTAATATCAAGAGTGATTTCCTCTTTCCCGGACTTTTTCATCAGCCAAATGCGGGTTGGCTTATCCGGCGGTGCATTCACAGGTATCTCAATCTCAATGGAACCTTCTGTTCCAACGACCAAACATCGCTGGAAGGGCATCATCTGTGTTGAACAGGTGAAAGTAGAAGAAATACCCCCGGAAAAATCCATAATGCCTGAGGCAATCCTATCCGTTTTCAGCTGAGGGTCATAATCAACTAATCCTACTACACGCTGCGGTTCTGAATCAAACAGAAACCTTGGAAACGAAATATTGTAGCAGCCAATATCCAGCAGTCCACCCCCACCAATATCAGCCATATTCCGGATGTTGTTTGGATCGTTATTGAAATAAGAGAAAAAAGACTGAACTGTTTTTACCTCCCCTATTGCTCCGCTTCTAACAAGTTCTTTCACTTTAACCCACTGTGGATGAAAGCGGTACATAAATGCCTCCATCACCTTCAAGTCGGAATGTTTTTTGCATTCATCGAGGAGCAATTGGGCATCTGCAACATCCATGCCGATCGGTTTTTCACAGAGGACATGCTTACCGGCGTGCATCGCTTTTATGGTCCATTCCACATGCAAGTGATTGGGCAGCGGATTGTAAATTGCATCAATATCAGGATCAGCAATTAAGTCTTCATACGAACCATAAGCCCGAGGTATTCCTAACTTTTTGGCTGCTTCTTCTGCTTTATTCTGATTACGGGAACTGATGGCTACTACATCGCACAAATCACTTTTCTGAGTCCCGGGAATGACTTTGTTAACCCCTATCTGGGCCGTGCTGATAATGCCCCATTTGATTTTTTGCAGTTCCATTGGTTTATTAGGATTTGAAAGAGGCAATAATAACCACTTCTGTTTGATTAGTTTAATGGATTCTTCATTGGTAAATACACCCGGTTACTCGAGCTTTTAAAACTCTTTAATGATTTCCAGCATGGCCCTATCCAGTTTATGGCCTTTGTAATCCTCGTACTTCACATCTTCCCTGTTGCTATCCATTATACCAAAACCTCCCCTGAAATTCCACATGGCCCAACCCCAGCCGGCTTCTTTCCACTGCGACATCAATTCCCTCATCCAGCCGAGTACAGCTGCATGAGGTGTCTTGTTATAAGCACCAAATTCACCCACATATACGCTTACCCCTTTTTCCTGTAGCCGCTTCCAGGGATCAATCATCTGAAGCTTTATCCTGCAGCTGACGTTCTTAAAAATTTCCGTCGATCGATGGTGATGTTTTTCATGTCGTTCTATTCAAAAAAATAAAAAGATGGAAAAAATGAAAATACAATTTATTCATCTCAAATTTCCTGTCATAGATCATCCAAAAACCTTTAGTAGAATATAAAAGTGGCTTTGTAGATATCATAAGATCTGTGTTGTTATTGTATTTAATTGAATTAGCTTTTCAGAACTTCAAAATCTCTAAATTTGGATAAGCATCTCTAAATTTGTTCAAATGAGAAACATCATTCTTCTAGTCACAACTATTCTTTTATCCTCAAGACTATCTCTGTATGGACAGCAATTCGCTGATGCACCGAAGACACATCCTGACATCACAAGCTGGGACAATCTTTTCGAACCGGATTTATCAAATTCACTTTTCCCGGACGGTGTCTGGACCATGGAAAATGGCGTTTTTACAGCAAGTAAAGATGAGGCACTATGGACCAGCAGGATTTACGACAATTTTATTCTTGACCTTGAATTCAAAACTGCTGACGGCACTAACAGTGGTGTAATTGTTTATGCCACGGATCTGAAAGAGTGGATACCCAATTCAGTGGAGATACAAATTGCGGATGATTTTGCGGAACGTTGGGCGAATAGCCCAAGATCATGGCAATGTGGAGCTATCTTTGGCCATCTTCCAGCTAAGAAATCATTGGTGAAAAAACCCGGTGAATGGAATCGAATGACGGTTTACTGTCAGGATAAAGCGATTTCTGTCATTTTAAATGGTGAATTAATTACCCAAATGGATATGTCATTATGGACGAGCGCTACCAAAAATCCTGACCGCAGCGAAATCCCAGAATGGCTAAGTACTCCTTTTTCAGAATTATCAACCTATGGTCACATTGGTTTCCAGGGCAAACATGCCGGCGCCCCTATTTATTTCAGGAACATGAAAATTAAAGTGATCGATTGATGAAGATTTAGACATCAACGAAATCTGCCTCAGCCCATCAGGCGGGTATCTTGATTCCTGGTTCTCCAATAGGTCCAGTTGACTTTATGAGTTACTCAGGTATTCCAATTTTAAACGCAATGTCTCTTCTGGGTTCAGATAACTTAGGAACAGAAATAGCCATTGAACCATTCTTCGAAGACGCAATTTCGGTCTTTACAGAAGTTCCATTCAAGGTGTCAAACCAGGTAATTTGATAACGACCTTCCTGGAATACTAATGCTTAGGTCGGTTTTACTAACATCAGCATTGGCATGGAAACGCAACCATCCAAAACCACCGACAACCGATGCTAAACCGTAAGCGTCAGCGCCTTCACAGGAAATAACTGTTGGTTCAAAATCAATATTTGCAAAGTCAATATCCACAACAAAATCCGACAAATAGCCCAGCATTTACAATCAACGTGTCTTTGGCCGTCAATTCCCAAAGGATAAAAAGGATTACATTGTTGACATCAAGGAGGATATGGAATTGTTGATCGAAGTATTTAGCAAGTGAAAGAGGAAACTTGAGAATGCTAAAGAATCTTCTCCGGTAAACAACTGTGGAAAAGGTCCAAAGTTGATCAGAGTTAGGCTCAATTCAATTCTATCCAATAATATTATCAAATAAGTCAATTTTCAATTTTCTCTCGAAAAGCGATAACTTCGAACAAGATGCAAAACAGAGGACTTCTTACCCCCGAATCACTTAAAAAGCTTGTTGACAACGAGGAAATAGAAACGGTAATTGTGGCTTTTACCGATCATTATGGCCGCCTCATGGGCAAGCGATATGATGCGGAGTTCTTTCTGGAGTCGGCCATTCAGGATGGTGCTCATGGCTGTGATTACCTGCTCACTACGGATATGGAAATGGAACCCGTTCAGGGTTATGAATTCGCCAATTGGGAACTTGGATATGGTGATTTTCATTTGGTTCCTGATTTATCAACACTTCGCATTGCTGATTGGCTGGAAAAAACGGCTCTTGTGTTGTGTGATGTCAAAAATGAGAAATCTCATCAACCTGTTGAAATTGCTCCCCGATCGATACTCAGGAAACAATCAGAGCAGGCAAAAGGTCTTGGATTCGATTGTTTTGCAGCATCTGAATTGGAATATTACTTATTTGAGAATGATTACCGATCTGCTAATGAAGCCGGATATGGCAATCTCGATCCGGCAGGATGGTACCGGGAAGACTATCATATTCAACAGGGAACCAGAACAGAAGGCTTTACGGCAGCGGCCAGAAGACACCTTAAAAACTCAGGAGTGCCAGTCGAAAACTCAAAAGGCGAATGGGGACTTGGACAGCATGAACTGAATGTCCGGTATGCGGAAATTATGAAAATGGGCGACAGGCATGTAGTCTATAAACAATGCCTGAAAGAACTGGCAGATGAAATGGGATTATCGGTCACTTTTATGGCCAAATTCCATACAGAAAGAGCCGGTTCCAGTTGTCACATTCACATCAGTTTGTGGCAGGAAGGAAAGAATCTATTTGTAGGAGATCAGCAGTTTGGTCCGGTTAAAGGATCCGAAATTTTTGGTCATTTCTTAGGAGGCTGGATCAAATTCACTCCCGATGTTATGCCCTTTTACGCCCCAACCATTAACTCTTATAAAAGATATATTGACGGCTCATGGGCCCCCACAAGATTGGCCTGGAGCCATGACAATCGGACGGCAGGATTCCGCGTTGTTGGCAAAGGTGAGAGCCTACGCATTGAGTGCCGCATCCCTGGAGCTGATTGTAACCCATACCTGGCGTTTGCTGCTTCATTGGCAAGCGGTTTAAGAGGAATAATGGAAAAAATTGATCCTCCGGAGATATTTGAAGGAGATATTTACGCTGCAAAAGACCTCCCAAGAGTTGCATATACATTACAAGAGTCAGTCAATCAATTTGACAAAAGTGATTTTGTAAGAGAGAGCTTCGGTGCAGATGTTGCAAGGCACTATTCTCATTTCTTCCATCAGGAAATTAAATCCTTTGATAAATCGGTTACGGACTGGGAACGCAAACGGTATTTCGAAAGGATTTAAAATCCATGGACATCAATCATCGACTATAACAATATCCACATTTAAACTAATTTCACCCGATGAAAAGACTTCAGGATAAAGTAGCCCTGATCACGGGGGCCGCAGGCGGTATCGGACGTGAATCTGCCATCCTGTTTGCCAATGAAGGAGCTAAGGTCGTCTTGGTGGATGTCAATGATGAAGCAGGAGAAGTTGCTGCGCTTGATATAAGGAATTCAGGAGGTAATGCATACTACATTCACGCTGATATTTCCAAAGCACAGGACTGTCAATCCATGATTGATTTTGCCGAAAAACAATTAAGCAAACTAAACATTCTCTTCAACAATGCCGGGATTATGCACAGCAAGGATGACAATGCAGAAACTACAGAAGAATCGGTCTGGGATTTAACGATGGACATCAACGTAAAAGGAGTTTTTCTTGGATGTAAATTCGGTATTCCAGCCTTGAAACGGGCTGGAGGTGGTTCCATCATCAATACCGCTTCATTTGTTGGAAAAATAGGTGCTGCAACTCCTCAAATTGCCTACACCACCAGTAAGGGGGCTGTTTTGGCAATGACACGGGAACTCGCCGTTGTTCATGCCCGGGAAAATATAAGGGTCAATGCCCTTTGCCCGGGTCCTTTGAGAACAGACTTGCTGATGAAATTTCTGGACACAGAGGAAAAGAAACAACGGCGACTCGTTCACATCCCCATGGGCAGGTTTGGCGAAGCCAAAGAAATGGCGCAAGCTGCATTGTTCCTGGCTTCAGATGAGTCTTCATACGTCACTGGTACGGAATTTCTGGTGGATGGTGGAATTACAGCGGCCTATGTTACTCCAGAGTAATTTACACCTCCCGACGCTGCGGGTATTCCCCCTCAAGGGGGAAGAAAGGGGAGTGTATGAGTAGGTTTCAAATCATATCGCCGGTTAATAACTCAATTTATGCCGAGAGAGAATATGCCTCAACATCACAAATTGAACACGTGCTTTCCAAGAGTGTCGATGCCCAAAAGAAATGGAAGAACGTACCGTTATCAGAGCGTAAAGCAATCTGCCAAAATATGGTTGGTTACTTTATAGATCATATCGATCAGTTTGCAACGGAATTAACCTGGATGATGGGTCGTCCCATTAAATACGCACCTCTTGAGATTAAAGGGGGATTTAAGGAGAGGGCAGATTACATGATCAATAGTTCTGAACAGGCCCTGGCAGACATTGTACCGGAAGTTAAAACCGGGTTTAAGCGCTACATTAAAAAGGAACCCCTCGGAACCGTATTGGTGCTTTCACCCTGGAATTATCCTTATCTGACTTCAGTGAATGCGGTCATACCAGCCATCCTTGCTGGCAACTCCGTGATCCTCAAACATGCGGATCAAACAGCCATATGTGCTGAGCGCTATCTGGAAGCCTTCAAATCTTCAGGAATTCCTGATTCCGTTTTCCAATACCTTCATTTAACACATGATCAGGCGGGTGAAATAATCAGGGACAATCGCATTGCCCATGTGGCTTTCACAGGCTCAGTTGATGGCGGAAAGGCTGTCCAGCAATCAGGAAGTCACCGGTTCATCAACGTCGGTCTGGAGTTGGGTGGAAAAGACGCTGCATATGTCAGGGAAGATGCGGACTTGAAATTTTCAGTGGATAATCTGGTAGATGGTTCATACTTTAATTCAGGTCAATCTTGCTGCGGCATTGAACGAATTTATGTCCATGAATCGATCTATGAAAAGTTTGTTACCCAATTTGCTCAAACTGTCATGGAATACAATCTGGGTAACCCCACAAGCCCTGAGGTTACGTTGGGCCCAATGGTCTCTTCCAAAGTGGCAGCAAAGGTAAAGGCACACATCCAGGATGCCATTGATAAAGGTGCAAGACGCATTATTGATACCAGCGATTTTCCGAAGCATCTGGGAGAACAATACATGCCCCCACAGGTACTCGTTGGTGTTGATCACACCATGGATATCATGACAGAAGAAACTTTTGGTCCCGTAGTTGGGATAATGCCTGTAAAAGATGATGAGCAGGCAATCGCATTTATCAATGACAGTCAATACGGTCTGACAGCATCCATTTGGACAGCTGATGATGAAAAGGCAGTGGAAATTGGTGATCAGATAGAATGTGGCACTGTTTTCATGAACCGATGCGATTACCTTGATCCTGCGTTAGCCTGGACAGGAGTTAAACATTCCGGTAAGGGATGTACCCTGTCGCCCTTGGCCTTCGATCAGTTCGTTCGCCCTAAATCATATCACCTCAGGATTCCATGAAAGCGGGATTATTGATTTGTGATCATGTTCTACCTGAATTAATACACATCCAGGGAGAATATCTCGACATGTTTCAAAAACTCCTCCCGGGATTGGATTTGATTCCCTATTACGTGTGTGATGGAGAATTTCCGGAAGAGGTAAATGATATGGAACTCTATATATGCACTGGCTCAAGGTATTCGGTTTATGATGATATTCCATGGATTCAGAAACTGGCCAATTTTGTAAAAGATATTTACCACTCAGGAACTTTATTTGTTGGTGTCTGCTTTGGTCATCAGATGATGGCTCATGCATTGGGCGGGAAGGTAGAAAAGGCGAAGTCAGGATGGAGTATTGGTGTTCACCAATTTGAGATCATCGATCCTCTGCCCTGGATGTTGCCATCCGAAAAAGACATCAACCTGCTTATGATGTGCCAGGACCAGGTGCTAAAATTACCTCCTGAAGGTCAGGTGATTGCAAAAACAGCGACGTGTCCTGTTGGAATGTTTACCATCGGAGAACATTTTTTAGGCGTCCAGGCTCACCCGGAATACTCAAAAGCTTACAATCAAGAACTTTATAATCTGCGAAGGAAGCTAATCGGTATAAATACAATTGAAAAAGCCAATGCAACGCTCAACCTGCCTCTCAATAGGGATACTGTAGCCAACTGGATTATGAATTTTGTTAGTCAGGCTTTTAATCCAGGGCTTTTGCGACCAGCCCCATAAACTCACCCAATTTCGATGGTTCCAACCAACGTGTAACGACGACCAGATCATGTTCTTGATCTACCACAATGTAATTTCCACCAAAGCCTGAGGCGTAAAACACGTCCTCAGACAAGTCATTATCCCATTTTCTATTACCCTTGTTCAACCACCACATGTAGCCATAGCCGGGATCCGCTTCTGAGGATTGCTTAACTGATTTAACCCATTCTGAGGATATCAGCTGTTTATCTTCCCATTTCCCATTTCTAAGGAATAGTAATCCAAACCTTGCATGATCCGTAGAATTGATAAATATACCTCCACCCGAATGCCCGCCACCACTCACCGATTGTATATTAACACCATCAACATTTACCCAGGAATTTTCATAACCAAATCACCTCCATGATGTTGATGCCCCAATGTGATCCATAATTCGTTCCTTCAGTACCTGAGGTAAAGGTTTTCGCCAAACATGTAAAAGAGAATACGCCAATAGATTTACACGAACATCATTGTATTCAAAATTTGTTCCAGGCTCAAGTAACCGACGATTTCTCCAGTCGTCAATGCCTCCTTCACGCGGAGGTCGGTCAGCCCAATCCTGCATCCCAAATAAGTCGCCAGACCAATCAGAAGATTGAGTTAATAAATGATGCCAGGTGATTTTCGAGTTGTGGGCAGATTCAAAATAGCTGCCTTCCCAAACATATTGCCCAACCTTGTAATTGACATCAGATATAAGCCCATCTTCAAGCGCCAATCCCGCTATGGTAGATAAATAACTTTTCGTAACACTGAAAGTCATGTCAACTCTATCTATATCTCCCCATTTGGAGACTATATAGCCATTCTTTATAATCAAACCAGCTGGTCCACCCCGCTTTTTTGTTGGGCCTACTATTTCGTGAAATGGTTCCGCACTGAAGCTTTCTAAAGTTGCCTGCCTTAAATCCCGAGAGCCGGTATATTCGTTACTTAATGCAAAATCAACAGCTCGTCTTAATAAAGTATTATTGAGTGAAACCTCTGCAGGCGATTTTTCTTCCCAAACCTTATCAGGGTAATATTGTGTCTGAACGTTGAAAAAAACAACACAATACAGGATCGTGAGAACGTTTGCTGATCTGGATCTTTTCATTTTTCTAAACTCATTATTCTTGCTGAAAGTCCTTTTAAAGAGGCAGACAATTCATCATAACGATCATAAGCGTCTTTACCTGGTCTTTGATCCGCTTTATAGACCATGTTGGCCAGGTATTCAATCTGATCTATCAACATCGGTTGCATATAGGCTCCATTAGCTGTTGAAAATGCTGATTTGATCTGAATCAACTCTTTTAATTCATCTATTGCTCTGGTGGTGTCAAGTTCAAACTTTTTAATACTGCCATTGAGGGAATATTCGGTCTTTCTGGCTTCTGAAAGCAATTCCCTGACTTGAAGTGCTAATTCTTCCTGGGCTTTCAGGTCATCTTTGGTTAGCCCCGTTAAATCAAGATTTGGGTTCATAAGCAATTGAAATGTTCGGACCTGCTCAACTCCATTGGCTTTCAACTTGATGGTGTATTGACCTGGCACTGCTCTTGGCCCGTTTATGTATGACTTTTGGCTATTTATGTGCCATGCCCCACTATGGCACATATCCCATTGAAACTGGTTGATGCCACTGTTTTTTGTCAGGGCCATCCGTCCTACATCTTCTTCAGATTCTTTTATAATATCAGGCTCATTCCGTTGAGTGATTGAAATATTACCAGAATTGAAAGAGCATATGACCGATCCCTGATCATTGATAATGTTCATTTCAACAGGATCCTCTGGCACTGATTTAAAATAGTAGTCTATTAATACAGATGGATTTGGATATTTTGGTACACTTTCTTTTTCCGAAGATCTGTAACTATAACGATAATTATAAGTATCCGCAGGCTGAAACAAAAATACTTCGGCTCCACCTATTTGAGATAATTGTTTAAGAGACTTAACATTGTCCATTATCCATAGCCCCCTCCCCATAGTGGAGACAATCAGGTTATTACGATACAATTTTATATCGGTTACAGGTGTCACAGGCAGGTCCTGTTGAAATGAATACCAGGAGTCTCCGTTATTTAGGGAAATAAAAAGGCCAAATTCAGTTCCGGCATACAGTGTACCTGCCATCTCTGGGTCTTCCCTTACAACCCTTACTGGATAATCGTCAGGAATACCATTATTGTTTGAAATCAGCTCCCAATTCTTTCCAAAATCAGAAGTTTTAAAAATATATGGCTTCCAATCCCCTATAAGGTTTCTCAATACAGATACATATGCACTGCCTTCCTGATGGTGCGAGGGTTCAACGCAATCCACACGACCTCCCTTTGGTAACGGAGGTGTGACATTGACCCAACTTTTCCCACCATCTTTTGTGACATGAACGGGGCCATCATTGGAGCCCGCCCAAATCAGACCTTCTTTCAGAACAGACTCTCTTAATGAATATAATGCGCTGTAATATTCCTCCCCGGTGACATCCCTTGTAATCGGTGTTCCCGGTATAACTTGTTTATCGTCCTCAAATGCGGTCAAATCCGGTGATATTATTTGCCAGATTAGCCCACCATCCGTGGTTTTATGGACATACTGAGATCCCATATAGATTACATCTGGATTATGTGGCGAAATATGCAGTGGCGCCACCCTTTGAAACCTAAATTTTAAATCCCTGGGATTATGACCATAAATATTCGTGGCGCCTATATAATATTGCTTCTCCTGTCCCGTCCTTTTATCATAAACACCAAAACGACCTTTACAACCTGTAAAAACAACGTTGTGGTTGCCCGGCTTTGGTATGGCCGGACCTGTTTCACAACCGCCAGTACTAATCAGCCAGCCTGTTGAACCCTTTTGAACATCATATGGCGGAAGACTGGGAACGGCTATTGCAGATCGATTATCCTGCATACCTGAATATAACCAGTAAGGATATTGGTCGTCAACTTCAACCTGGTAAAGTTCAGCAGTAGGCTGGTTATATTGTGTGGACCATGTTTTACCAGAATTGACTGTAACATTTGCGCCACCATCATTTGACTGAATCCATATCGAAGTGTCAGATGGATTAATCCAAATGTCATGATTATCACCATGCGGTGTGTTGATTTTTTCCCAGGACAGCCCAGCGTCCCTGGAAATCAGGCCAGGGTTGGCGTTAGATACGATCATGTCCGCATTCAAAGGATTTGCATCAATGTTGCAATAGTAAAAAGGTCTGTTAACCAGTTCTTTACGCGAACTTATTTGCAAAAATGACTCGCCATAATTATCCGAACGATAGAGTCCTCCTTCATCCTCAGGTGCCTCAATAATTGCATAGAGTCTTTTAGGATCAGCATGGGAAACCGCCAGGTCGATTTTTCCAATTAAACCAGACGGTAGACCTTCCGTTTTCTTTTGCCAGGTATCACCCCCATCAACCGATTTGTAAATTCCTCCAGACTGGTATCCGCCGCTTATTATGTTCCATGGCTTGCGCTCTGCTCTCCAAAGCGATGCATAAACAATGTCAGGATTTTTTGGTGAGAATTCAACATCTACAGCTCCGACTGTATCTGAATGGAACAGGACCTTCTCCCAACTTAATCCGCCATTTCGGGTTCTGAATACGCCTCGTTCATTGTTGGCTTGAAACGGTTGACCAATGGCAGCTACAAAAGCTACATCCGGGTTTTCAGGATGAATTTCTATGGCACCAATCTGACCTGCATCCTTAAGTCCGATATGTTTCCAGGTCTTACCAGCATCCATTGACTTGTAGACCCCTTTACCAACAATTACATTTGACCGCAAGCCATCAGATCCTGTTCCGGTATAAATGATATCGGAATCTGTTTTAGCAACACGAATTGCTCCGATCGATCCGGTAGCAAAAAATCCATCGGAAACATTATTCCAGGTAATTCCAAAATCTATGGTTTTCCATACACCCCCGCCACTGGAACCCATGTAAAATGTACTGGCCTCAGTTTCGACACCGGTCACCGTAGTAACCCTTCCGCCCCTGAGTGGACCAACATTCCGAAACTTAAATACTTTGAATAAATCGTCAGGCTTTTGACCGGAGGCACTCCAATTGACGATGACCAAGAACATTAGTAAAAAGGACAGTGGCCTAAATTGCATTCAGTATATTGTTAGCGAAATCGAAATTAACAAAGCCTACCATTAATGGGAGTTCCATTTATATAAAAAACCAATAATTGTACTGGTAATCAAATAATGTAAGGCTGAATCCTTTTCTAATTACTGGAACCATGAAACATCCTTCATAGCACACGTGATATCCTCTCTTTAGCATTAGATTGGAACTCTTTTTAAAGGTTAAGGATAAATTTCGAGTTCAGATTGAATTGTAATAGGCGGTAATTCTTACAAGATCCTGAAGCCGGTCAGTTTTTAAATTATTTTTCTTAACGTAGCTTTTAATTTCCTGGGATTTTGCCCCCATGATGGTATACAAGACGCTTTTGTTGCCTTCAAAATCGATCACTTTTCCGTCCTTGTATACAAAATAAAACTTATGAGCTAATTGTGGCTGGGAACGATAAATCGAAGATAGTGAAGAGGATGTAGTTTCCTGGATGATCATTTCACGGGCAACAAGTGTTAATTCTCCCAGATATAGTATTTCAAAGAATCGAGGTACTTTATGATTCATATTCATCTGGTAGGAGATAGAATAAAATTGACGATAATTTTCTTTCTCCTTGTCTATTATTTCGAAATAGGAAATGTTCCTCGCTGTCAACGTTTGAATTCTATTGTCCATATCAATCTGAACAGCATCCTTATCGAAGTCATATTTGATGCTACCCCTTAATGTATCACCATTGCTGGTGATGAGATATCCCTTATGCCAGAATTCAGTAGGAAAATACTGACAAAATGCATGGACTAATGGACTGCACGTGAGTATCAAACCAAAAATAAACCTCATGAATTATAGTAATTTATAACAGTTTGTTTCAATAGACTTTCAACAATTCCGATATCATAGCCCCTCAATCTTAATGGTTCAAGAAATCCTTTTCTACCATAATTGACTACAAATGCAAAAGCATAAAGAATTGAACCATCTTTATGGTTTAATTGTGCGCCCGGAAGGATTCGAACCCTCAACCACCTGATCCGAAGTCAGATATTCTATCCAGTTGCTCAAATATTTCCTAATGTATTCCCTCCAGCTTCCGGATTTAAAATATCGTTCCCTGGAAACTGCTTCTTCCCTTGTTTTAAAAGTCTCAAAGTAAATCAAATCAAACGGGATATAGGCTTTTATTGATTTCGTCTTTCCAGCATTATGTTCTTTTATCCGATTTTTTAAATCTTTCGTTTGACCTGTATAATACCGATTTTTTAAACGGCTCTTGATTATATATAAATAAAACATTGTCAGATATTCCCTGCCTCGCCCGATTTCTAAGGATTAAGCAAGAGCATGCGTATAAATTTTTTCATATTTTCTATTTTCTCTAACACAGGCAAATAT
>JAQCLE010000166.1 GCA_027592755.1 Bacteroidota bacterium | reverse complement strand
TCTAAGATATGGAGAATGAAGTTTTTTTCAAAACACACTACAAACTTCCCCCAAAGAACTCCCCCCTAAAACGATCAGGGTGTCGGCTAACTAATATTAAAGGTATCTAAGGTCATTTGAGCTACTAAGGCATCACCCTGAGGCATTGTTCCATATCGCTCAACCTTTAACGGCACCTCAATCTCATACTTGTTTTGAAAGTAAGCTCTAACCATTTCCTCAATAATTTCAAGATGGCTCTCATAAGTATACCAACAATCGTGAATTGTAAAAAGAGGGATTCTCGGATTCTCTGCAATAAATTGATTGGCGATGTCCTTGATCACAATACGAGATTCAAACCTTTGAAGAATGGTTGAAACGTTCTTATGACTTTTCGTTTTCAAAATATTCAACAATGAAGCAATAGTCGGAAATTCCCCACAGAAGACTTTATATATTTTTCTTGATGTTCTGTTGAAATGCCAGCGTTCACCATTAATGATTGTAAGAAAGGCAGTCTTAATAGTTTCTCTTCCAAGGTCAACTCCAGATTTATCACAATACTTTCTACCCAAGATTTCATAGAACTTACCAGCAGTAACAGCCTGTTCATATCTTGCTAAATCATAAGGGTTCTTTTTAATTCTTTCAATCAGTTGCTCTTGATTTTCAAAAGGACATCTAACCTCATTCAAGATTTCAATTAAACTCTTTTCATTTTTACATAACATAATAAGTAATAATGGTTGAGTATTAGATATATCTATACCTACTACCCTATTACCTCCATATGTTATGCATTTTCTTAATTCAGAAGGAAGGTTGGTGAGGTTGGTATGTAGTCGGCCATTCTTGTCAATCTTGAAGTAATAATCACCGTGATGGATTTTATTAATGAGGATTACAGAAAGGGTTTTGTAGTCATTCAACTCCTCTTTTGAAATCTTCTGCCGTTCAGACATATTTTGACTTGTAATCCTCAAAGCATACTCTACATCAATCTGTAATAGATCGTTGAAAAAAGACCTACACGGTCTGTACTCTGGGGGTATATCCGACTGTTTCATAGACCTCTTGCTTTTGATTGGCTCAAATACCAGATTGGGATGCCAATATTCAGGAGTGAAAGTATATGTTCGGGAATGATGTCCAGCAGAGTATTCTTTCACCAAACGTATTACCCCGTGTTCTTCTAAAACAGTCAAATACTTCCGATAGTCCCTTAATGCAACTTGCAACTTGACGCTATTCAGTACTATGTTGTTGGGATTATCTTTATAGATCGTCTTATTGAATAAAATTGCGACCAACTTTTTGATGCTTTTCCTTTCAATCTTTGTTAAGCCCAACTGTTCAATATCCAGATTCTGAGGGTAGATGTAAAGATTCATCATGCCCCCCGTTTTTTTATTAGTGAGATAACCTTGGCAATGGCTCCGTCTAACGAATAGTAAGACCAAGCCCAAGACCCAAAATCCTCATCTGAGGGGAACCGCATTGAAGCTCTGATGAATCGATCACCAATGTATCGATCAGGTCTATGCTTGATTCTGAATACCTCGTAACCAACGGTATGGTTTAAAATATTCTTCTGTTGGTAGAGACAAATCTCCTCACTGTATAGCAGTAGCTCATACCTGAACCCTCCCCAATGTCTAACACTGGGAGGCGTGATTGAACAAATCGCCATTACTATACCTTGTTTATTGGTTTGAGGCTTTGCCCAATCACAATTCTCGGTTAGATACAACAACTTCGCCATTGGGGGTAATTCACGAAACCTTGGCCCATTCCACTTCTCAGGGTTTGTTTGTCTCTTTCCGTATTTCATTTTAGTAGATTTATAAGCCCTTACTTGATTCAAAATCACATACATACTTTTTATACGATTCTTCAGCTCGATGCTTATTAATGGCATTAAAAGACTTCCCATAAGTCTTCCCGAACTGTCCGTTGGACATGGGTTTTTCCCTCCACTTATCACTGTATTTGTCAGGTTTGCCAACGCTTATGATCCCGACCTCATAGTGCAGTATACTATCGGTATACTCACCTGCTATTCCGTACATATACACCTCGTTAGTTCTTTTAATCAGGGTATAGTGTAGTTTGTTTAGGGTTAGCGATTCAGGCAGTGGGGTATAATCAAGTATACTCTCAGGTATCCTCGAAGACCTAAAGCAATTTTTGGACATCCCTGTTCTCTTTAAATCGAGAGGCAGACCGTTCACATTCTTTTTTTGAGAGGAGCCTAATTTGGCTATACTGTTCTTAGAGTATTTGTCAATGATTGAACTGCCATCTCTGTCATGTTTTTTATAAAGGGGCTGGATCGGGTTATGCATGGTTGACCCCTTTCTTTTTGTCCAAGTATTGCTCGGCCTCTATTTCAATTTCAGCGTTTGTTTTATTACGTCCCTCCTTGATGTACTCCATTAATTCGTTCCGTGAAAAGTAGAGTCGCTTCGATCGCTTCATGAATGGCAGTTCGCCTTTAGAAACCTTGCTGTAAATCGTGGGGATTGCAAGGCTCAAAAATTTTCCTGCCTCTTGAACCGTTAAAGGATAATCTTCTTTTTGCTCGTCTACCTCTTTGGGTAGCAACTCCCTCTGTGCCTCCTTAATCCATCTTTTAAAGATTGGTTCGAGTTTTGACAAAGGGACATTAAAAAATACTTGTTCCATCGTTACTTTATTTTAATTAAACAATGGGTGCAAGTAAATTCCGTGTTACTGGTTACGTAACCGTTACTTTGGTGATTTACTTTTGTAAGTATCTAATAATCAGGTTTTTCAGTTTGTAAAAAAGTTATTTCGTTTTCAACTTTAGTAACTGTTTGGTGGTAGTTATCTCTTAAAAAAGGGATAATCTTTTTAAGTTTATTTATAGGATAGTCACCCTTTTGGTAGATGCGTTTCTTAGAATCATAATATTTGGATCGAAAGTATTTGAAAGTCGTTTGAATACTATGTTTCTCCATAAACTGCTCCATATATTCTTTCAAAGTGTTAGATTCAGGTAATAATTTTGTTTGATGAGCATAGTAGAAAATAGTAGCCCATTCTAATCCGCTATAAGGGCTATTTATCTTTTCTTTTTCCAATATTTCATCTGCTTCTTCACGAAGCTCAACCATCATATCATAAAGTCGAAGTAGAAACTCATCATTTACTTTTGTTGGGTTTTCAGTCGTGTTAAATATCGAAGCGATGTTGTAATCAGCAAGATGCTTAAATCTGGAATCTCTATTAAAATCTATTTGATCTCGACTCAACACCCATTTCTCCTCTATGATCTCCAACATTTTCAACGCCTTTTTAAACTTACCCTTTGATCCATACAATTGAACTGCATTTTTAATGTCGGTAAGATTGAAATCAAACGGATACCTATCGTTTTCTGACATGACTGACTAATTTAACTATTGAAAAAATATTTAATCAAAAGATAACTGGAAGATAATTTATCAAAAACCCAGCAAATTCTATCCAAAATCAGTTAACATATTGGCAAACTTCTCTTTTGTCTCATCCTCAAACGAATCGAGGTAGCTCTCAGTAGTTTTCAAATTGGAATGACCAAGGCTTTCGGATATGTATTCTGTAGGAGCACCTCCACGCTTTAGAATTGTAGCAAAACTATGCCTTGCTGTATATGTAGTTATCTTACTTTTGAGCTCCAGACCTGCACCAATTATTCCCATCCACTTATTGATGTTTTTTACTACTTGTCTAATTTTGGCCTGCTCTCTCTGCGGGCTCTCAGAACCATCTAAAAAAGGAAATACAAATTGATCCTGATTCAGGCTTCTCGTCCCCTGCCTTTTTAGGATTGCATTAATTTGATCTGTTCTCGAAGCAACAATATTCTTTAGTTTTTTGACTGCCGTCCTTTCTGTTTTTGCTCGCAGGAATGTGATGCTCTTATCACTGAGGTTTTTATTCTTAAGTCTGCAGATGTCCTTGATGTTGGCACCATTACATAAATAACTGAACATCCAGATGTCGTGGGCTGTTTCCTCCCAAGTTCCAGCGTCAGGTTTATGCTCAAATATCTGCTTCAGCTCGAGCTTATTGAGAGCCTTCTTCGTGTTTTGAGTAGCAGGTATCTGGTACTTCCCTTTTCCGAATGGGTAGCTTTCACTGCTTACAATTCCATCCCTTATTGCAATATTGAAAATTGTCCTAAGAGATCGGGTATAAATGCCAATGGTTGTCAAAGAGTTACCTTTTAGCTTCATGGCTTTTTCATACTTCTCAAGCCACTCAGGAGTAATACTAACAAAAGGTCTTTTCCTGCCCTCACCGATATATTTGATAATACTATTTCTTGCGTTTTGATAGGAGCTTGCCGTTCCTGCCCGTCCACTCTCATTCAACTTATTGATGTAGTCAGTAAATACCGCTATTAAATCTGTTTGCTTGGATTTACTGAAGTACAGTTCCTTGAATTTTTCAAATGAGAATTGTTCTCCTAAATCCTCGATGATTTTTCCAGCCTTCTTCTCGCATACGCTCAATTTGACCTTAATTTCTTTTAGTTCCCCCCTTGGGTTTAGCTCAGCTAACTTTTGTAAATCCTTGGCCGATAACCTTTGCCCAGTATCGAAGTATCTTGGTTGCCTGCAGAACGTCACCCTTAGCTTCACTGGATAGCCCTCTTTAGTTTCTCTACGCCTGTCAAGGTGGATGCCTGTTGTTGGAGCTATCATAACATTTGGTTTATCGTTAGCTTAAATGTACTATGTGCCTAACAATTTGCCTAACAATTATGATAAATAAACACATAACAAGGATATAGTAAAGAGTGGTAAAAGCACCTAAAAACGACTCAGATATAAGTATTAAGCCAATAATCAGGTAGTAAACAATATGTATAAATTATGACTACGGATCAGGAGGTTACAAGTTTGAATCTTGTCGGGGTCACTTGATAA
>JAQCLE010000165.1 GCA_027592755.1 Bacteroidota bacterium | reverse complement strand
TCATAATAACCAGGGCACAGATTTCCTCATCATTGCAGGACTCTTTCTTCTGATTGCGTGTCAAAATCAATCATCCAGAAAAATCTTCCAAAGAGATAGGGATCCCTGGGTGATGCGCTCTGTCCTGGATCAGCAAATCAGGATGGTCACACTCGCACTTCACCGGGATGGCTATGCTGCCTACAATACGCAGAATTGTGCTTTGTACAAAGTCTGGCGAGGTGGGGTGCATTGGGATGGGGCTCCATTTAATAATGTTAAAACAATTCAACCTATAAGCTGGGGTGATGATTATTTGGGAAGGCCTATTGACGAAAAACCCTGGACAATTCAACGTAATGGTCAAACAGTAATAGTCGAACCGCAATTCAGGGGCTATCGCCTGGAGGATAACCAGATCACATTTAGATATGAATTAGCGTTGTCCAATGGAAGTATTGTCACTATTTATGAGCAGCCGGAATTTCTGCCCCTTGATGGAGACAGAGTCGGTTTTCAAAGGATTTTTCGAACGGAAGATGTTCCGGATAACCTGGTTATCTGGAACGGAGGCCTACAATTACCACAGAATGGAGAGGAGACTTTTGTAAACTACTTTGAACCATTTCCAGAAATAATTACCCGACCAGTTCGCCATGTATCCGGGTCTGGGACACAAAACTGGTTGGATCGAAGTGGATGCAATACTTGCCATGAGGTTGACGAGAGGACAATTGGTCCTGCTTACCGTGAGATTGCAGGAAGGTACGATCGAGACGATGCCACCCTTTTGGCGTTGATTAAGAAGGTAAAGAATGGTGGATCCGGAGTTTGGGGAGATGTGCCCATGCTGGCGCATCCGGATTTGCCTGAGAGTGCAATCAAAGGCATGTTGATGTATATTATGTCGCTAAAACCAAAGGAAGGAGTTACCCAGAACCGAACCGCTCCAGCTGAAAATTATCAATTAGAAAAAATCTCAAAGAAACCCGGATTTGGTGCGGCTTTGAGAGGACTCCATCCGAGTTTGGAAGTACAAACAATCCACCCTGCATGGTTCAAACCAAGGGTTGGAGGAATGGATTTTTTGCCAGATGGCAGGTTACTGATTTCAACCTGGGACTCCCTGGGAGCTGTGTATGCCCTGCGTAATGTGGAAACAGGGGATTCAAGCAAAATAGAAGTAGAAAGAATTGCCTCCGGGCTTTCAGAACCCCTGGGACTTAAAGTCGTTGACGGCGAGATATTTGTTTTGCAGAAACATGAATTAACTCAACTTATTGATCATGATGGAGATGGCATTTCGGATGAATACAGGACAATATGCAATTCATTTGACGTAACTGCCGATTTCCATGAATTTTCCTACGGGTTGGAATACAAGGATGGATTTTTCTATGCCGGGTTGGGTTTGGCCATGCGGCTTATGCCTCAGGAACTCCAGCACCCTGATCGGGGAACTGTTGTTAAGATCGGAAGAGATGGAAGTTTTGAGAGAATAATGACTGGTTTGAGACAAACAAATGGCATCGGATTTGGTCCTGATAATGAGTTATTTATCACCGAAAACCAGGGTCAATGGGTACCAGCTTGCAAGGTTATTCATGTAGTAAAAGGAGCATTTCATGGGTGCCAATATGGGACTGGAGAGCGCTTCAAAGATGAAAAGATGACGCCTCCAGCAGTATGGCTTCCCCAGGATGAAATCGGGAACTCCCCGGGTCAGCCGGTTTTGATCTCTGAAGGCGTATATAAGGAGCAGCTTCTGCATGGTGAAATTACCCATGGTGGATTAAAACGTGTTTTTCTTGAAAAAATTAACGGGTCCTACCAGGGAGCAGTTTTTCGTTTTACACAAGGTTTGGAGGCAGGCATCATCCGTTCGGTTTGGGGACCGGACGGAGCACTTTATGTAGGTGGAGTTGGCATGAATGGCGGCTGGACCTGGGAGGGTAAGCAATATGGACTCCAGCGATTGGAATTTTCAGATAGGATTACCTTTGAAATTCTGAAAATTGAAGCCACGGCAGTTGGTCTGAATCTAACCTTTACAGAGCCATTGGCAGCAGGTGATGGGGAGGAGATAAAGGACTATTTTATCCAGCAATGGTGGTATGAAGCAACACCACGTTATGGCGGTGACAAAAAGGATTTAGAAAGTTTATATCCTCGAAAAATAAGCATCTCAAATGACGGGAAACAGGTAAATCTTGAAATTCCAGGAATGAAAGAGGAATCTGTAATTTACCTTTTACTCAATGAGGAACTTCAAAGTGCGTCAGGACAACCCCTTTGGTCAGGGGAGGCTTGGTATACTTTTAACAGCAGACCATAGCAGTCAATCATTTTTGACCGTAATAAGCATCAGTTCCATGTTTGCGGTCATAGTGCTTCTGGATCAGAGCGTCTTTTAGGGTCGGCGCTTTTGGGTTGATCTGCAAAGTCAAATAAGCCATTTTAGCCAGTTCTTCTAACACTTTGCTATTGTAAACTGCCTTGTCTGCATCTTTTCCCCATGTAAAAGGACCATGATTGCCTACCAATACCATCTCAACTTCCCTTGGATCCAGGTTTTTATCTTTGAAACATTCGGAAATTTGAATCCCCGTGTTGTACTCATAATCACCCTTTATTAGTTCATCGCTCATTGCTTGAGCGCATGGAATATCTGTAGTAAGGTGATCCGCATGGGTTGTACCGAATATTGGAATGTCCTTTTGAGCCTGGGCCCAGGCCACAGAATAAGTGGAATGTGTATGGGAGATTCCTCCAATGCTCTCCCACAATTTATATAAATAGGCATGAGTCTTTGTGTCTGACGAAGCTCTCATTTTACCTTCAATGAGCTTATTGTCAAAGTCAACAATGACCATATCCTTGGGGGAGAGTTCCTCATAAGGAACACCGCTGGGTTTAATGGCAAAAACTCCTTCATTCCTGTCAGCTGCGCTCACATTACCGAAAGTATAAATGACGAGTCCCAGTTGAGGCAGCTTCATATTGGCCTCGTAGCATTGCTCTTTAATATCATTAAACCGGGACATTATTTATTTTCTTTAGTTACTTCCACAAATTCACCTAATGCAATATATTGATCATAGAGCTTTTTGTAAACTTTGACATGATTTTGATTTGGTGAATAGGTGGTCTCAAAACCATTCCCCATGGCCGATACAGCCTCCTGTAGAGTAGGATGAATTCCGGCAGCCACCGAGGCGTACATGGCAGCACCCAATGCCGGGGCTTGTTCAGATACTGCCACTTTAATGGGCATATTCAGCACATCTGACAATGTTTGCATAATAAACGGTGATTTTTTTGCCACACCACCAATGCCTACGACAGACTTGATCTGTACCCCTTCATCTTCGAAGCGATCAACTATCTTTTTAGATCCAAAACAAATGGCTTCTACCAATGCTTTGAAAATGTGAGGAGCTTTTGTTCCTAGATTAAGTTTCATGATAGCGGCCTTTAATGACTGATCGGCATCGGGAGTACGCCTTCCGTTGACCCAATCCAATGCGACCGGAACACGTTCATCGAGTGGGATTTTCTCAGCTTGGGCCGATAAACTCGGTAGGATACCTTCTTTTATTTCTTCAATCAATTTGATTTTCTGATCCTCATTGATGCTTTTAGTACTCGAAAGTTGTTCATTAATTGGCCACATTAAGATGTCTCTGAACCAGGCCAGAACGTCTCCAAAAGCAGATTGGCCAGCCTCCAACCCAATCATTCCGGGAATAACTGAACCGTCTACCTGGCCACAAATCCCATGGACTGTTTTGTTGCCGATGATTTCATGAGGCGATACAATGATATCACAAGTTGATGTCCCCATTACCCTCACTAACGTATATTCCTCCACCTCTGCACCAACCGCACCGGCATGGGCATCAAATGTGCCTACTGCTACCACTGTCTGTTCATTTAGTCCGAGTTTCGTAGCCCATTCAGCAGACAGAAGTCCTGCAACCTGATCTGAAGTATGAGTTTCTTTATAGAGATTCTTCTTGACACTTACTAAATAAGGATCAAGGTGCTTAAGAAAGTTATCATCTGGTAGACCTCCCCAGCTTTCATGCCACATCGCCTTATGGCCGGCGGCACATCTACTGCATTTGAAACTTGACAGCTCAGGGCTGCCCACCAGGATGGATGTCATGAGATCACAATGTTCAATCCATGAATAGGCTTCATTTTTTACTGACTCGTCTTCTCTGGCTATATGTAGAATTTTGGCCCAAAACCATTCGGAAGAATATATTCCACCTTCATATTTCGTAAAATCTTCGCCGCCCCAATTTCTGGCCAACTGGTTGATTTCATCAGCTTCGGTAATGGAGGTGTGATCCTTCCACAAGATCATCATGGCATTGGGATTTTCGTCAAACCCTGATTTTAATGACAGTGCCGTACCGGTTTTATCGACTGGAATTGGAGACGAACCTGTGGTATCAATGCAGATTCCCTTTATGGCTTCGGGGTCAATTCCACACTCCCTGACCACCTCGCGAATAGTGATCTCCATACCTTCGATATGATCACGAGGGTGTTGTCTGAATTGGTTAGTAGCAGGGTTGCAATATTTACCTTGCTTCCATCTGGTATACCAGTGCACCTTGGTGCCCATTGTCTGGCCATTTGAGGTATCTACCAAAACAGATCTTACCGAATCAGTTCCGAAATCCAGACCTATTACAAATTGTTTAGACATGTGTATTTATCAAAATAAGATCACTCAACTAACCCAGAAAATTATGATTTCTAACACTAAGAAAGTTATTGTATGCGAATACTTCGGTTTCTCAAGAGTGAAACATAACAATTATTTTTTAATGATTACATCAAAACAGGTTTCTGATGTTCAGTTCTTTAGTCAAATAATACCTCTTGAGAACATGAACAAAACTTATTAATAATAATCACAACTATCCGAAAGTCTAATTTCAAAAAACGGATAAAATAGCGGAAAAAGTTCAAACCTTTGA
>JAQCLE010000045.1 GCA_027592755.1 Bacteroidota bacterium | reverse complement strand
AACGTGGCAAACATTAAGCATTACGGGATATTGCAACTTTATTCATAAAGGTTCGGATGAGTGTGAAAAAGAATAATACTTTCTTAACCTGTTGTGTGAATTAAAAGATAGCATGTTTGATATTATTTATTGGTCTATTGAGGATAAAGTAGTTGATAAACTGGACGATTGTTAATGCAGTAATCTTAGCCAAGATTCTGGTTCTAAATCCTTTGAAAGTCTTGGCATAATTTCTTCTGATCATGAATTGATCACACAATTGAGAGAAGAGTGTTTCCAATCGTTTTCTTGTCCTTCTGAATATTCCTGGGTAAGGTTTAAAGTGTTTTTGATTGCTCCTCATTGGTGAGTGTAATCGAATAGAAGCAGTTTGAAAAAGGTCTAACTGTATCTGCTTTCCAATATAACCTTTATCTCCAAGTAGCACACAATCAGATAGTTGGGTGTTCAAATCTTTAAGAATTTCATTGTCATGTACGCTGGCCTTGGTCAAATCTATAGAATGAAATACCCCATTAACCGAACAAACGCCATGGAGTTTGTAGCCATAAAAATACATCTGCTGGGAAGCGCAATAACCTTTGTCTGGTGCTGTTTGAAGGGTCTCTTTACATATCCGAGCTCTTTTTTCCCGCGAAAGTTTACAAATCTCTATCGGCATTGAATCAACAATGAAATATTGTTCAGAAGCTACAAAATGTTGGGCTAGTGCTGCCCTTATTTTGCCGATGTAGTGAAACAGATCCTTTTTCCTTCTATTGAATTGGCTCCTGTCAATAAGCTGAGGAAAATCCTGACGATGGCAACTATTCAATTTCTTAAAAAGCAAGTTTTCACTGTCAATGGACATATATTCACTGGTAAGTGTTAGGCTAATAACCTCTAAATCAGATAGTTTGGGCTTTGGTCCCGTTCGGATAACATTACCGTCCGCTCCAAAGTCATTCAATTCAAGCGATTTGATCGTTTGAAAGATTATATCGAAATTACTTTTAATGTTGTGCATTTGCTCAATGAGTTTATTGTTTCTTTACACTCTTAATTTACTCATTATCAAGCAGATGCACTCATTTTTTAACCTATATTCATCTCAAAATATAATTCACACAACAGGTTAAAGTGTTAACGTACTACGATTATTCGAACAATTCACATCCCTAATTCTTGCTAATGAAGCTAACTCAAAGCCTAATTCTCTGTTTTATTCTTTCCTATTCAATACTAGCACAGACTAAGCAAGTGTGTTTTTCCATCGATGACCTCACTGTCGTACCATATGGTGACAGATCCGTTGAAAACCTTACACATATCACTGAACATATTGTTAATACCTGTGTTGATTACCATATCCCAGCAATCGGTTTTGTGAATGAAACCAAACTCTACCGCAGCGGAATACTTGATTCGCTCCATATTCGATTCCTTGAATATTGGCTAAGTAGCGGACTGGAATTAGGCAATCATACCTATTCACATGTCGACTACCATAAAGTAACCTTGAAGAAGTACGGCATGGATATTAAAAAAGGTGAAATTCATAGCAAAGCCATTTCGAAAAAATATGAAAGCAACTTCGAATATTTCAGGCACCCCTACCTGCACATAGGTAACTCGAAAGCAAAGCATGATTCACTTAAGATTTTATTAAAAAATACTGGCTATACAGAAGCACCGGTTACCATTGATAACAATGAGTATTTGTTTGCTCAAGCCTATCAGCGTGCCTTAAGCGATGACAACCTGGCACTCTCAGCCAGCGTCGGAAACGACTATATCACATACATGGAATCAGTTCTTATTTATTATGAAAACTTATCCAACAAACTGCTCGGTCGAAATATGAAACACATCCTGCTAATTCATGCTAACCGGTTAAATGCTGACTATCTTGATCAACTTGCGGAGATGTTTTTGAAGAATGGTTATTCCTTCATCTCTATTCAAGAGGCATTGACCGATCCTGCCCATCAGCTTCCAATTACCGAGTATGGTTCTTATGGTATTTCGTGGATTGACCGATGGGCGCTAAGTCAGGGTAAAAAGGGTGAATTTTTCGCAGGATACATTGAAACGCCTGAGTATATAAATGAGCTCACGCGTTAAAATCAGAATACTCAATCTTTCAGAACAATGAAAGCTGTTACAATCAGAGAAATCAAGCAGGAATTGAACAACCTCTCTCAAGGATAATTAATAGAACTTTGCCTACATCTAACAAAATTCAAAAAGGAAAACAAGGAATTATTGACTTACCTATTATATGATGCATCCGATGAACCTGGTTATATTGAAAATGTGAAAAGAGAAATTGATGATCAATTTGAACAAATAAACAAGACCAGCTATTATTTTATTAAAAAGAGTGTTCGCAAAATATTGCGCAGTGTTAAGAAATATATCAGGTATTCAAAGGTCAAAGAAACAGAGGTGGAATTACTGCTCTATTTTTGTGCTGAACTTAAGAAAATGAGGCCACCCATGACAAGAAGTGTAACGCTCCATAATCTTTACAAACGACAAATTGTGGTCATCAAAAAGTCATTATCAACTTTGCATGAGAATTTACGATTTGATTATGAATTGGAGTTGAATGAAATTGGAGAATCCTAATACAAAATCTATTTGAAAAAGAATTGCAAATCCCAACTAACTAATAATATGCAGACAATTCAAACCCGAATATCACTTGCGTTACTTATACTTTTTGCAAATCTCGGCCTGTCAACTCAAGCGCAACAGAGCGGCATCATAGCAGATGGCGCTCAACCTACCTTGGTTGCCGCTGATTATAAATTCACTGAAGGGCCTGCTGTCGACAAGGATGGTAACGTCTTTTTTACTGACCAGCCCAACAACCGTATTATGAAATGGTCGACAGATGGGTCATTGTCTGTTTATATAGATGATTCAGGCAGGGCGAATGGTCTCTATTTTGATAACGACGGCAACCTCCTGGCTTGTGCTGATCTGAAAAACGAACTTTGGCAAATTGATTCTTACAAAAATGTGACCGTACTAATTAGTGATTTTGAAGGTAAGCAACTTAACGGCCCAAATGACCTCTGGGTGGATCCCAAGGGGGGAATCTATTTTACTGATCCATATTATCAACGTGATTACTGGACAAGAACTGAAAAGGAAATTGAAAAAGAGCGGGTGTATTACCTAACTCCGGATAAAAAAAACGTCCGGATAGTAGCAGATGACCTCGCTCAACCCAATGGTATCATAGGAACGCCTAATGGGAAAAACCTTTATGTAGCGGATATAAGGGATAAAAAAACTTACTCCTATAGCATTCAAAAAGATGGAAGCTTAACCAATAAAAAGCTGTTCGTTGAAATGGGTTCTGATGGAATGACAATCGATAACCATGGTAACGTTTACGTGACTGGCCGAGGCGTTACTGTTTTTAACAAAAAAGGTGAACAAATTGAACAAATTCCAATTGACCAGCGATGGACCGCCAATGTCACCTTCGGTGGAAAAGATCGACAGACATTATTCATTACGGCCAGCACATCAGTTTATACACTGAAAATGAACGTGAAGGGCGTAAGGTAATTCCTGCACTAATCAAATCGCTTAACCATTCTATCTATGAGATCCTGTCTATCCTATTTATTGGTTTCGTTTCTCTTCCTATCATCATGTAAACCGGAAGAACCTACTCGCCCACCCAATATCATCATGTTTATGGTTGATGACATGGGCTGGCAGGATACATCGGTACCTTTCTGGAGTCAGAGAACACCATTCAATGAGCGATACCATACGCCGAACATGGAGCGTCTCGCATCGCAGGGTATGAAATTTACCCAGGCTTACGCTACACCGGTTTGCTCTCCCACCCGTGTGAGCCTAATGACTGGCATGAATGCTGCCAGGCATCGTGTAACCAATTGGACGCTTGATAAAGACGTTTTAAAACCTGCCGAGCTAAAACATGAAAGACTTAGTTTTCCTCTTTGGAACGTTAATGGCATGACGCCAGACTCTACTGTCAAGAATGCTGTCTATGCAACTCCTCTTCCCTCACTTATGCGTAATGCTGGCTACCACACAATCCACGTGGGGAAGGCACATCTGGGTGCTATTGATACCCCAGCTGCCAATCCGGAAAACATCGGCTTTGATGTCAACATAGCAGGGCACGCAGCCGGGGCACCACAAAGTTTTTGGGGAATTGACAACTTTGGAAATACCGAGAAGTTCAAGGATACACCCTGGCCCGTTCCCGGATTGGAAAAATACCATGGTCAGGACATTTACCTCACTGAAGCATTGACCCAGGAAGCAATTGCTGCCCTTAATCAACCACTATCCAAAAGACAGCCATTCTTCCTTTACATGTCATTGTATGCAGTCCATGCACCAATTATGGAAAATAAGCAATACGTTGACAGATATTATAAAATGGGTCTGGACAGCATTGAGGCCAAGTATGCTTCCATGGTAGAAAGTATGGACCAATCTCTGGGGGCCTTGATGGATTTTATTGCGGCTCAAAACATTGATGACCAGACAGTAATCCTTTTCATGTCAGATAATGGCGGATTGAGTGTTCATGCCCGGGGTGGTGAAAGAAACACTCACAACAAACCACTTGCCAGCGGCAAAGGGTCCATTCGTGAAGGTGGTATCCGTGAACCAATGATTGTGAAATGGCCAGAGGTAACCAAGCCAAATTCGATCAACCCCAACTATCTTATTATCGAAGATTTCTATCCTACCATTCTCGAAATAGCAGGAGTTGTAGACTATCAGACTGCTCATCAAATTGACGGAGAAAGCTTTGTATCAATGCTAAAAGATAACGAGGTTTTGGTACAAACACGTCCGCTATTCTGGCATTTTCCGAACGAATGGGGTCCAAAGGGCCCAGGAATTGGCGCCTTCAGCGCAGTTCGCCGCGGTGATTGGAAGCTGGTTTATTGGCATCTCAAGGAAAGTTTTGAGCTCTACAATATCGTTGAAGACATTGGTGAAACTTCCAATGTCGCTGAAAACGAGTCAGCACTAGTCGTTGAATTAGCCACTTTATTAACTGAATATTTAAAGTCCGTGGACGCTCAAATGCCAATGCATAAACCAAGCGGTGAAAAGGTAACATGGCCAAGTGATAAACTAACAGATCAAATGGTTGCTTTAAAATGAACGCTGACAGCATGAAAGCTATCAACCGTAGGAATTTCTCCAAAACCGCGCTGATGGGAAGCCTTGCCCTGGGGCTGGGAAGCTGTTTTTTCTCAAAAAACAAAACACATATCCTTACATTAAGTTTCGATGACGGTTTTAAGAAATCATTCTATCGCCTGGCGGAAATTCATGAGAACTATGGGCTGAAGGCTTGTTTGAATGTAATTGCCACCGGACATCTGCCCACTTTTAAAGCAGTTGGTGAGTGGATATTGCCCCATTTGCTGGGAAACTTCAATGACTGGAATACTTTAAAGAACAGGGGCCACGAAGTAATGCCTCACAGTTGGGAGCACCTCAATCTCACAGAGATGCCTGGTAATGAAGCCAAAGAACGAATTGAAAAGTGTCTGGATTACTTTGAGAAGAATCTCGACGGATACGAACCTGAAAATGCTGTTTACAATTTTGCTTTCAACGCATCAACGCCAGAGTTGGATAACTTTGCACTTGAAAGGGCAAGAGCAGTAAGAACAGGCGGCTGGATGGTATTAAAAGATACTAACATTAATCCTATCCCAATTTCAGAAAAATCACTTAGGCTTGGGTGTTGGTCTCATGGACCGGATAATGCTGACAGTTATGTTGAAACTGAAGTCAATAAATTCCTGGAAGAACCAGGAGGGTGGCTTATTCTCAATCTCCATGGGCTTGACAATGAAGGCTGGGGACCATTGAGCACAGATTATCTCGATCGATTGCTGAAACGACTGGTTGATATTGATCATCTTGAAGTTGTTCCAACTGGAGAAGTGTTGAAACGAACAAGTAATTAGAAAAAAATCTATCTTAAGGCGCCCTCCAAAATACAAGAAACAGGCTCAAGCTATTTCAAAAAACTGTTAGATTAGTAGGATTAAGCCAGCACTATTTCTCAACATAAAAGACCACTATGAAACTATCAATCTCCATTCTCATCATTCTAACCATAAGTAATCATATGTATGCACAACGTCGATTGTCAGGATACGATTTCACAACACGATCAGAAATAATTGCAACACACGGTATGGCTGCCACTAGTCAACCATTGGCTACGCAGGTTGCTTTAGATATTCTGAAAATGGGTGGTAACGCCATTGATGCCGCTATCGCAGCCAATGCTACTATCGGGCTAATGGAACCTAATAGCAACGGAATCGGTGGGGATCTTTTTGCCATTATTTGGGATGCCAAAACCAGAAAACTTTACGGGCTCAATGCCAGTGGCCGATCTCCAGCTGGCCTGACTTTGGATTATTTCAAATCAAAGGGATATGAGATGGTGCCGGAATTAGGCCCTCTGTCTGTTTCCGTGCCCGGATGTGTTGATGGCTGGTTTGAAATGCATGGAAAATTCGGGACCATGCCTATGGAACAAATACTGCAACCAGCAATTGACTATGCCAGCGAGGGTTTCCCTCTTTCAGAAATTATAGCCGAAGGAATAGCCGGTAACAGCCGTGTTCTGGCGAATTATCCAGGATTTAAGGATGTCTACATGCCTAATGGAAGATCCCTGGAAAAGGGTGAAATTTTTAAAAACCCCTATCTGAGCAAAACTTTAATTCTCATTGCCAAAGATGGTAGAGATGCATTTTATAAAGGTGAAATAGCCAGAACGATTGATAAATACATGAAAGAAAACGGTGGGTTTCTTTCTTATAATGATCTGAAAAATCATAAATCAGAATGGGTGGAGCCTGCTTCTACCAACTACCGTGGCTATGATGTTTGGGAATTGCCACCCAACGGACAAGGCATTGCAGCGTTACAAATGCTTAATATTTTAGAAGCATATGACTTGAAATCGATGGGTTTTGGTACTTCAGAATATATGCACCTTCTCATTGAAGCCAAAAAGTTAGCCTTTGAGGACCGCTCGAAGTTCTACGCCGATCCCGATTTCAATGAGATTCCTGTTGACTGGTTGATTTCTAAAGACTATGCTGCTGAAAGAAGAGAATTGATTAATACCGACAGGTCAGCAGCAAATTATGAACCAGGCAATCTTCGGAACGGCGATACCATTTATATGACCGTAGCGGACGAACAGGGCAATATGGTCTCCCTCATCCAAAGCAATTACTTTGGAATGGGATCAGGAATGACACCTACAGGTTTAGGTTTTGTTCTGCAAAATCGTGGTAACCTCTTCAACCTGAAAGAAGGACATTTCAATACTTATGAACCTAATAAGCGTCCATTTCATACTATTATACCGGCATTTGTAACAAAAGGCGGGGAACCATTCCTCAGTTTTGGTGTAATGGGAGGTTCTATGCAACCACAGGGTCATGTTCAGGTGTTGGTCAACCTCCTTGATTTTGGTATGAATCTTCAGGAAGCTGGGGACGCTCCAAGGATTAACCATTCGGGCTCTTCCCAGCCGACGGGTCAAAAAATGTCTGATGGTGGGACAGTTAACCTGGAATATGGTTTTTCAAGCAAAGCAATTCAGGATCTTTTGCGCAAAGGACATGCGATAAAAGCGAGTACACCAGGAATTTTTGGAGGATACCAGGCCATGATGCTTAAAGATGGTGTCTACTATGGAGCATCTGAGTCAAGGAAGGATGGACAAGCTGCAGGCTATTAATGAACCCGCTGATTGATGCAATACTGCACTCCGATGATACCACTGTTCGGAATTTATTAAAGTCCTCCTTAGTACTGGTCAATAAAAGGTCAACATCCAGGGATTTGCCCATTGAATTGGCTAAAAAGAATGGGCAAAAGAAAATAGAAGTAATTTTTGTCCGGTATACCGACTGGACATGTTGCTATTCCAAAGACGAGTTAAAGCAATTATTGGTCGATTTCATTTCAGAAATCAGTGAGGATTACTTTGCTGCCGGTTGGCTGAATGGAATAGAATTTGATCTTTGGCGTCTTATTTCAACAGGAAATTTACCTGAATATCATTCGGTGGTGACCCTTGATGAAGACTTGGACATCATAGAAGGCTTGAGACTTTTAAGCAATATCACTAACACATGGGCTATCTGGGACGATACTGTTGGGGATGCTGTCCCTATTGAATTAGGTGAATGGAAACAAAGGATATGAATTCAAGACTTATTATCTCAGCATAGCGGCTATTTTCCCAATACCGATCTGGTTGGCAATACTAGTCACCTCACTTTCGTCCTCAAAACCATCATACCTAATGGTAAACAAGGATTGATCGATGGGCACCTGTACCTCATAATGCATCGGATCGGTTTCGTCCTTTTGAAGTATGGCTTTGTAAGAGTCAATCTTTATCGACTTTCGGTTTCCGTCGGCCATGCTGGCAAAAAGTGGATTTGTTAAAAATCCGCTGAGCATTGAAATCATTGGAGAATCGCTTACCAACTCAATGCGAACCGTCTTTATTTCACCAGCGTAAGTTCGGTTCACAAAAACACCTGTCAGGCCACTGCCTCCAGTAACTTCATCGCCCGTTTCATCATAGCTGTTACCAGCCAGTTCCGTAGGCAACATCTTCAGAATTTCCTGTCCTACAAGGGCGTCTAATTCTGCAAGGGATTGTTGGAGGGAGAACCGTGTGTTTTCGAGGTCATCCGAACTATATGCTGATGCAGCTTCGTCAAGTTTGGCGCTAACATCCTGGGCTCTGACCTGGGAGACAATTAAAAGGACAACTATTGATGCGATGAATTTCATGTCAATTGGATTTTAAAGTGTATCAATTTTCACCGAGTAATGATTTGATCTCCGCAAGATCAAAATTGTCTGAAGCAGCAACTACATCCTCCTCCGATTCAAAGTTGATACATTTCAGAGAAAATAAGGTCGACTGACCCAGTGGCACACTCAGTTGATACCCGGAATCATCAGAATATTGAATCAAGGCTCTGTTTCCCTGGACAGTTACACGTTTGTATTGCATTCCGTCTGACTCATCCGACTGCATATAGGCTGGATTTGTCAAATAAAGGTTGACGCTGGAAATCATCATCGAATTATTATTGATCATTGCTTCAAGTCCCTGATCATCATCTGTATAATTGCGACCAATCACCAACCCAACAAAACCAATGCCCGATGTGATTATCTGGTCCTGATCTTTATCATAATCCATCCCGGACACTAAATTAGGGAAGCTCTCCAGTATTTGTTCACCGATTTTCAATTCCACACCACGCATGGCTTCCTGTATGGCAAATCTTACCTGGCTGTAGCTTTTTGTCTCTAAAGAAGCACGGGCATCGGAAATATTCATCATTACATCGGGAGGGGCCATTTTTAGGCCACCACCGCGGTTGTTTTGGGCGTTGGAAGAATTAGAGGAGTTGGATGAATTGGTTGAGTTCGAGGGGTTAGTGTTTTGGTTGGATGTGTTATCTTCCTTTTCATCACCACCAACTCCAATTTCTTTCAGTAAACTACTACCGGCTTTTTGTTTCAGTTTCTTCAATAGCTGGGCTTCAGATTGAATAGAAACAGAACATCAACACGGCTAAAAATGCTATATAACGGGACATAATGTGGAGAATTTGCTGTAATCAAATATAACTTTTTTAGGCCTATTATAAAGATCTAATTGACCTGTTTATGTGAGAAGTTGAATCTTTATCAAATCTTTTTAGTGAATAATTATGCCGGTATGCTATCCAACTTCCCTAGGCAGTTAAATACCAATCGGTAAAATTCGGGGTGTGACTGCCAGGTTTTGCCAGTGATAATCATTCCATCCTGAATGGCTTCGTCGGGAGATACATATATACCACCACACGCTTCCACCTCAGATTTCACATGCTCATAGCACGCTATCTTTTTTTGATCAACCAAACCAGCAGTAACCAGTATCTGAACGCCATGGCAAATGGCAAATATGTATTTATTGGCCAGATGAAATTCTTTGGTTATTTGAATCACTTTAGGGTCATTTCTTAAATATTCAGGGGCACGACCACCAGGAAACAATACTGCTTCGAATTCACTCGAATTCACATCCTTAAAGGCTATTTGAGATTCAACAAGATACCCTTTCCGCTCTACGTAGGTATCCCAGCCCGGTTCGAAGTCATGGATTACCAGATTCATACACTTAACTGATGGAGCTGCAATTACAGGTTCATAACCCGCTTCAATTAAACGATGGGTTGCATATAGAATTTCAAAACTTTCACCGGCATCACCAGTGATAATCAGTATTTTCTTTGACATAAGAGAAAGTTTAAAATAAATATAAAGGTTTCTGCTCTAACTGACAGTCTGGCCTCCAAATCCGAATCCCTTCTTCAAAAAACGGTATAAGGAGAACTCATAAAAAAAGTGACATCAATCAGTTTCGATCAGAGACTTGCAGTTAGGTATTTTTAAATAGTCTTCATAAATTATATCTACTAATATTGAATTCCTCCGCTATATAAATACAATCATGAAAAACTCGATTACACTCCTCTTTTCATTGGTGCTAACATGTGCAACCTCGCAAGTTCTTGGAGTTCCTGAATTCCAGTGGATAAAGCACAACTCGGATACTGTAGGGCTTTACGACAAGTTTGAAGCTTCATTCTGGCTAAATGCTGAATTTGAGAACCCCTTCGATCCGGATGACATTGATGTGTCCGCAGAATTTACATCACCATCTGGAAAGAATCGGAAAATTTCGGGTTTCTATTCCTCGGCTTCCATGGAGGGATGGCTAAGCCGGTTTGCATGGTTTGTCCGATTCTCCGCCAACGAAACAGGGAATTGGAGCTACACCATCGCTGTTAAGGATAGGACTGGAAGCATAACCAGTGAATCAAGGAAATTTACTGTGATTGAATCGCCATACCACGGCCCTATCAAAATCGCATCCAATAAGCGCTACCTGGAACATGCCGACGAAACACCCTTCTATGGCGTAGGAATGTGGGTAAATGGCCTTGAAAACGGAGAAGTGATGGATGAATTGAAATCCCTTGGTGTCAATTATGTTAGCTATGTGATGACACCCCTGGAATCCAGGGCCAGCGGTTTGGGACGCTATGACCAGCAACTATGCAGCCTGGTGGATAAGATGCTGGGTTTCATGGAAGAAAGAGATATGCAACTGGCCCTTAACATGTGGTTCCATTCGTTTCTATCAGAAACAGTCTGGGGAGGTGGAAATGTCCGCTGGTTCGAAAACCCATACCAGAAAATCACTTCAGCCAAAGACTTTTACCGAAGTGAAGAGGCATGGAAATACCAGGAAAAATTATACCGCTACATGATCGCCCGATGGGGCTATAGCCGATCGCTTGCGATCTGGTTTATCGTTGATGAGGTCAACGGCACCGACGGGTGGGCTGCAGGCGACACCCTGCAGGCAGCCCAATGGGTTGGAAAAATCCATAACTACCTGAAGACAAATGATCCATGGCAACACTTAACAACAGGTACCCGAAGTGGTGGTATAAAAGAATGGTGGCAGGAAGCTTATGAAATCCTCGATATGCCTGGAAGGGAAATCTACGAAGCCCAGGGATTTCCAATTAACCGGACGGGAAAGATTGACGGAGATGAAACCCACTCCTTAACGTATAGTTACCGTAACTACCAGGGTCAGGTGAACAAACTCTGGAGTAATTTCGAAAAACCTGTAATCATACCCGAAACAGGCTGGGACCATACCTTTTACATGATGAGCATGCCACAATATCAGTCGCAATACCATAATGCTATCTGGGTAAGCCTTGCTTCCGGTTCTGCCATGTCGCCTTTCTGGTGGGCCTATTCGGGACAATTAAATGATAATGTTGTAACCAACCAGATACTTAATTACAGGCGCTTCACCGATGAGATACCATTTTCAAGGCTTACCAACTTAGCGCCTGCAGAAATTTTAAACTCAGAAGGGGACGCCTATGCGATTGGCAGTGATCAGCTTATTTTTGGATGGGCAGTAAATGCTGAGACCGACATGGCCGGTAAGACGATCACGATCCAAAATATCCAAAAAGGAAAATACAGTCTGAAACTCTTCCACACATGGGGAGGGCGTTTCCTGGAAAATGAAGATGGAAATACAAGTCGCGTTGTTGAATCAAAAGGAAGGTCTGTTTCCTTTGATATCCCGGTTCATAAAATAACAGGTGGCCATGCAAGGTATATCGGTCAGGACATTGCGTTTATATTGGAACCTGTGGATTAAGCTCCCAAGAGTTAAACGTGCTTGATGCTAATTATATTGATCTACAACAATGATGAGTTTGTATCTGATTGATGATGATAATTTCATCGCCATGTAAGCTTATTCACTGTATAGCATATTAAATGATTCACCAATGAAATTCCGTTCTTTGATTTTTATAATCCAATGAGACTGGCTCTCCCTACCCTGGCGTTGAAATGAATAAATCCTTCAGCCACTTTAACTCCAGCCTCTAATCCCCTGAAATCTTCCAATGGTTTAAAAAAAGTTTCATACGTTTTTACTGGGTCTTGTGTTTTGTGTGCAAGCATGGCCTCTTTTTTTCGTTCCTGCGTATCGGAAATATCAACATAATCGGTGGGAGTAAATGCCATGGTTTGTGTGCCCGTATCTACTTCATAAAAATAAAGTTGAAACTGCCGGTCTGATTTTGTCCATGCAGAAAGGGTTAACTAGCCAGCAATTTGGTGATCGGTATGTGCGTCTATTGGCCAATGAGTAAAAACAATATCGGGTTTTAGTGCCAATAAAAGTTTTGACATCTCTTCTTTTTTGCTATTGTCCAATACGGTATTTCCGTCAACCTGTCCTACAAACAAGGGTTTGGCCTTCAATATACCACAAGACCTCTTGGGCTTCCTCGGTTCTCAAGGCTGCCATTTCTGTATAGGTTTTACCTGGATCACTTGCCTCACCTCTGGTAAGGTATAAAAGGATTACGTCATGCCCTGCATCACTATATTTTGCCATTGTTCCCCCACAGCCAAATTCCGGGTCTCCGGGGTGGGCACCTACGCAACACAATTTGCAGTTTCTTATCGTTGTAGTTATTTCTATTTAATAGTGTCTTTCTCAAGGTGGCTTCTGCATTAAGAACAACTGCAAAACTTCCAATGCTCATTGCAGAAAGTTTTATAAAATTGCGTCTCGGTTGAATCTCTCTTCTTTTCCAATGTGATATTTTTTTATTCTTTTCTCTCAAGCCAGGACGCCTCAAGTCTTCGCTCATATGAATTTTAAGGCTCAGACAAGTCTATAAATATGAAAATAATCAGAAGATTTTCAATGAGCTATACAGAACTTTGAACAATCAATATTTGAGCTATTTCGACTTAACCCGATTGACATTAATACTCAATAGTTTAATTTTAGGTACTCGACCAGGATTAATATAAAATCAACATGGATCCAATTTTCGATAGAAAACTCAAAAGCCTCATGAAAATACCAATGTTATTGAAAATTGGAGTCTTAAGCCTCCTGACTTTTGATGCTTTCAGCCAAGGCAATGAACCCTTACCAAACACCCAACCGCTAACATGGAATGGTGATATAGCTTCAATGTTGATTGATTCCTGTGATGCTTTTCTACTTAAAGAGATTGATCTGTCAATTGATCGCAGAAAGAAGTATTGGAACAGGGATTTTTCCTCAATTACGGCCTACGAAAAATCTATCGAAGAAAATAGAAAACATCTTTGCGAAATCATTGGAGTAAAGGAAAAGCGTCAACCCTTTACCGGTCCAGACATATTAAAGAAAGTAGCTGAATCTTCAGCTTATACTGTCAAAGAGGTGCGGTGGCCAGTTTTTGGACAAGTTCACAGCGAAGGACTGCTGGTATCTCCAAGCAATTCAAAAAAATCAGGTGCAGTCATCGTTGTACCTGATGCAGACCAAACGCCTGAAGAGCTTATGGGAATTTCTGGAAATCTCCCTTTAGAAAAACAAACAGCTCGCGTGTTTGCAGAAAAAGGGTATATGGTTCTTATTCCAGCCGTAATTGATCGCAAGACATTACATAAAAGAATCAGTAATCGTGAATTCATTTACCGATCTGCGTTTGAATTGGGAAGACATATTATTGGATATGAAGTCCAAAAAATACTTGCTGGGATAGACTGGATCACCAACATGGGAATACAGGAAATAGCCGTCTCCGGTTGGGGGGAAGGCGGGCTTTTGGCCTTTTATGCAGGAGCTATTGATACAAGAATTGATGAAACAACTGTTGGTGGATATTTTGGTTCAAGACAAAATGTATGGATGGAGCCTGCTTATAGAAACGTTTTCGGCCTATTGGAACAATTTGGAGATGCAGAAATTGCCAGCCTGATTGCGCCAAGAAAATTGATCATATCATCAGGAAATGACGCACCAACATTGGTAGTTCCACCAGGAGAGGAGGGCAAACCTGGCAGGCTAAAAACATTGGAAACTGGAGAAGTTGAAGAAGAAATTAATCGTTTGAATTCGATGATGTCGGGTCTTAATTGGAAAGTCTCTATGATGAAACCCGGAAAACCTAATCTCTCAAAAATTGAAATATTTGAGCTTCCAGATTCGAAAAGTCGTCATGATCGATTGATGACCGAACTGGATAACCACAACCAATGGCTGTTAAGAGAAAGCCCATATACACGCAAAGACTTTATGTCCAATCTGCGTACTGAATCACTGGAGGTTTTTCAGGAATCATCAAAGCCATATAAGGTTTATTTTGAGGAGGAAATCATCGGCAAATTTGATTATCCACTTTTAGCGCCTGATGCAAAAAGCAGAAAAATTGATATTGGTAATGATAAAGTAACAGCCTACGAAGTGGTCCTCAATGTTTTCGAAAACATTTTTGCCTATGGGATTCTCGTAATTCCCAAAAATTTAAAACCAGGAGAAAAAAGGCCGGTAGTGGTTTGTCAGCACGGACTGGAAGGAAGGCCTCAATCAACGATAGGAGAGCCAGGCTTTCAATATTATAAAGCTTTTACAACTGATCTTGCTGAGAGAGGTTATATAACTTTTGCACCCCAGAACATTTACATTTTCAAAGACCGCTTTAGGTCGCTGCAGTTTAAATCCAATGCCATCAAGAAAACACTCTTTTCCATCATGGTGCCTCAACATCAACAGATTACCAACTGGCTTGGCAGCCTGGATATGGTTGATAAAGAGCGCATAGCGTTCTACGGACTGAGTTATGGCGGTAAAACTGCAATGCGCGTACCTCCACTTGTTGACAACTATTGCCTATCGATCTGCTCAGCTGATTTTAACGATTGGGTTTGGAAAAATGCAGACTCAAGAAGTCCATACAGTTATGTATGGACGAACGAATATGAAATTTTTGAATGGAACCTTGGTTCCACTTATAATTATGCAGAAATGGCGGCACTCATTGCTCCCAGACCATTTATGGTAGAAAGAGGCCATTTTGATGGAGTTGCCCCTGATGAAAGGGTGGCTTATGAATATGCCAAGGTAAGGCACCTTTACAATGCACTACTCAAAATAGGTGATAAAACCGAGATTGAATGGTTTGATGGTCCCCACTCTATCAATGGAAAGGGTACGTATGAATTTCTTGATAAGCATTTGAAATTCGAGAGTAGATCAACAAACTAGCTGGAACTACTGCTTCAACTTATTCACTGTATAGCATATCAAAGCATTGGCCAAAGGCTCTCCATTCTCGGAAGCAATATTCCTTAGGGTCAGTTCGTAAACATAGCCCGGCTTCATTTCACCAAGGATAAGAGATACTTTCCTGCCATCCCCCGAAACCCTTGTTGAACTTACAGGTATTTCCTGGATGTCATACTGATCGGAACCATATTTCAAATGATAATCATAGTAATAATGCCGGAAACTGTAATTGTCAGGAATAGAGGCTATCGAGTCATTTACTGGCTGGGTAAAGGTCATGTCAAAGCCATCGGGTGTGATGTTCATGCTGTAAATGTCCATCGGTGGCTTACCGGTGAATACGATCCGCTGTATCCCCTTATCACCAGCAAAATTATATTCTGTATGTCCTGTCCAAAGGCTACCATCTGGAGAAAAGGCCAACCGGTTATTCCCTTTTTTCAAACCCTTTCCATCAAAGAACGGCATGCAAGCACCTTGTAACTGACCATCAACTTCTTCGAGCATCACTCTCATGATGCGTTCGATGTTCATTTCACCGATAAATATTTGCCCTGAAAATGGTCCGAATTTATCTCCTGTATAATCAATCACCGGCTGTGAAGGTGAGGAACTCATGATGCCATGTGGAAACAGGACACTCGCCCTGGTTCTCATTTCATTTAACTCTACAACTGGTAGTTTGGAAGGGTCTCCCCTGTCCCAGCCATCGGTCCAGAGCAAACTGGCCGGGTGTCCGTAAAACTTTCCCTCTTTTACATGGTACAACTTACTGGTGCCCACCCAATCGCCTTGGTTGTCGGCTACAAATAAATTTCCCTCTTTGTCAATGACAAGGCCATTCGGGGAACGAAAACCATAAGCGTATGGGATCACCTCACCATCCGGAGTAATCTTCATGATCCATCCGCGGTATGGGACAGCTGAGAATTTTTGCTTTGGTTTTCCCGGCACGAGCGTGGTGTCAAGTTTTCCCCTAACCTCTTCCATCAAAATACCCCATTCTGAGCCGGTATTCAATCCAATAAACAGGTTGCCTTCTTTATTCTTTACCGGGCCATAATTCCACTCATGATAATTGCCTGTCATGCCAAAGTCATCGGTAACCGTTTCATAAACGTCGGCCTGGCCATCATTATCGGTATCAAGAATTCGGGTCAGTTCCGGGCGTTGCATCACCAGCATTTCCGATTCACTGACTATCAGTAATCCAAGGGGTTCATGGAGTCCGGTAGCAAAAACACTCCATTCCCTGGAAACAGGGTTGTATATCATCACCTCACCACGAAGAAAGCAAGCAACTAAACGGCCATCAGGTAGAAATTCAATCGCTCCCGTCTCTCCCTCCAAACCATCGGGTAATTGAATTGTTTCTATGTAATAAGATTCATCGGGAATTTGTTTTTCTGAAGGAGAACACCTCCAGAGGAATAACAGGATTAAAATGTGAAAGGCGGTTGTTCTCAAAATTCTACGCCATTCACCCTGGTCATCGTAATGGTGAATTCCCTTGCTTCGTCCGGGGTTAACTCCAACTGGCCGTTTTCGAATTGCCCAACTGAAGACTCATAGCTGGCACCGTCGTTAGTGTTGAATACAAACCAAATGTTTTTATCGGTTTGAGGTATTTTAAAAGTCCTAAGCAACCCTGAGCCGTCTGATTTGGGATAAATCATTTCCCTAATAGTGATTCCATCAATGCTATATTGAAACTCGGGATATTTTCTTAAGGTATTATATCCTTTAAAATCAACTTCCGGAACGCTATCAGCGTTACCAACTCTCAATGGATAGGTGGATTTGTCCCTGTAAAATATCTTTCCTAATATCCTTGCATGTTCCTCCAATTTGATGGTCCAATAGTCGGTCATATCCAGGAAAGCACCAGTCCAGGCATATCTCAGGCGACATGCCCCGGCATCCCAGCAATAAGACAACTTATTGGGTAAACTTACGGCAATCGCTGCAGGACCGGCATCTGGCATAAGTACGCGGTATAAAAAAGGAGGTTCGGGTTTATAAGGATGTCCCAAATGCTTTTCTGTGTCTACCAATTGACCATCTTCTTCTTTCCTTCTGATTTCGGGAATGTTCTCGTCATCGCTCAGGGGAGGCATTACACCATTGGTCACATACATGGCGCCATACATAATAAAGCCATGACCAATGAAAGTACAGACATAGGGATAAATACCTGTTTTTCTTGGTGCCCTGAACTCTACAGAATCTGACTCACCTGGATCGAGCATTGGGATGTACCACAAAACATCAGAAGATTCAGGGATGTAATTCATGGCAGGACCATTTTCTCCCAGTTTTAAGGCTGCATCGACAATTTCTTTTCGGGCATCGGGTTTAGTAAATACCAGGTTATGACTCATTTCGTCTCTATTCGTAAAAAGAATTTTCACCCTGGCACCGGGCATGACACTGAACCGAACAAGGTCATATTGTAATCCTCCTATCGTATTAAGGGATATGGTAATTACTGAATTATCCTGATTTTGAGCATTTGTTTGAACCAACGGCAACAAAGCTAAGAGCATCAGGAACCGTTTTGTAGACGATAAGGTCATCTCAAGCCACTTCAGAGTTCGCGGAATCGATCATTCCTTTGATATAACCAAATGCCTGAGCAAAAGCCTGGTAACCCCGTGGATCATCGGGATGAGTTGGAACGTGGTCTGGACAAATCGACCATTGATATCCGGTATCACGCAATATCCGTATCACTTCAGTAAAGTCAGCTTCTCCTTCATCGATGTAAACCTCCTGGAAATTATGAAGCCCGCCCTTGATGTTACGCATATGTATCTGGTAGATTTTACCCTTCTCAGCAAAGTATTTTACAATAGGTAGAATTTCAGTTTTAGGATTTTTCATTCCTTCCATGATTGTTCCCAGGCACAACTGGACACCATTGTAGGGACTATCAACAATTGACTCATATTTCTTTAGAGAATCAAATACAGAATCGGGAGCCGCATCCCAATTATCAACACCCTGGTAACCACGCGGCAACCCAGGTGGATCATAAGGATGAATCGCCATCCGTACATCGGTTTGTTCACAGACCGGAATCACGTTGGTTAGGAAATAGGATATCCGCTCCCAATAGTCATTGTAATCAACAATGCCATGGGATTCAACGGGAAGCTCTTTCCAGTTTTCTTCTAACTTGAACGAAGGGTAACTTGAACCTCCTCTACCCGGGGTTTTCAAGTTTCTCCTAATAGGGATCAACGTCCAGTGCATGGTTATAACTTTCACCCCGACTTGTGATGCTTTTTTAATATTGCCAATGACTTCAGCCAATTTCTTATCTCGATCAGAACCTGGTTTGTGGTAGATATAACCTGAGTCCATTCGAATGGCTTCCCAGGTCATCCCATATTGGTCACAATCATCTTTCCACCGTTTCATCTCATCCAGATCCCATGCACCTTGCATGCTGTTTGTAAAATGTTTCACTCCCTGGCGTTCGTGGTATTGGAAATTTCGCTTATTCGTCCATGCACGTTGCCGCTCATTCCAATTCAGGGAATCATCAGTCATCACAACATGATAGTCGCCGCCCACATGGTGGAGATTATTAATTATTGGGGATGATTTTTTTGGTGATTTGACAGGTGCAGCAGAAGTGCTTACCAATCCTGCACCAATAACACCCCCAGCAAGAACTTTGGTGAAATCGCGGCGAGGGATTATAGATGCAGGCGAATTCCGGAAATCTGATTTTTTCATGAGCGATTGTACTTTGGCTATTACCAAATTTAAGATAATCCCATACAAAGGCAACCTATGAAAAGCGTAATCGGTTTCTTAAGAGTTTCTGCGGACAAGTGATTTAGTGAATCTTAAGTTGGATGGAAACCAAAGTCCATTTTATGCCAGGCTTATTGAGACTTTCCAGTTCAGAAGATGGCTAATTATCGAGCTCAGTAAGAAATTTGACCGTATCTACGCCATCTGCATATTCATCCAGACCGGGACATTGCGTTTGGCCAAAATCCACATTACATATTGATCCATTACCTACAACACATTGAATATTATCCTTTTGCAATTCTAACATCTGCCCGAGTGCTTGTTGACTATCATAATGCTCATAAAACAACACCGAGATTGGCGACACTATTTCAGTAGTTTGTCTAACTAACAAAAATCCTGTATCCAAATGTGGCTCTTTATTTACCAGGTAAATTGATTTATTGTAATCGTAATTATTATTGTACTTGTGGTGGTCAATTACTCCTTTGAATGACTCGAAATGATTTAGCAAATTTGGCAACTCATAACCTTGTGGGGTAAAAATCTTTGATACGTTTCTGCATCCCAAACCATAGTATGAGAAGATATCATTTCCCAGGGCATTCAGTTGATCATCACTTTCACAGCCAGTCAAGACCGCACAACTTGATCTGTTCTTCCTGATAATGTGCGGTATTTTAGAGAAATAATACTCGAAATAGCGGGCAGAATTGTTACTCCCTGTAGCAATAATGGCATCAACGTCATTGAGTCGATCTGCAAACCCTATCTTAGTTTTAATTCCAGGCTCAAGTTCAGACAATTCGTTAATAATCCATCGGATCAAAACATCATCGCTTGAACTTGTCTTAACAGCCAGTATATGTCCTGAAATGACTATGGAAAGAATATCATGGAACCCCACCAAAGGGATATTGCCGGTCATAACCACTCCCACTTTCTTTGGCTTCACGTTTTTAAAATTGTAATGTGATACCCATTCTGAGAGGCTTTCTTTTTGGAGGAACCTGGCAATTCCCTGAAATGCAAGTGATATATTCTCAGCTGTAAACCAGTTGTTCTCGTTATAAACTCTCGCACAGAGCTGAGTCATTTCTGAAGATGACATGGACACTATCCTCCGTCCAAGGGCAGAAAATAAATCAATCCTTTGAGCGAGTTCCATCTGAATTAGATCCTATCCGAATATATAACCTCCGGCACATCTCTCAAATTATAGCGATTACTGAGCACTTGTCCATAAGCCCCGGCAGAATAAATCGCAAACAGGTCACCTCTCGAGCTCTTGGGAAGTAAAATATTCTGACCAAATGAATCGGTTGTTTCACAAATTGGCCCAACAACATCGTATTCATTTTGCTCCATACTTTTCGAAGTCAGGTTCCCTATTAAATGATACGCCTGATATAACGCAGGTCTCATCAATTCGGACATCCCTGCATCCAGGATGAGGAAGTTCTTCTTCTTGCCAGCTTTTTCATAAAGCACCCTACTTACAAGCACCCCGCATTGTCCAACTATAGCCCTTCCCAGTTCAAAATGTAATTTTTGGCCGGGCTTCAATTTTAAATTCTTGTTGAAAACATTAAAGTACTCAGCAAAATTTGGGATGCAGTTCTTATGGGGATCATGGTAATCAATCCCTAAACCGCCGCCCGCATTAATGTGCTCAACTTCTATTCCTTTTTGTTCAAGCAAAGAGCTGACATCATTTATCCGAGAACATAATTCTAAAAACCGACTCATATCTGTGACTTGAGAACCGATGTGAAAATGCAGGCCTTTAAAATCTATTCCTTTTGAGGCTTTGATCACCTCGAGTACCGCATCCAGATCGGTTAGATTAATACCAAATTTATTCTCCTCTAGTCCGGTGGTTATGTGTTTATGGGTTTTTGCATCCACATTTGGATTTATTCTAATCGAAACATTCGCCCGCTTATTATTATTTAGTGCGATTGAGTTTATAACTTGAACTTCCTGTATTGACTCGCAATTAAAGCCAAATATATTATGTGACAAGGCGGTCTCTATTTCACGGTCTGTTTTACCAACACCGGCAAAAACAACCTTTTCTGAAGGAAAACCAATGCCGATAACCCGTGAAACTTCATTGCCGCTAACACAATCTGCTCCTAAACCTGCCTCATTGATAATTTCAAGGATACGATCATTAACATTGGCTTTAACAGCATAATGGACGTCAAAATGATGAGCTTTCTCCAACCTGGCAACCTCGGATAATGTTTCCTTCAGAAGAGCCACATCATAGAAGTAGAAGGGTGTCCGTATGGATCCGAACTTTTCTAAAGGTATGTTGAGCTGAGCCATTGTCTTATAATAAAAAAGCCCCGAATGGGGCTTTTCCTACTCTAAATTTATTTTTTTCTATTTGATCTTATCAATAATCGCTTTAAAAGCTGCAGGATGGTTCATTGCCAAATCTGCCAATACTTTCCGATTCATCTCGATACCTGACGAAATAAGTTTGTGCATGAACTGAGAATAAGACAAGCCATGCTCTCTTGCACCGGCATTAATTCTTTGAATCCAAAGTTTTCGGAATTCTCTTTTCTTCGCTTTTCTATCCCGGTAAGCATACTGCCACCCTTTTTCAAGGGTATTCTTCGCAACAGTCCAAACATTCTTTCTACTTCCAAAGAATCCTTTGGCATGCTTTAACATCTTTTTTCTTCGGGCCCTGGAGGCTACCGTATTTACTGATCTTGGCATTTCGTTTCATTTTTGGTTTTTGGCGTTTCGCTTTCGAAAACTTATTACCAAAATCCCGGTGAATAATAAACCTTAAAAATTCTTTTAAATATTGAGCAAATCCCGAACCCGGTTTTCGTCAGTTTTATGAACCTCACCCATTTTTGTAAGGTTCCTTTTCTGTTTAGTTTCCTTCTTTGTTAGGATATGGCTTTTGTAAGCATGCTTGCGCCTGATCTTACCTGTACCACTTAACTTAAACCGCTTCTTTGCTCCTGAGTTTGTTTTAACTTTTGGCATCTCTTTTATTGTATCACTTTTTCTTTATAACCTTTGGGGTGAATATCACACTCATCCTTTTTCCTTCTAATTTGGGCATTTGTTCTAGTTTACCATATTCTTCAAGCTGCTGAGCGAACTTCAATAGAAGAATTTCCCCCCTCTCTTTAAAAACTATGGTTCTTCCCCTAAAATGAACGAAAGCTTTCACTTTAGCCCCTGTTTCAAGAAAGTTGACGGCATGCTTTAATTTAAAATTAAAATCATGTTCATCTGTATTAGGGCCAAAGCGGATTTCCTTAACCACCATCTTCTGCGCTTTAGCCTTTATCTCCTTCTGCTTTTTCTTTTGATCGTATTTAAATTTTGAATAATCAACCACCTTACAAACCGGTGGATCTGCATTAGGTGATATTTCAACTAAATCCAAGCCCTCTTCTTCAGCAATCTTTAAGGCCTCATCTATGTTATAAACGCCAATCTGAATATTGTCTCCAACCATTCTGACTGATCTTGCGGTTATGTATTTATTAACTTTATAGGGCTCTTCTACTCTACCTCTGAATCCACCCCTGCCTCGTTGTTGTTTAATCTTTAACCTCCTTTATTGAATACGACAAAAAATCAGGTCGCAAATATCGGGATATTTTCCATTAATAAAAAAGTAAGATAGTCATTGATTTTAAGTCATAAACAGGAAGAAATATCAACAAAAACCAACATCTGGACGGTCAATCACTTCATCATGCCTCTGCCGACACTTAAATTGGAGGACTTGCAATAACCCGGCTAATTAAAGTTAAGCTCATTGAGTAGCTATTTTGAAGATACGCTTAAGCCAGCTAACTTCAACAGCTCAATAACCTAAAAAATGCATCATTCTGTCATCAAAGGAGTTGGTCATTATGTTCCTGATAACATCGTAAGCAATGCTGATTTAGAAAAATTGATGGATACCACCAATGAGTGGATTGTAGAAAGAACGGGGATAGAAGAAAGATGCCACGTCAAAAGAGGTTCAGATGATACACCATCCACAATGGGCACTAAAGCGGCCCGAATCGCCATTGAAAGAGCCGGCCTGATGCCAGAGGATATTGAATTTATCATCTTTGCCACACTCAGTCCGGATTATTACTTCCCAGGGCCGGGCGTAATGGTTCAACAGCAGTTAGGAATTAAAGAAATTGGCGCACTCGATGTGAGAAATCAGTGTTCTGGTTTTGTTTATGCGCTTTCCGTAGCTGACCAGTTCATTAAAACCGGGATGTACAAAACAGTCTTAGTAATAGGCTCTGAATTGCATAGCGGAGGACTCGACATGACAACACGAGGAAGAAACGTCTCAGTTATATTCGGTGATGGAGCTGGCGCAGTAGTGATTCAAGCCTGCAATGATGATCGACAAGGCATCCTATCGACACATCTACATTCAGAAGGAAAACATGCAGAAGAGCTGGCACTTATAGGACCCAATACAGGCAGATGGGTTCCTGAAATAATAGAAACCAATAATCCGGAAGACATTAGCTACTATCCATACATGAATGGAAATTTTGTTTTCAGACATGCTGTTACACGACTCATCGAGGTTATTGTAGAGGCGCTCTCAACCAACGGATTCAAGCCAAATGAAATCGACCTCCTTATTCCGCACCAGGCTAATTTGAGAATTAGTCAGTTTGTACAGAAAAAATTGGAGCTCTCCGACGATCAGGTTTTCAATAACATCATGAAATATGGTAACACAACCGCGGCATCCATTCCAATTGCAATGAGTGAAGCCTGGGAACAGGGCAGAATTAGTAAAGGCGACCTCATATGCCTGGCCGCTTTCGGCAGTGGATTTACCTGGGCATCGGCGCTTTTGAGATGGTGATATAATCATTTGGAAGTGTCTCTATTAAATTCTCAACAACTAGACCTCATTAAAGATCAAGACTTTTTGATTGAAAAAAGAATTGTCCTGAATGTCCTTGCCAGACATTTTCAAAAAGTAGAATCCGGCTTGAAGTCCACCATTCATCGTTATGAAAAAATTCTTCCTAAGGGAAGTCTCACGGTTACTGGAAGAATCTCCAGAGGAGATAACTACAAAGGACTCCCCTACCTCGTCCTTGATTTTCCACGGTTCTCTTCTGGCGATAAAGTTTTCATCTATCGAACCATGTTCTGGTGGGGGAATTACTTCTTATGCATGCTGATTACAAAAAATTGCGGATATTCTCTTATTCAAAAGAAAGTACCAAAAGATTTGATGATTAATCTTGGGAGTACACCCTGGAATTATGACATGAATGACGAGTGTTGGGAAAGTTTAGAAAAACAAAGGCATCAATTTCTTGCGATTTCACGTAAAGTTGATTTTGGGAACATCGATAACCTGGAAGTACTCAGCAAGGAAACATTTGAAGATATCATGTCTTTATTGACCAAATAGTTAAACTCGCATGTTATTTGTTATCAGTTCTGATACTGACTCATGATAAAGAATTTTCCAATAATCTTTCTGCTATTCTTTAGCCTTAAAGTAAATGCACAAATAGCAAATATTATTCAGGAAATAGACAGCATTTATACTTCTAAGGGAATCAAACAGGATAATCTAAAGCAAGATCACTGGGAGTATTATGATTCTCAAAACAGACTTATTGCCGAGGGGATTTATCACTATGACAAAGCAGAAGGGACCTGGAAATTCTATAATGAAAATGCGCTCATAATAGAAATGGAATTCGAGTTAGGTCAAGCCCAGGGTATATTTTCAAGATATTATGGTCGTAGGGTAATTGAAAAGGGACAATTCGAAAACAACTTAAAAATTGGAGTATGGAAAGAGTACTATACCAGTGGCTATTTAAAATCTGAGGGGCTATATGTACTCAACAAGAAAGACGGTGATTGGACATTCTATCATGAAAATGCGATGGTAGCTGAAAAAGCAGTTTTTAGCAACGATTTAAGAGATGGTACTACCATGATATTTGATGAGTATGGTTTTTTAATCTCCGGCATTGAATATAAGGACGGCATGCTACATGGTTCCTGGAAAGAATTCTATGAAAATGGCACAGAAGCACTTTCAGGTTACTACAAATTAGGTGAGAAAGATAGTTTGTGGACAGAATATGATACGTATGGAAATTTAAATTATGAGCATTACTTCGTTGACGGAAAACCAGAAGGTGAATGGAAATTTTATTACGCAAAGATGAAAATCCAGAGAATTGAAAATTATAAGCTCGGAATGAAAATGGGAGCCTGGAAAGAATATTCCAGGGATGGATTCCTGATAAAAGAAATGTACTTCAAAAATGATTTGGCTGACAGCATTTACAAAGAATTTTATACTGATGGAATTAAGAGTGTTGAAGGCTATTACACTTATGGTTTGAAAAATAAGACATGGCTCAATTTTTATGAAAACAATGTTTTATACTCCATTGGTAATTACAGAAATGACCTGAAAAACGGCATTTGGAAGTACTTCAAAGAAACAGGATTGCTTCAAATGGAAGGACAATATAAAAATGATCTCAGGCAGGGTCAATGGATTACATATCACGAGAATGGGAATGTTGCTTCAATTGGGAGCTATATAAATGATGAACAAGATGGCTTATGGGGTCACTTTTATGATAATGAGCAGCTAAAACTTGATGAAAATTGGAAAGCCGGAAGATTAATGGATATTGGCGATTGCTTTTCCATTAAAGGTGAACCACTCGAAAAAGGCTCATTTATTAAGGGCAACGGCACCCAATATTTCTATGATGATGACGGGGAAAAAATAATTGAAGGAATTTATAAAAATGGGTACACTACCGGAACATGGAAATACTATCATTCCAATGGTACTTTATCAGCCAAAGGAAATTTGGAACATTCCATTCGTCAAGGGATTTGGACATTCTACTATGACAATGGCATCATCGAATCCTCAGGTGCTTACTCCAACAATACCCAAACGGGAGAGTGGCGTTTCTACAATAAAAAAGGAAAATTAGCTCGTACTAACAATCTTTAAGATTGGCCGCTTTTATCTTTTACTAATAATTTCTTTATAGCCCCTGTGTCGGCCCCTGATTTGATGAGCTTTTCCAAAAGAATCTCAAAAGGAAATATAACAAGAGCAATACTGGCATCAATGACGAAATCAACAACTGGGCTTGTTTGTATCCCGAGGTAAGAACCAGCCACTGATTGCATGAACTCAATAATTAGAATAATGGTAAATAAGGTCAAGCCTTCTGTTAGTAAGAAATACTTTCCTTTCATTTTTTGATTAAGCCTAGCAGAGCCGTAGACGAGAGATACAAATACCATTACTTGAGGTCATAAAACCAATAGGTTTGCCAATAAGGTGGCTGGATGGTAAACGTGTAACTTTCACTTTCTTGAATCACTCCTAACGCATTCCGAGACCTTACGATTAGGGCATAATTATTAGGAGGCAAACCGGTTGCTTCATTTTTTGTTGCAAATTGAATTTCTCCAAAATCAGGCAATTTGAGCTTGGTCGGAACTAATTCATTATTCACTAGACTAAAAAGGGTGTTTTCAGCTTGTATATAGATATCACCAAAAAACTCAAATATGCTTATGAATCCATCTTGCTCATTGTCAATTACGGTTAGCTCTGGCACCAATGAATTGTAGATAACAATATTCGACTGACTTAGAAAATACACCTTCTCATTTTGAATCAGTGTCTTGAAATAAAGTCCCTCTAAACGTTCTTCAATTTAATGAAATAAATTGGAAGTTATTGTTTTCAATGCCGAGATAACCAAACTCATCAATTCCAGCAGCATAAACTTTTTGATTCTTGTCAATTGCCAGGGAAAGATTGGCTGCTGGCGTAGGGATAAAGTCCCAGTTCTTTCCATCAAATTGAAGAATTCCTGAACGATTGGCGATGTTTAACAAACCATTCGAATCAACCGCCATGTCAAAGTTAGTTATTATCCAATCCCGCAATATCTGGATCATAATGTGCCAGTAGATAGTCACCCGTTTGAGCGTTCACTGCTATAGAAATGGTAAGCCCAAACAATGTCACGAAAACAAACTTTATCATCTTCTGTAATTGTATTAAGGAACAAATTGCAATCTAATTGTAAAAACCCCTTAAATGAAGAATAGAAATCTAATAGCGGCTGATCAACGGTGAATCTTGATATTCTAAGTGCTTTAAAATGGCTTTATTAATCAAATCCGGTCGGTTCCAGGGCACAAAATGGTTCATGCCCTCCTCCATCCATATTTCGAGAAACTGTGGGTTGATCATTTGTTTTGCGAAATCGGCGTTTTCCTTCGGGACCAGTTCATCAACGGTTCCCTGGATTACGATTACCGGTATTTTGATAGCCCCCATAGAGGCAGCATCTCTTCCAACTCCTCTTTGAGATCAAATATTTCTTCATTGGTTGACCATATCGAACCTGGTAGTAATAATTTTCCCAATGGAGACTTCATCACATCCCTGAACCACTCTCTTTTTTCCAATTCAGGATCAATTGAAGGTGCAACTAAAACGAGTCCATCTACCACTTCAGGATAATCCATGGCAATTCTTGCGGCAACAGGACCACCTAAAGAGTGACCGACAAGGATTATTTTCTTTCCAGATATCAAGTCTAAAATTGATTTGAGTATCTGCGATTGTCGGCTGAGAGAAATAATTGGATCTCCGTAATCCGATTGTCCATAACCCGGTCTGTCAATTGAAATCATTCGTACCACACGCTGCAACTCCGGGTCATCCATAAAATGGATGAAGGCATCCCAGGCTCCCGGTGCTCCATGCAAGAAAACGACTGCAGGTAACGAATCTGCCCCGATGTCGGCATAGTTGATTGTATATCCTTCAACCTTGATCTTTTTGAGAATCGGCTTTAGAGGTCTATCTTTAAAAAATTCATATGCCTTTTTATCGCTCATTCGGAAGGAAAAACAACCCGATACAAGCTGTCCTAAAACACTCAACAGAACAAAAGCAAGAAAAAGGCGATATAAGTATTTTCTCATCAAATCTTAAGAAAGATAGCGTTAACCCGCATTATTCATAGGCTAACATTTATTCAATCAACAGGCCGATACATATTG
>JAQCLE010000164.1 GCA_027592755.1 Bacteroidota bacterium | reverse complement strand
TAAAGCATTTTACACGGTTTATTTGTTCAAAATATTTATTTATTAAGTGCCTATTTCAATAAAATTATTTGTGGAATTGTGTTGGTGAAGCTAAATAACTCGTATTGATTTTCAATCCTAATTTAAGGCCTCCATAGCTCAGTTGGCCAGAGCAACTGACTTTTAATCAATTGGTCGTTGCCCATGGGCGGGCCCGTTCGAATCCGGCAGGGGGCTCTATAAAACCTCTCAAAAAAATAGTTTTAGAGGTTTTTTATTGTTTTTTATGCAATTTTTTGTTTGGATTGAAATAGATTAGATCTATTAGATTTGGTGCCCCGATGACTTTCGGGTTAGCGGCTCCACTTGGTCTTCGGCCCAGGGAAGATCGTCATAAACACGCTCCCCGATGTATCGCTGGACTTTCTTAGATTGGTATAAGTGAATGGGCATGGCAAGTTTATTATCTCAATATCGAAATGCAGCCTCCATAAGTTGCTGTTCTTGTCGGGGTATTCCTATTTCCTGTGCTATGGTTTTCCATTGGTTTACCGAACTTTTCACCTCCTCAATGATCGAATCCATTTGCTGATTTGAAAGTTGAAAATACTGACCTACGCTTCTGGCCAGGTCAAAATCCAGTGCATTATTAGCGGTATCTATGGTTAGTGACAGGCCGTCTTTGTCAATGGAGGGGTTGATGTCATAGGCTGGTGACAGTCTCCAACCTTCATCTTCCAAAATAAAGCCATGGTTTCTCAAGTGATCGTCCGTATTGGAAATGGCGATATGGAAAACGATCCTGCGCCACAGCTGTTCGAGATCAGCTTCATTGTTTGCCCCGGAGAACTGAATGAATTCAACCAACTCCAGATAGCTGGCTGGATTGTCCCTGATTGTATCCTCATTGTTACCAGTCATGGTCATTGCGGAGGCAAAATGGATTCTTTCTTGGTTCAAGCGGTCAAATCGCCTGGTGAAAAAAGTATGGTGGTTACCCATCACTTTTTCTACTTTTGATTCTGTCATATCAATACCGGCTACAAGTGCTAATTTATATGCCAGATACTCCCATAGCCCTTTGTCGATCGTATCATTTTTAGAGGGGAATTTGGCTATCCATGGGTGTCCTTCTTCATCCAGTATGTTTGCTTTAGGCCGGGCACCACCCAATGAAGAACCTGGAGCCATAAGAATAGCCAACCATTTTGTTATTTCCTTATCGTTTGAACCTGCCTCCAACTGACTTGCTCCGTATTGCAATTCCCGTATGGATGACCAGGGTGGGGTAGGGTAATCCTGATTATCATCTAAAAAAGGGCCACCTGGATCCAATTTGAAGCGAAGTGCACCCATTCTGCTTGGATCATAAACTCCTAAAAGGAAATCGATATCATATAGCGTGGGAGTAGGCTTTTCCTCTTCCTTTGCTTTCTGAGCTGCACGTCTTTTCATGAGTGTGCGTCCCCAGGTATCAGGCATTGAATCCAGGAAAACACCAAAGTTTTCTTTATTGACAGGAAATTGCGGCCCTTGAAACCATTGAATGTCCGGATCCAGCAAAAACTGTGCTTCCGAGTTGATCCAGTTAGCATCGTATTTAAAGCTGAATGACTTTCTGCCTTTGCCGCTATGTGCTGAAAGTATTCCAATTAATTTTGGATCGGGCATGCCTGCCCAGTGGGCATACACGAATATGTCCGTCTTCTCTGCCTTCATGCTAGTTACCTCCAAGTAGCTTTAAATCCTGCAGTTTTCTCCCCAGTTCATCATCAGCTGCCAATTTGAGAAAATCCTCATGGAGACCAAGCACCCTGAGTACATTAAATACAGCACCGATAGAAACACTTGAACTGCCCTTTTCCATAAGGTACAGTGTATTCCTGGCTATACCCGCTCGCTCTGCCACCTGGACGGCTGTAAGCTTACGCCTTTTCCTTGCCAGCTTAATGTTCTCCCCGAATTGCGCTAGTATTTTTTGATGTTTGGGAAACAGTATTTGCTTCTTACTTTTCATGCGTATAGTGTCTGTTTTTTAGCGGCCACATGCCTGCCTGTCAGCAGACAGGGAATTCGCATGATGGGTATTCATCTCAGCTTTGTGGTTTTCGTAACCATGCTCATTTCATTATGAACTATATTTAGTACAAAATAAATCAAAATGTATGTAAAATAGTACTTTTTTGTCCTTTAATTTAGACGGGTCAAATGGAAAATAAATTCCATTAAAACGCATATTTCAAATCAATAGGGAAAATATTTTCCACTAATCGGCCATTTCTGGAAAATAATTTCCACTAGGTAAATGTGCTATTTGGAGTTTATTTGCTAGTAAATGCAAACAAGAGAAATGAAGTTATTTGATGCAAAATGTAACTTGTATTGATTATCTGCAGTTAGGTGATGATAGATACAAATTAGCAACAAAAACTACCTATTTATAGCTAAATAAGGCATAATCAAAGGAAAAAAGGAAAGTACTAAGAGAAGAGTAATTACTTTCCGATACAGAACTTCGAAAAGATGTTTTCGAGAAGGTCATCCGTGGTAATCTCACCCGTCAGTTCACCCAAATGATGCAAGGCATTGCGAATATCAAGGGCGAGGAAATCATTGGTTAGTTCTTCGTCTAAACCTGAGATCACATCATCCAAAGCTTCATAGGTTTCCTTTAATCCCTGGTAATGGCGCAGATTGGTGACAATGGTTTGATCTGTCTTAATCTTGTCAAGGTGCACCGCTTCAAGGATTTTTTTCTTTAACGGATCAAGATTCTCACCTTTCGAAGCTGAAATGGGCAAAATCAGGTCGCTTAATGGAGCAATTTGCTTCTCAGAGGCTTTGTCGCTTTTGTTGCCTACCGCTATAAATGGAACCCCCCTCTCTTTAAGTACTTCGATTTCCTTTATTATTGATTCCGGTGTTTCTTCCGCAAGATCGAAGAGGAAAATAATCAGCGATGCTTCCTTCATTTTTGTGTATGTCCGCTCGACGCCCATTGCCTCAATTTTATCCAAAGCTTCCCTTAATCCTGCCGTATCAATAAAACGGAAGTTTATTCCTTCAATGACCAGGTGGTCTTCAATGAAGTCCCTCGTGGTGCCCGGCAGATCAGAAACGATAGCCTTTTCTTCATTCAGCAGAGCATTCAAGAGGGTTGACTTCCCGGCATTGGGCTTACCTGCGATGACTGTTGGCACTCCATTCTTGATCACATTTCCTAACTGGAAACTTTTCATAAGACCGGCAATCACTTTTCTAAGTTCTTCAATAAGAGATCTGACATCCTTTCTATCTGCAAATTCCACGTCTTCCTCGCTGAAATCCAGTTCCAATTCGATCAAGGAGGCAAAGTGGATGAGCCTCTCTCTTAACGCTTTGATTTCACTTGAAAATCCTCCACGCATCTGGTTCAGCGCCACCTTATGGGCTGCATCGGTATCTGAAGCAATCAGATCCGCGACCGCCTCCGCCTGGGCGAGGTCGAAACGGCCATGAACAAAAGCCCTTTTGGTGAATTCACCTGCAGTTGCGAGTCGGGCGCCATTTTTTAAAAGCACCTCCAACACACGTTTGACCACGTACGGTGAGCCGTGCGTTGAAATCTCAACCGCATCTTCTTTAGTGAATGAGTGAGGAGCAATGAAAATAGAAATCAAAACTTCATCAATTACCTCATCGCCATCAACAATATTTCCAAAGTGAATGGTATGGGTAGATTGCTTCTCAAGGTTCTTGCCGGCAAAAACCTTGTTGGCTATAGCAATCGCATGCTTCCCTGACAGGCGAATGATGGCTATGGCTCCTACCCCTTGTGGCGTGGCAAGAGCGACAATGGTATCTTCAGAAGAAAGTGTCGATATCACAGATTCTTTTGATTACAAACTTAGAGGTTATCTTGGAATCATGATTAGGTATTTTGTCCCTTTCTTGATTCTGACTGTGTTAATGGCATCTTGCTCGCCACCTGCTGCAATAGAATCCAATCCAGAGAAAAGTAATGTGCTATTCATGGTAGTCCTCGGTATTGCACAAGACGGTGGGTATCCACAAAGTGGGTGCTATGCGCCACATTGCATGAGGGCCTGGAATGATCCTTCATTGAAAAGAAAGGCTGTTGCACTTGGCCTGGTTGATCCCAAAACAAAAAAGAAATGGTTATTTGAAGCCACACCAGATATAAGGGAGCAGCTCTTTGAACTCCAAAAGATAGCCCCCGATTCATTGTACGAATTTGCAGGCATATTCCTTACTCATGGCCACATGGGACATTATACCGGTCTCATGCATCTTGGCAAAGAAGTGATGAACACGCAGGGGATCAACGTTTATGCCATGCCACGCATGCAGGAATATCTTAGTACCAATGGCCCCTGGAGCCAGTTGGGAAGTATCAACAACATTGTATTACAACCTCTCAAGGACAGCACTATGGTCGAATTAACGGATGACATTTCAGTTGTTCCTTTTACGGTGCCACATCGTGATGAATACACAGAGGTCGTAGGATTTCAGATTACAGGGCCGGGTAAGTCACTCATTTTTATTCCGGATATCGACAAATGGGAGAAATGGGATGTAAACCTGGCAGCGATACATGAAAGGTGGGATTATGTTTTTGTTGATGCCACGTTTTTTAGAGATGGTGAATTACCGGGCCGGGATATGAGCAAGATCCTCCATCCTTTCGTAACGGAGAGTTACGTGTATTTCAATTCAATACCATCGGCTAAGAAGGCCAACGTCCACTTTATCCATTTCAACCATACCAACCCGCTACTCATTGATGGCAGCAAAGAGCAGAAAGAAGTAAAGGCTAATGGCTTTAATTATGCATTTGAGGGCCAGGTGGTAGATTTGGAATAATTAAATTAATAACACCCTTAATATTATCATCCCTTTAAGATATGCTTCCTATCAAGACAAGTCACTGTTATGAATCCGAGACCGTTGCAAAATCCTGTTGTTTCTGGGATCAATTATTGATTGTCAAGATTTTTGAAGTTTTCCT
>JAQCLE010000044.1 GCA_027592755.1 Bacteroidota bacterium | reverse complement strand
ACATGCTATCTTCTAATTCACACAACAGGTTAAATGAACTAAATCTTTGATCTAAATAAATCTAATTTATCATGGAAGTAATCCTTGCCTTTTTTCTCGCCCATTGGTATTTGTCACTGTTTTTTCAAACATTCTTTTTGCATCGGTATGCATCCCACGGGGCGTTCACCATGAGTCGCTTCACTGAAAAAGTATTTTTCGTGTTGACCTGGATATTTGAAGGTTCAAATTATTTAAGCCCATATGGCTATGGTGTAATGCACCGGATGCATCATGCCTTCGCTGATACCCCCCAGGATCCCCATTCACCAAAATATGATGAGTCCATTATCAAAATGATGTGGAAAACAAAAACAATTTATTCGGCCATTGCCAACAAGAAAGTTGAAGTAGAACCACGGTTTAGCAAAGATGTTCCTCAATGGGAAGCATTCGATAAGTTTGCAAGATCATGGCCGTCTAGAGTCTTCTGGGGAACCTTGTACACACTTGTATACATCAATTTTGCCACCGAGCTCTGGATGTGGATATTCCTTCCAATGCAGTTTTTATTAGCACCAATTCATGGAGCCATCATTAACTGGTTTGCGCACAAGTACGGATACGTCAATTTCAAAGTCGGTGATACCTCCAGAAATTTTCTCCCTTTGGATTTCCTCATGATGGGAGAAAGCTATCATAACAACCATCATAAAAACAGCTCTAGAGCTAACTTTGGTGGCATTAGATGGCATGAAATAGACCCAACTTATTTAGCAATAAGGTTTCTGGACAAAATTGGAGTTGTTGAAATTGTAAAAACGAGACAAATCGTATCGGAAAGGGTAAGGAAGGCCGCTTAGAAATAAGTTTGAGACCTTCTTTTTTTCTCCTTGGTTTCAATAATTGAAGGTCTATATTTGCACCCCGTTAGAGTTCAGGGTGTAGCGCCCGTCCGACCGGAGTCATCCGGGCGGGCAGTCCGGTTAGCGCATCCCGAAACCTCGGGAGGGCCGTTGGTTCTTCTGAATTTGAAAAAGGATATTGTTCGGGGTGTAGCGCAGTCCGGTTAGCGCACCTGCTTTGGGAGCAGGGGGCCGCAGGTTCGAATCCTGCTACCCCGACAAGAAAGTAAAGCTCGGAAATCATCTTCCGAGCTTTTATATTTTCTGAGCGATTCAAAAACAGTTTTGGAAGAGTGAAAGAAAATAAAAAATCATTTGCCAGTCGGCGAATGAGCTCTATTTTCGGAAATTTTCGTGGAAAAGGATCACTGAAAGTAATCCTGCTACCCCAACAAGAGAAAGTATGAATTATGCGCTGAGAGCAGGGGAGTTTCACCACTCAACACCTTTTTTAACTGTTTAAATAGCAGTTAATCAATTGAAAGACAATTTACATTACATTTGAAAAAAAATAAGGCAGTTTATTAAATCTCAATACCTGCATTATGAATGGCAACAATAGACGCTGGATTTTAGTCGCTTTCTTCGCGGCAATCTCGTTGTACGTTACTGCTCAACCTGACGACCCTCGTCAAAGGCATTATGGAAACTCTGTGCGATCTCTGCTCAAAACACACTGTTTTGCTTGTCACAATGGGGAGGATAAAAAAGGAGGGTTTGATCTGGACGGCTACTTCTACCTCAGTTCAGTAATACGCAATGGAGAACTTTTTCAAAAAGTGGTCACTCATGTGTCCGAAAGAACCATGCCACCTGACACCAAGCCACCGTTGAAGCAAATGGAAATTGATACCATTACATTTTATATCAACAGCTACTTGAAGGCTGCCCTCGCAGAAAAAAATCCCGGACTTATAGCCCCGAGACGTTTAAATAACCAGGAATTCAAATATGTTATCCAGGACTTGTTAAATATAGAGGTAGACGTGGATTCTATCTTCCCGGCCGATCCATCAGGTGGTGGGGGTTTCGATAATCATGCTGATGTCTTATACATGTCTCCGCTGTTGATTGAGCGTTATTTTGAAACTGCAGATGGTTTATTGGCAGAGCTCTATTCCGATACTGAAGCCTGGCGAAAGCTCGTGCCTGAATACCGAGGTAGCCTTTGGGCATCCATGCGGAATTTCTGGTACCGAACGTTTTTTAATAAAGATGTCTCTTTGGAAAGACCTGCGGAGTCAGCTTCAGAAGTGTTGATTCCATTTGCAACCCTTGCATTTCGAGGATTCCTTTCACCAGAAGACAAATCCAGACTTCTTGAATTTTTCAAAAAAACATATATCCTGTTCGCTGAAAAGGAAGATCGCTTTGATGCCAGCATCAAGGAGACAATGAACCTTATTCTCGTTTCGCATAGATTTTTATATCGTATGGAGAGTGACCCGGACATAGAGGGCCCCTACCAAATCAATAATTTCGAATTAGCTTCTCGTCTGTCATTCTTCTTATGGTCGAGCATGCCAGATGAGCAGCTCTTGAATGTTGCGTATAGGGAAGACTTGCACAATCCGGAAATACTTGAAAGAGAAGTTTTGAGAATGCTTAATAACCCAAAAGCAAATCGCCTGGGCGAACAGTTCGCAGTTCAATGGTTGGAATTAAAAGGAATAAGTGATGTGACCGCACAAGTAGACCCTGAAATATTCCCCGAGTATACCCCCACACTAAGTGCACTGATGCTTAAAGAAGTAGAATTGTTTTTCAATCATGTCTTATTGGAAAGTAAAAACCTTTTGGACTTAATCGACAGTAATTACAGTTTTATGAATGAAGAACTGGCTCAACATTACGGGATCCCCGATGTGGAAGGGACGGCGATGCGAAAGGTGCAGTTTACATCCAATGAGCGGGGTGGTGTTTTGGGTATGGCAGGCGTTTTAACAGCAACTTCTTTGCCCAGCCGAACAAGTCCCGTGATTAGGGGCAAATGGGTGTTGGAACAAATTTTAGGTACTCCTCCGCTTCCACCACCACCAAATGTACCTGAATTGGAAGTAAGTAAGAACGCGGAAAAACCTGTTGAGAGCCTGCGTGGCATATTAGAAAGGCACCGTGAAGATCCCGCTTGCCATAGCTGTCATGAGGCGATGGATCCAATAGGTTTAGGATTGGAAAATTTCGATGGTATTGGACGATGGCGACTGGCGTATGGAGATGACAAAATTGATGCGTCAGGGGTAATGGCTTCAGGAGAGCTTTTCGAAGGTCCGGCAGATTTGCGTAGAATACTATTAGGTAAGAAGGATTTATTCGCAAAGAATTTTAGTAGAAAAATGCTTTCATACGCTTTGGGTCGTTCTCTAGAATTTAAAGATACTCCCACTATTGAAAGTTTAAAGCAAATATTATTAGAGACGAATTTTGATAGTGAGCGATTCATTGTAGAAGTTGCAAAAAGCTATCCTTTTCGATTCAAGAAAAGTGATACAAAGGATGTCCCTAAAAAGCCATCCGCTTAAAATCTATAGACTATGAAGAATAACTGGAAAATATCGCGTAGGAGAATGCTCAAGGGGGCAGGTGCCTGCATTGCACTCCCTTTTTTAGAAGCTATGGCTCCGTCAAGTGTATTGGCTAGTCCTTTTGTGGCTTCACCCAAAAGGGCAGTTTTCATGTTTTCGCCAAACGGGGTATGTCCGGGGAAATGGAACCCAACAGGAATAGGTTCTGATTTTCAATTATCTCCCATTTTGAAACCCTTAGAGCGTCATAAAAAAGACATACTTGTCCTGCAACAGCTCATGAATTACTATTCCACCAAAGGGGTGGAGGGACATTACAGCAAAACTGGTAATTTTCTTTCCTCTCTTGAGGTTGCCAGAACGATAGGATCAAATGTTAATGTGGGAGGTCCTTCAATTGATCAGGTGATTGCGAAAAAAGTGGGAAAGGAAACCATTATCCCTTCTTTGGTATATGGCATTGATCGAATGAGTAGCGGCGTATGTACGAGTACTGGTATTACCAAACTTTATGGATCTTACATTTCATGGGAGACAGCCTCTAAGCCTGCCGCTAAAGAGATTAATCCCAGGTTTGCTTTCGATAGAATGTTCAGAAACGTAGTGCCTAATAAGAATGCTAAGCCCGAAAATCCCCTCAAAGAAAGTATTCTGGATGCAGTAATGGAAGATGCACAAACTTTACAAAAGAGTCTTGGTATTGCAGATCAACACAAACTGGAAGAATATTTGGCATCTATTCGCTCAGTCGAAATGCGGCTGGGGAATAAGGAACAAATGAAGGATTTTGAGTCAGGAATCAGCCCGAGCATTAAAAAGGAATTGCAAAGGTTGGATATTCAAATTGAGGAACATATTGATTTGGAGGCTGGCATAGACTGTACGGAAAGGGTACGATTGATGCTGGATATAATGGCCCTGGGATTATGGAGTGATGCAAGTCGCGTTGGAACATTTATGTTTAGTAATTCAGCAACCAGAAGAAATTTCTCGTTTCTCGAAGGTGTACGTGATAATTTCCATTCCGTTTCTCATCACCAGAAGGATCCCCGCAGAATGCTTCAATATGAATTGATTAATACCTGGCATATAGAACAGGTAGCCTATTTCCTTGATAAATTAAAGTCCATACCCGAAGGAGATGGTAACTTATTTGATAGTTCAATGGTTATGTATGGCTCGGGATTAAAAGACGGCGATCGACATTCCGAGGAGAATCTACCGATTCTTTTAGCAGGTGGTGGTGGAGGTAAAATAAAAAGTGGTCGACACATTATTTTTGAGGAAAACACGCCCCTGGCCAATTTGCACCAAACCATTGGTCATATTATGGGAGCAGATGTGGAGGGTTTTGCTGATGGCACGGGAATTTTGTCAGAAATTTTTGCCTAAGGGATAGATAAGAAGTTAATAGTGCCCGTTTTGGGTAAGGTGGTCTTGTATTTCTAATTTCATTCAACACTATTCACCTTCATTGTGGCCAATTATCTGAAACACTTTTCTTTTATTAAACATTTCTTTAACCATCCTTTTGTTCGACTCGTCATGATGTATGAGTCGATTCGAATCATTATTCAATTTGCGGTACTGGCCATAATTTTGGAGAATTACACTTCAATATTTTACAAGGTTTTCCCTACACTTGCTTTTCAAATCTCAATTTTATTCTTGTTAGCAATTTTTTTAATTTTTCTTACTAAATACATTAGAAAAATCCGGTTGGTCATTCTTATCATCATAGCCGTCATTTTTCCCTTATTCACCATCTTCAATACGATTGATTCTGTTCTTTATGGACTGGTGGGTATGCGTTTTTCTCCTTCAGTTTTAAAAAACCAACTCAACATGGATTGGACGCATCCATTGTTTATTGGTATGATTACCGATTACATAATCCCTGTTATTCTGGGAATCATCATGAGCATTTTTTTGATAACCTGGATAATTCGTTCATTGCGATCTTCATTAGAAATCGGATCAAATTCCCTGAGTTCGCGGTCTTTGATGAAATCAACCCTGCTTACATTATTGCTTTTGGCAGTCAGTTTTGTTCCGAAAAGTAAACCAATTCAACCATTGGAATTACTCTACGGAAAATATCTTGTTGGCTGGGACAAAGTTTCTTTAAATGATGAAAAAGTTGCTTTTGATCAACTTCGAGGTTTTATCGGTCTACCCGAGGGACGAAAATGGTTAAGCTATGGTTACCCCTTGGTACACATCCCTGAGACAACCCCAAAAGGAGAGCAGCCGAAATTGGATCACCCCGATATCATCATAATTTTCATGGAGTCCCTCAGGGGTGAAAATCTTGTCCATATAAATCCTGAAGCTGATCTCATTGTACCAACTCCGAGCCTTACCAGGCTATCAAAGGAGGCTGTTATCTTTCCCTGGTATATTTCGAATGCATTCCCAAGTGCGCCAAGCTATATTACAATCAGTCACGGCATTTGGCCACATCAGACTGAGAACGTAGCTTCTGAGTTCCGAGAAATTAAATATGAAAGTGTTAGCAATCGACTCAGAAGGCGGGGTTATAAAACACTTTTTGTGGAGAACTATCCCCGGTTTGACAAGCATGATTCTTGGGTGAAAGATTATGATGAACCGCTCTATATCCCTGCCGAGATGAAGGATAGTGACCGAAGCATCTTCCAGATAAGTTTAACCAAACTTCAGGAATATGATAGTATTAGTCTGGGTCAGCCAATCTTTGCTTTTATCCAAACACGATCTCCGCATATGCCTTACGGTACCCCAAATGACAGTACCGGTGACTTTGAATTTGGTCGTGACGTTGTGGACAATTACATCAAAAGCATGAGCTATGTAGATCACTATCTTGGGAAATTTGTTGATGGATTGAAGACCAGGGAAAGATGGGAAAACACACTGCTTATTATAGTTGGTGATCATGCCAACTATTTAAACTTCGACCTCACTTCCAACAAATCCATTAATGATACACAATGGACCTCAGGAATGATAGTTGGGCCAGAAAGACTAATAGGAAAGCCAAGAACTGTATATAAACATGTTAGCCATGTTGATATTGGTCCAACGTTATTAACCATAATTAACGATATTGATCCTTCACCCTTTGTCGGTCGCGATATATTTAGTCCAAATTCTTCATCGGCACTTGCTATAAGGGAAGGATCAATCAGGTATGACGCTCACGGAGAATCTGTAATCGTTGACAGAATGTCAAGAAGCATGACAGTTGACATCGCGTTTCCCGTCGGTCCGGTGACTTCCGAAAAGATGGAAATGAGAAATATAGGATCCACACTGATTGACATCACCAGAACGTTGTCTTATCTGTATGAAAATGATAGAATTTGGGATCCAGGTCTTTTAGGAACCGTCAGCATTGAAGTTCCTTTAAACTGAATGGTTTGCTCTTTTTATTTTGTTAATTCCTGAGCAGGTCCATCAAATCTTACTTCCAATTTCGCCAGAGGCGATTTTCCTCCCTGTGAAAATGTGCACTCAAAGTTAATGGCATGTGATCCATCAGAAATCATCAGGTCAGGTTCTATCATCTTTACTTCACCAATTTTTTGCCAATTTTCATTGTATAGAGTCGCCAATTCACCTCCTTCATATTTTAAGCTTTGACCGGCCTTCAGGCCGATTGGAAAATTAATCTTTTTATAGTTATCTAATTCCAGGATGATGTTGGAAAGATCCGCATCAACAGCTGTTAAAATGAACTGCATGGTATTTTCCCCTGTATTATTCTCAAACTCAAAGACGGAATACAAGGGTTCTCCAGGTTGCCTGATATTTTTCTCATGTTTGAACTTATAGGAAATTACCTGGTTAAGATTCCACTGGTTTTCGCCCTTCGTTTCAAGATGAAATTCATTATTGATGTCTTCCATCATTTTCCGCTGTTCTTCTGTAAAAACGTTGGCCATTCGGGCTTTCTCCCATTCACCAATCGCATCAAGTATTTCATTAGTGTATCCATTTTTTTCAAGTGCTTCAATATTGACCACAAAGGCATAGCCGGCATTGAATGCCGCAGATCGAGCTAGCATCCATTCGATATCTTCAATACTGGTAGTAGGATGCATACTGAACCAACCCAACATTCCCGGCATGTAGTTGCGCTGAAAGTACTTCTGGTTTTTGAGACGATATTCCGTCTGGCTTTCTCTAAAACCTGCGTACCAGGGTTCCCCCCAGTTCATCCTCGAATAAATATGCCAAAAATAATGGGAGGTGCGGCTGGCATCGGCAATAAAATGAGTCTTGATATCTTCGGAAAGATAGTCGTACCAGGCATTGGTAAACAGGATCTCTCCATAGTTTCCCATACCCGTGGATCGATTGCCTTCTACTCCATCAAAAGAGATTTGACGTAAGCCCGTTTCATTGAAAAGGTCTGCGATGTTGCGGGCCATTTCATCTCCCAATCCAGGTGTGGTTAAGAAGACTTTATAGCCGTGATCGGCAAGTAAACTGATTTTAACGCCTTTTTCATGTATAGATACCTCAGTTCCATAAGCCCCCCGTTGACAATCCAATAGCATCCATGGTGCCTGTTTTGAAACGCTGCCATAGCGAATTAACTCTGAACCTACCTGCGCTGTTTTCAGGTTATTGTTTTCGAGTTCATTGAAGAAATCCGGGGAGGTAATCGGTATCTCCTTTTGACTGGTATCAATATTTTCATTGAGAACGCTGGAACCAACTTTAGCCAGCCTTTCATCTGGAATTGGAGTGACATAGGGGTCGTTGGTCGTAATGAAATTGGATAGAGTGTGTACACCAACTAAAACCCCCTTGTTTTTAGCCTTATCAACAATGGTTTTCATCCCCTCTCTTCCATTTGGGAATCCCTCATTCAAGTCAAAATGCCCCCAGTTTTCAAAAGGGCCTGGATGATAGAGGTACCTTAATCCAGCATTTTTGGTATATTTAATTGCCTGATCGATGTTCTTCTCATTGAAGGCCAAAATCATATAAGCCGCTGAAGCTGTCCGGGCCATCTTTCCCCATTTACCGTCAATAATTGGATGTGGAAGTCCTTCAGCTAACTCAATTTTACCAATTATTTCCAAAGCAGCACTTTCCGGTGAGCCAAATAGTGCAATTTTAGATCCTATAACCCCTCCATCTTCAAAAGCAGGAGCGACATACCTTTCCTTGCCCCAATTTTCGATTATCCTTTCCTTGTTTCTATTACGAGTATAAGCCTGCAGCGTACTTCCGAAATCAGTAGGTTTAGCCGCCTCTACCCGATACAACACTTCCCGTTTCCCAACTTCGTTCATATCAGAAAAATCTCCTCCTTCAAAAATGTCGATCTGTGGCATGGCGTCATTATCATTCCACGGATATCCACCCAAGGTCCTGGGATTCAACGATTGGATACCAATGGCATATACTTCATCTCTAACTACTCCTACGGTTTCGCCGATTACGCCCCTAATTGTTGTTGGGTAAGGTCCCCAAAGAATCAAATCCACAGCTTCGCTGTCCGTCAGAGAGATTAGTTCAAGGGTAAGGTGGGTTTCTTTTTCCTGCACCTTAATGTTTGCCTGTATTTCCTGGGGATAATCAAGGACAAGATTACCCTGCGCTGCATCAAATATGGCTGCTTGAGGAGAGAGCACCTCTCCATTCTTCCATACTGTCATCACAGGTGAAAGCGTGTCCTTGAAATGGTAGTCTTGCCCATTTAAACTATTTTCAAAACCAACAACATTTCCCTGAGCATTCAGGATCATCCTGAAGGAGCCCGCACTTAAATCAAAATTGGTTTGATTGGAGCAAGCCACAAGAAAAATACCAACCAAAAAACCGATGGATATGTTAAAGCTCTTCATGATAATTGTGGGTTAATCAATAATAGACTATCGAACAACTCTGCCAGAGCCAGATCCTCCCATTAGAGCTTCAACTTCAGATCGTGTGGAAAAATTAAAGTCCCCCTTAATAGAATGTTTAAGACATGATGCCGCTACCGCATAGTTCACGGCAGTTTGCGAATCACTCAGATCAGGTGTTGTTAATGAAAAGATCAAACCGCCAGCGAAGGCATCTCCCCCACCTACACGATCGACGATGTTCTTGATTTGGTAGGGTCTATAATTCCCATCAGCGTCAAGTGGAGCAAAGAATGGCTGATCTGACTCAGCATCATATAGCATAGCTCCCCAATTGTTGTGAGATGCTGAAAGGCTCTCCCGTAAGGTAATGGCAACCTTGATAAGATTTGGAAACTGCTGGACAACCTGGCGAGCAACATCCGGATAACGTGATGTATCCAGCGTTCCTGAGTGCACATCGGTATCGCCTGCTTTTATTCCCAAAACGTCATGGCAGTCTTCTTCGTTAGCAACAACTACATCAACGGATGGTAAAATGGTTCGCATTGTTTCCTGAGCTAATTCACGAGCAGATTTAGACTGGTCCCATTTCCAGAGTTTGCCTCGGAAATTAAGATCGATTGAAACTGATGCCCCTGCGGCTTTCGCCTTTTGTGCTGCGACCAGCGTTGCTTCAGCGGCATTCTTAGAAAGAGCCGGGGTAATGCCGCTTAGGTGCAGCCAACTGGCTCCATCAAAAATACCCTCCCAGTCGTACTGATCAGCCGGGGTGATCGCAATTGCAGAGTCTTCACGGTCGTATATAACATTGCTCGGACGCTGGTTGGCACCGGTTTCAAGAAAATATAGGCCTAACCGGCCTTTATTGGTTTGCAGTACGTACTGGGTATCAATCCCGACCGCCCGAATCGAATCCAAGGTGGCTTCTGCCAGTGCATTCTTTGGTAATGCCGTCACGTAACGTGCTGTTCCACCAAAGTTACATATGGAAGCTGCAACACTCGCTTCCGCTCCGGCGTAGGTGACCTCTAATTCACGTGTCTGACGTAAGCGCAGATTCGCAGGAGAGGCAAGACGCCCCATTATTTCACCGAATGTAACTACTCTTTTCATACTTAGCTTTTTAGATTTATAACTATCTCAACTGGGTTTAAAATTACTTTTTTGACCTTATCTCCTTTATTAAGCTTCTTATTTCACGAGCATTATTGGTGATAGCGTCCCAATTTTCGCTATGGATTAGCGGGCGTTTCGCCACCCATGAACCACCAATAGCTGTTATTAGAAGTGATTCAAGGTAGTCACGTGCATTGTCAATGTTCAACCCTCCAAGGGGAATAAACTTGACACCCAAATATTGGTAGGGAGCAACCATGTTTACCAGATGATTCATACCACCAGAAGTCTCTGCGGGAAAATACTTTAAAATACGACAACCCTGTTCAAGTGCCATTTCAATATCGGTTGGAGTCATTATTCCAGGTGCGAATGACAAACCTTGATTGTATGCTTCTTCGATTACTCGTGGGTTACATCCTGGAGCCACGGCAAAATCGGCGCCTACATCCCTTACGGCTTTCACCTGTTCCTTTGTTAGCACCGTTCCAAACCCAAGGGTTATTTCAGGGACTTCTCTTTTTATAGCTCTTCCTGCTTCCAAAGCAACGGGTGTACGAAGCGTTAGCTCTATCGAATCCACGCCTCCTTTGAGAAGCGCTCTGGCTAAAGGAACAGCATGCTTTAACTCATCCAAGATCAGTACAGCAACAATGCCAGCTTCGTCTATTTTTTTTATTATACCAGGCGTCATAGCCTGTTGCGCAATAGGCTCCATATTTCTGCTTTTTTAACTTTTTACACAATTATTTAACTATAGTGCAATTGTAATTGTCTTATTGGAAAAATGTTCGATTTATATGATTAAAAGCGGCATCAAATGAAATGATTATGCAGCAATATTGAAATAGCAAGAAATATGCATGCCAGTACAGGTCCTCTGGTCACCAGAAACGACCATGAAGCCAGAGCTACGATAAAAATCTATAAAAGTTTTATTGTTCGACTTAGGACACTTACCGTAACAAAAACGAACATTAGATAGAATACTTATTACTTAGGATTACATGTAACTATCTGATTTTAAGCATTTTGTCAATTATGGCACAATGAATGTAAACTATCCGATCAGATCAAAAACTTAAAAACTAATAGATTATGCAAGGAATTAGTAAAAACGCATTGTTGAGAATGGGATTATTTTCCGCTCTCTTCCTGTCTGTCACCATGTTATCTGCAAACCCTGATAAACTTTTTGACAAAGTCAGTGTCGAGGTTGCAAGTGCATCACCTGATGATTGGATGACTTATGCCAAATCTGCAGAAAAAATGATAAGAAAGCGAAGTCATCTGAATGAGGCCAAAGAATGGATATCAAAATCTTTAGCCATTAAGGAAACTGCCTCTAACCTTGAAATAATGGGTGACTATTACATGGCTAACAATTTACCAGAAGAAGCTGTGAATTTTTATCTTAAAAGTATGCAATCTGCTCAGATGATTGATTTTAATGTTGATGTTTCCGATGTTCAGCAAAAGATGTTCAAGGCTAAACAACAATCTGAGAAAGCCTAGGCTTCATTTATCAAAATAATTATAGGTCATTACTTCACTTAGTAGATGGCCTTTTTTTATTTATGTCAATTGAATTTTTTAAACTTGAGAAACATCTCAATTTTAAACCGAATTATAATTTGTGGTATTTAGACTTTTCATCTGGCTCTTTCTATTTGTATCCATTGAAGGATATTCCCAATCCTTACAATGGTGGGCCGATAACGTAGGTTGGGACGGTGAAACTCACTGGTCTGAATACCTGATCTATTCACCAAAATATACTGGTCCGAATGCCATGCCTGTTCCCAATATCTCCAAGGGAAGGATAGAAAATATAACTTACTTACGAATTGGTGCCAACTACTACCACCGATCTGGCGACCAGACTTTCAATCCGGCGTTGTACCTGAATTACAATTTTTTGAAAGAGCGAATCTCCGTTGATCTGTTTATGGTTCCGATGGAATTATACAGTGTATCACATCGACGTAAAACCGAACGCAATGTTTATTACAAATTTTATGATAAAAAGTCGGCAATAGGTGATGTTTATATCAATACCAATATTCAGTTGCTTCGGCAATCTCAAAATAAAATCGATCTCGCCCTTCGCATCGGATTGAAGACTGCATCATCAGGGCTCGATAACCCGGCGAGATTCATCGATTCACCCGGATACTATTTTGATGCATCGATAGGGAAAACTTTTCAATTGAATGATTTGTCATTCCGCTCATTTGCCATGTTGGGCTTTTATGCCTGGCAAACAAATGATGAGAGTCTCCGCCAAAATGATGCCTTGCTTTATGGTTTTGGATACGAAATTGAAAAAAAGACATGGTCCTTTTCTCAAAATTTAAGAGGCTATTCCGGTTATCATCATATTGGAGATAAGCCTGTAGTTATGAAAATAAGTGCTGAAAAACAATTGGGAAATAAGACATTTTTCTTTCTAAATTATCAATATGGCATTCGCAACTTCCTATATCAAGGTTTTGAACTTGGAATTCAGATTAATTTATAATAGCTATTCGGCTCGAATTTGAAAGACATCTCAAAATATGATAGTTTGAGAGTTTATAACCCAATAAGGTGAATAAAACCATAAGCATAGTTCTTGGTCCAGCAGTATTTATTTTGCTCTACATCACAGGGCCTTTTGGTGATATGTCGCCTACTGCCCATGCTGCTCTCGCTTGCACATCGTGGATAGCCATCTGGTGGGTGACAGAAGCCATCCCTATCGCAGTCACGTCACTAATGCCACTGATTATTTATCCTCTCATGGATGTAATGGACATCAGGACGAGTTCCGATGCCTACTCCAATTCTTACATTTACTTGTTCCTGGGGGGATTCATGTTGGCAATTGCTATGGAAAAATGGAACCTGCATCGAAGAATTGCCCTGAAAATCATCTATGTTATAGGTACCAATATGCGCCAGATGGTGTTGGGATTCATGTTGGCAACGGGTTTCCTGTCAATGTGGATTTCAAATACTGCAACTACAGTAATGATGTTACCAGTTGCCTTGTCAATAATCGTCCAATTCAAAATATTTAATGAAAAGACTGATAAGCCAATTGAGGGTTCAGAAACCTTCCCGATTGCTTTAATCTTAGCCTTGCCATATGCAGCCTCTATTGGTGGAATAGCAACATTAGTTGGGACTCCTACCAACCTGATATTCGTTGAAAGTGTAGATCGCCTCTATGGTACGTCTATTCCATTTGATGAGTGGTTTGCAATCGGATTTCCTGTTTCAATAATTCTGTTGGCAATTTGTTGGTTAAACATGACCCGTTTCTCATTTAAACTTAGCAATGAGAGAATTCCTGGTAGCCGAACGATTATTCAAAATGAGTTAAACGCCCTTGGCCCTATGAGCTATGAAGAAAAGTGGGTCCTCGGTGTATTTAGCTCAGTAGCGTTTTGTTGGATAACCAGGAGTTATCTGATAACACCAATTATCCCCGCTCTGAATGACACAGTTATAGTATTGATCGGAGCAACACTTTTATTTATTATTCCATCTTCTTTGAAAGGTGAAAAGATAATGGACTGGCAATCAGCCTTAAAATTACCCTGGGGTGTACTCCTGCTTTTTGGTGGTGCTTTTGCGGTCGCTGCTGCTTTCGCAGAGTCGGGGCTTACTTTGTGGATAGGTGCGCAACTTGCATCATTAAGTGCTATTCCTTTCTGGATCGCTCTTCTTATCGTTGTTACGGCGGTTAACTTTCTCACAGAGATTACTCAAAATGTTGCTACATGTACGCTGATGATGCCTATTATGGCGGCATTGGCGGCAGGAATCGGAGTACATCCCTTTCCATTGATGGCCGCAACATGTATGGCTTCAACTTGCGCTTTTATGCTTCCGGTGGCCACACCTCCGAATGCCGTTGTTTTCGGTTCAGGATATATAAAAATGAAAGATATGGTTAGGGCTGGTTTCGTTATGAATCTGCTATCAATAGTGGTTGTCGTAATCATTGTTTATTTCTTATTGCCTTTAGTCTGGGGTATTGACCTTACAACGTTCCCAATGGAGCTAAACAGATAAATTTTAGAGTCTTTCCAACCTATCATCAACACAGTGGGTCATTAGCACACACATCAATTTCAGGTTATGAAATCATCAGTTAGAAAAGTTATTCCGGGTTTTAAGGGGTTTTGGGAAGCTTCAGCCATCCTTATTTTATTCCTTAACTCGAGTTGTACCGACAGCTGCGAGATTACACATTCTTATGTGAGCTACCAACCGGTTTATTTGACTACACAGGAAATTCGGGAGAGTGTTGAATACCTCCCGCCACAAGAAATTAACTCTCCCGGTAGGATTTATTACAAAGACGACTTTCTATACATCAATGAAGCTGGTAAGGGTATTCATATTATTGATAACCGAAATCCTGAACAGCCGCAGAAGGTAGGTTTCGTTAATATTCCCGGGAATTTTGACATGGCTGCCAAGGGAAACTATCTCTATGCTGATAGCTATGTTGATCTCGTCGTTTTCGACATTTCCGATCCTTCAAATGTTATAGAAGTAAACCGGGAATTCAGTGTATTTGCTAATTATGACTTCTATGTCGGATTATGGGATGAAAACAAAGGTTTGATTGTGGAATGGGAAGAGAGCATAGTCAATCAAACTTTTGATAGTGATTGTGAAATGGGTAATCAGATTTATTATGGCGATGTTGCAATCCTGGCAGAAGGTAGTTTCAATAAAAGAATGAGCGGTGCCCCCGTAAATGACACTAATTCCGCAGGTGTTGGAGGTTCACTGGCGAAATTCACAATTTATGATAATTACCTTTATACCATCAATAGCTGGGAAATGCGCCTATTTGATATCAGCAATTTAACTGAACCGGAGACTGGTGCGATCATTCACCTTGGTTGGGGTATCGAAACATTATTTCCATATGGTGACAAGCTTTTTGTTGGTTCCAGCAACGGCATGCACATTTATGACAATCAAAACCCTGAATCACCTGTTTGGCTCTCTACTTATGAACACATCAATAGTTGCGATCCTGTAGTAGTTCAGGGCGATTATGCCTACGTAACGCTTAGATCAGGAACGGAGTGCGCCGGATTTACTAATCAGTTAGACATTGTCGATATTAGTGATCTTAGCGACCCCCAGCTTCATAAGACTTATCCGATGCAAAACCCCCATGGACTTGGCATCGACGGAACATGCCTTTTTATTACAGAAGGAGAATTCGGTCTCAAGTTTTTTGATGCCTCAGACGTTGACAACATAACGTTAATAAGCCATCAACAAGCTTTAAGTGCAATCGATGTAATTCCTTTAAATGATAACCTGATGGTGATAGGCAACGATGGTTTCTACCAATATGAATACGATTGTGAAACAGGAGCCTTTAATTTCCTAAGTTCCATATCAATTATCGCATTATAGCATTTACATCATGAGAACCCTTCTTTTCATTCTTTTCACGTTCGTTATTTTCACTGCAATAGCTCAGGAACAGACACCGAAAGACGTCATCAAATTCAAAGATGGCAGTGAATATCGTGGCAAAATTACCGAATATGTAGCAGACCAGCGGATAATAATTGAAGTTGCAGGCAATTCAATTACAGTTGATGGAGAAGATTTTGCAAACATAAAGGATATAGGTTTTGATAAATTAGGTTATAAAAACAAAAGCCGGGGGCTGTGGCATGAAATGAACCTCGGTGTAACCGTAGGGAAATCAAATGACTTTAGTACGGCTGAAGCCCATCCATCGATTCTGGTAATCAATGGGTTTCAATTCAACAGGTTTTTAGGAGTCGGTCTCGGTACAGGCTATCAGGTTCATAACCAGTTGAACATCATTCCAGTGTATGCCTCTTTCAGGGGTGACGTTCTGGATTCACGCGTAACACCGTTCTATTATCTGGATGCTGGCTATGGTTTTGGGGTAAAAAAAGGCGACAATGTCTACTTTAATAATGAAGTGGATGTCAAAGGGGGATTTTTAGTAAGCCCGGGGGCGGGTGTCAGAATTAAGCTGAAAAAAACCTACCTCACTACATCTGTTGGCTACAAACTTCAAAATTCCCAGGTTAAGAGAAGTAATAATTTTTATGACTGGAGATTTCCAGCAGATTTTGCTTCTCCAATGGGTGAAGGTGACAGCTCTACTGAAAAAAGACTCTACAAGAGAGTAGAAATCAGAATCGGAATAGGCCTTTAGGTATGAATCAGACACTCTTACGTCTCGAAATTGAATCATTGATCATGATTAATTCTTGTTTTGTAATTGCATCGATTAGTTTCGGGTTTAAAGATCAATCGAAATGCCCGGGCTTAGCATTGTTATCCCAACTTTAAACGAAGAACAATATCTCCCCAAATGCCTGGAATTAATAAAGCAGCATGCATCCGACCTAAATGAAATAGAAATTATTGTCGTGGATGCCGGTTCTAAAGACGAAACGCTGAACACCCTGTCTGCGGACATCAAGTTGTTGTCCGAACCGGATTATGCAGGGCTAAAATATAAATCATTAAATGCAGGTGCTCGCCTAGCTATCTTTTCAAATATTTTGTTTTTGGATGCGGATTCCTGCGTACCCCAAAATTTTGACAAGTTGATATCAGAAGCTGTATCAGAAAAAAATATAGTTGGTGGTGCTTTTGAACTGAAGTTCTTAGAACGACTGCCATCGCTCATAATCATTGAATCAGTTAACCGATTTCGTTATCTCAGTCAAAAAACTTACTTCGGAGATCAGGGAATATTTGTGAAGAAGGAAGTTTTTGAAGCCATTGGTGGATTTCCTGAGTTTCCCATCATGGAGGCCTCCCACTTTTGTCGGAATTTGAAACGGGTTGGTAAATTGAAACTTATCCATCAACCAGTATTTACCTCAGGCCGAAGATTTATTCAGGGAAATATTGCCAAAGTCTTCACAAAAGATGTGCTAATCTCGGTTAAAGACTCGTTAGGATTCGATGTCCAGCATTACGCTAAAGCATATTGGAGCCACAATAAATCTCTTTGAATCAAAACCCTATTCAAATTCTTTCCAAACCAAAGCTGAGGCACCCAATACCGCTGCATTTCTATCCATTAAACCGGATGCAAGAAGTTTTACCTTATTCTTGAACATCTTGAAAATCGACTCCTCCATGTACTTTTTGGTAGGTGTCAAAAGGTAGTCTCCTGCCTTAACCAATCCTCCAAAAAGGAAAATGGCCTCGGGGCTTGTATGTAGTACGGTATCTGCAAGTTTTACATTAACATGCCCAAGTTCACCTGCAAATCCATCATGACCATAGACGACGTTGCCATTTACAACAATCCCACTTCCCAATCCGGTTCCAAGTGTGATCAATACAAAATCAGACATGCCCCGGGCATTGCCATAAACCATCTCGCCCAAAGCCGCTGCATTAGCATCATTGGTTAAGACCATCGGATAATCAAATTGTTGAGAAAAGGCCTCCTTGAAACGGATATACTCCCCCCATCGAATATTCGGGGCATATTCGATAGTACCTTTGTAATAGTTTGCGTTGGGTGCTCCTATGCCAACTCCTTTGATTGTAATATCACTGTGCGAGCTCAAAATGACGGTAAGTTTTTCTTTGAGGAACTTTATAAAGTCATTAACATTTCCATCAGCCATCGTCGAAATAGAGTCCTGATATAGGATATTTCCCTCCCGATCAACAAGTCCAATCTTTGTGTTTGTCCCTCCAATATCAATTCCTATTGCAATTTCTTTCATTTTCAATTGTTAAAGTCAAATTCAAAAGCAGGTAAAATTACTAAACTATCTGAGGCAGAAAAGCACTGTTAGTTAAAGCACTGATTTATTGGTAAAATCATTGTACCTCGCCTTTAGAATTATTAAGAAGTATGAGGGTTAATCTCCGAAACCTCCAAAACTGCATAATTGCAGAAATTGATAATCCTACCAATAACCCCATCCAAATCCCAATGACACCAAACTCAAGTTGAATCCCTAAAAAGTAACCGATTGGCAATGCCATTATCCAATAAGCAATCAAGGTATAAATAGTCGGCATTCTAACGTCACCAAGGCCTCTCAAAGCCCCTAATCCAACAACCTGTACGCCATCTGATATTTGGAAAAAAGCGGCTATCATCAAAAGTGTAGAGGCATAATCAATTACAACCTTGTCGTGAATGTAAAGCGTCGGTAAATATTCATTCAACGAAATAAGAACTATTCCGCAGGTTGCCATAAAAACCGCAACCATTAAAAAGCATGTATTCCCCGCCATCCTCAATGTAGGAATATCCTTCCTACCCAATTGATTGCCCACTCTTATGGTTGCAGCAGCCGAAATTCCTGTTGCCATCATATAAGTAATCGCAACTACATTAATCGCTATTTGGTGGGCTGCAAGCTGTTCAGCGCCTAGCCAACCCATCATTATGGCTGCCATGCTAAAAGCACCAATTTCGAATATAAATTGTAAACCGGTAGGTATACCGATCTTAAGAAGCTGCTCTGCAATCTTGAATGAAAAACCTTTTAAGTTGAACTTTTTCCAATAAGTGCTGAATAATGGTGAATAGAGAACAAATGCCCCAATACTGACAGTCATTATGACTCTTGAAATCAATGTTGCCAAAGCTGCTCCATTCATACCCATTTCTGAAAATCCCCAATGACCAAAAATCAAAACGTAGTTTAAGACCACATTCACAATGTTCCCTGATAAGGAGATATACATCGATTGCTTAGTGAATGACAGACCTTCAGCAAATTGCCTGAAACTCTGAAACATCATCAGGGGAATAACAGACCATGAAATAATTGAAAGGAACGGAATTGCCATGGTTACGACATCGGCTTCCTGGTCCAAATGATAAAGTAAACCACTTGACCAATACATCATGGCCGCCAGGATGAGGCCTATAAAAGTATTTACAACAAATCCATGTTTAAGGAAAGCAATGCTTTTAGAGGCGTCGTTTTCACCGTCAGCAGCCGCCACCAATGGCGTGAGGCTGTAGGAAACACCAATTCCGAAAAACATAAGTAAATGAAAGATACTTCCAGCCAAAGAAACTGCGGCTAAGGGTACTGTACCTAATTGACCAACCATCACGCTATCAGCAACACCCACCAATACATGCCCAAGTTGGCTGAGCATCACCGGAAAAGCGAGTGATATATTTCGCCTGAAGTGTTCTTTATAATTGTGAGGTTGCATTATAGCTTAAGCAGACGGGCAAGTTTCAGAATACCGGCAATGCTCAGGCTATCTGTTATTTCCTGATTCATTACCATTTCTATGGCTACGTGAAAGGGAAGTTTTCTAATGGCCAAATCTTCTGTTGAATCAAATTGCGTTTCGCCTTCAGTGAGGTCCTGTGCCAGGAATATAAAGCCCTCTTCATTGGTTACAGAATTTGACGTGTGAATGCGAAGTATATTTTCCCATTTAGATGCAGTGAGGCCAGTTTCTTCTTTTAACTCCCTTTTGGCAGATTCAAGAATATCCACATCAAGAGGACCCCCACCCATAGGAATTTCCCATGAGTATTCATTTAGAGCATAACGATATTGTCCGACAAGCCACGTGTTCAATTCCTCATCAAGGGGTATAATTGCTAATGCCTTGTATTTGAAATGCACTTTACCGTAAATACCTTCGCCACCTCGGGGATTAATTACCTGATGCTCTTCAAGCGAGATCCAGGGATTTTCATATATTAATTTACCACTTAATTTCCTCCAGGGATTTTCCATGTCGGCAAAGGTAGAAATACCGGTGCATTACGATCATGGAAAAATTTTGATGAATCACCTATTCTTTCGACTTCTTCTTCATAAAAGTCGGCAACAGGTTTTGCAACACCACTGCAATTAAAATTAGCCCCCCACCTATTATGACATTCGTTTCCAACACTTCATCAACAATTACAACAGCCAAAAGAATAGCATACACAGGTTGAATACTGGTCAAAATACTTGCTGAACTTGTAGAGAGGTTTTTAAAGGCAAAAATTAATGCCAGGTGTCCCAGGACGGTGACCAAAACACTTAAAATACCTATGTAAATCCACTGGTCTTGTGATATGTTGAAATCAAAATAAAAGATGGCTGGCATCAAAAGAATTGAAGATATTACCAGTTGAGAAATCAAGGCTATTTCACCTGGCATATGCTCAACAAGTTTTTTACTAGTAATGTTTCTTATTGCATAGCATAGCCCTGAAAACAGCCCAACAATTATGCCCATTGTATGGCGATTCTCAAGGTTAAAATCCGGTACAAGGATTATCAATCCGATCACTACCACAACTGAGTTGAATAAATTAAACCGCTCCATTCGCCCACCAAAAAACAAAGGTTCCAGAAGCGTAGTCATTATAGAATAGGTGAAAACCGACATGATGGTTATTGATACATTGGATATCTGAAGTGCATAAAAATAAGTACTCCAATGAAGCGCCAGGAAAAATCCGCAAACAAGCATGGTCTTATAGTGCCTTTTAAAATCGACGTTTAGCGATCTCCCCAACGCTAATGATAAGAAGGTCAGAAATGCAGCACCAAAGACACATCTTAGTAATGTTGTTACCGGTGAAGGAATTGTTATTAGCCTTCCCAAAACACCGGATGACGACATGAGTATGGTTGATAAGTTGGCCCAGAAAAGACCCTTTTTTGCGCTATTCATACCCTGGATCGGAATTTCATCACAATATCACGAATCCATCCTGTTTTCAGTGAAGTCTTGCTTAAGCCGCTAAGGAATTTCTGAGTAAGTGACAAGGGCTGCATCTCACTTAACAGCTGAAGCATTAGATCAGCTTCCCTTCTTTTATCTGCAAACACCGCGTGTTTAATCTCATACTCCAGTCTTCTGATTAGTGCCGAATCCTCCTCAGCTGTTTTATTGAGTGTTTTAATTTTCTGACATATTTCATATGTCGACATGAGCTGATCGTCATTCTCGTGGTAATAACCACCTGACAATGAGCCGGGTGTGATCCTTACTTTGGTCAGTATTTCATCCTGGTACGCATATTTCCATTCTCTTGACGAACGAATCCAAAAATCAAAATCCTCATAGGCTAATGCTTCATCGTAACCACCCAATTGAATCAGCATCTCTCGCTTCATCATCATTGATGGCGCTGAAACGAAATATCGATCAATCAATTGGTTGTAGATATCTCCGGACGGCGGTTTTTCAATTGCACGACCTTCGTGATCCGGTGGATAAAAATGATGATGGTATTTTCCATTTTCATCAATGTATTCAGCATTCGAGAAAATCACGCCAATCTCTGAAGGCAACGATTCAAAAAACCTGACTTGCTTTTTGACTCTATCCGGTAAAAGAACATCATCACAGGAAAAATCGATTACATATTTGCCTGAGCTTAATTTCAATCCATGATTAAAGTTCTTACACAAACCCAAATTGATTTCATTTTTTACAACTTTGATAATCTTGTTTTGATTTGCATATGATACTATTCGTTCATAACTGGAGTCAGCGCTGCAATCATCAATAACAATAATTTCAATGCTTTGATAAGTTTGGTCAACCACCGACTGAAGCGCTTCCGAAACGAATGCCTCCTGGTTGAAACAGGTGCAAATGATGGAAACAAGTGGTTCTTTGGTTATCATTGGTCTCAAAAGGATAGAACATTTTGTTAAATTCCAAAAAGCGGCATCTTTGAACGGGTAGACATTGCAAGTTTCAGAAAACCTATCAACTACTTAACTTCCGATAATGAGTGATTACCTCGTTAAATATTCAATTTGGAAAAAACTCTATGATAGGTATCTGCTTCATTTCTATTTGGAACCTTTTTGCAAGCGCAGGTCTCAGTTACCAGAAAGCGAAATCTTAAAAAACATATTTGTTTTCGCCCAGCATAGAGGGGGTTCAACCTGGCTTACGGAAATTCTTAGCACTATTCCTAAATCAAGACCTATCATAGAACCGCTGTGGAGAGGAAGAATGAGTACCAATGGCCAGATGCCACACCCCAATATCGGACGATGCGATCAAATCAAGAACCATCGCCTTAATTTCTATTTTCAGCAACCCATTCCAGAAAATTCAGAATGGCCTGAAGCAGAACAATTCTTCAAGGAGTTGTTCAAACTGGAAATCAGTAAGCTTGGATTATATGCGGATCTTGATATCCGTAAAATATCTCGAACTGAAACTTTTATCTTCAAGTTTTGCTTCGGGAACCAGTTGATGCCATGGTTGGTTGAAAAGCTTAAAATCCGACCACTATTATTGGTGAGGCATCCGTGTGCAGTTGTTCATTCGCAATTGCATGTGCCGTATTGGAGTCAAATACGTGATTTACCAAAGTTCAGGATTGCCAATTTCAGGTTTAATGAGCTCTACAGACATTATGCAGACATACTAAATGACATTCGGACAACAGAGGAAAATCTCGCTGCTCATTGGTGCCTAAACATGGTAGGATCTATTAAAAATGAAAACAATAATCGAAAATGGCTCACTGTATCTTATGAGAATCTCTATGAGAATTTTGAATTTGAAGTTAATAGAATTTTCAAATGGTTAGATAGACCAATCCCTGAGGGGATTAAAAAATTTAACTATAAACCAAGTCAATGGACAGAAGATTATTCTAATAGCTATATCGAGTCAGGCAACCAACTCAATTTGTGGAAGGAAAAACTCAGCTGTGATCAAATATCAAGAATTTTGGGTATTGTTGAAAAATTTGATATCCCCGGATACACAAATTCAATTCGACCCAATATTGATATATTATATCAGCACTAACCATATGAATGCAATTATTCTCAATGTAGAGAGCGGCGATTTAGAGCAAAAATTCCTTTTGGCAGTCAAAAGTATTCGGTTGTTACATCAAAATGATACAGACATTTACGCAGTAAATCCCCGTGCTAACAAATCTCTATCAAGTTCCACTCTTGAGCTTATTGATAAACTTCAAATAACTCTAATTCAAAAAAATATCAATGAAGAACATCGTTTTTATGCATTTGCAAATAAGGTATACACTACCAGTTATATTGAATCCAAATATGGTTTTAAGTATGAATATCTAATCTATCTTGATAGTGATACATTACTGCTTCAGCCAATAGAAAGGATTATAAACGACGGAAGCTTCGAGATAGCATTAAAACCTGACGAAGATTTTTACGAATATGGACAAAGATTAGAAGTTGAGGAATCCTGGATTTGGAAATGGATATTTGATGGGTTGCAAATAGTTGATAACCAAAGATGGACTGTTCTCAATAGTATTAGAAATAATGAAATATATGCGTATTTCAATGGTGGTCTAGTAATCTCAAAAGCTTCAAGAGGCTTTTTCAATAAATGGAAGAAGCATTTTATTACGCTCACACAAGCTAAGGAGTTTTTTAAGCTTTCAGGGCGAGATTTATTTTTTGTGGAACAAATGATATTGAGTGCTTGCGTTATGAAAGAGTTTGACAAACAAGAAGTTAAAATTTTAAACAATAGTTGCAACTATTGTTTAAATCATCATAACAAACTTTATCACCGTTGCGAATCGCTAAGTGATGTTAAATTGCTTCATTATCATAATATGTTTTACGAAATGAAATGGCTTGATCAAATCGATTTGGATAAAATACAATATGAATGGCTTTTGAATGAGCTTCCATTAAAAAAATACCAAAAAACGTTTAAAAAAAAGTCTCTTGAGATTTTTCAATATCAGTTATATAAGCTAAAACATAGATACGGTCTCAAATATTTGATATGAATCCTGGGGTTGTTTTTGTGGTTGAACCAGGTGATCTGGAACAAAAGGCTATACTGCTAGCGGACAGCCTTCGTTTCTTTGGTGGGCTCGATCCAGCAATTCCCATATTTGCTATTAACCCAGGCCGTAAGGGGAGTATATGTGCCGCAACCAAAAAGAAACTGAATAAATCCAATGTTGAATTAGTCCAAGAAAAACTAAACTTAAGTTATAAGTTTTACCCTCTCGCCAACAAAATTTTTGCTTCTGCATATTGTGAACAAAAATTTGATCATGAGTTTGACACTTTGGTTTTTCTTGATACGGATCTTTTGGTCCTAAACTGTGTTTCTGATCTTTTCAATATCAATCCAAATCATCAAGTCAAGGTAAAACCAGAAGAGAGGATTAATACTGGTCAAAAACCAAATGAACCACTTAATGTATTTTGGAAAATGATCTATGAACACTGCGGTATTCATGACTTAGAAAAGGTTTGGTCCGTTAAGAGCGCAGTTGGGTCGACTCAAATGAGGGCACTTTATAACCCAAGCCTAATCGTGAAAAAGTCCGGAAACGGCTTTTATCAGCAATGGCTTCGGAATTTCGAAAAAGTAATGACTAATATACGGCTTTTTGAAATCAATTATCTCCAGTTTTATTTTATCGAACTCTCCGTTTTTAGTGCTACAGCAGTGAAAATGTTTAAAAAAGAGGAGTTGGATGAACTAAGCCATGTACACAACTATCCTATTCATCTTCATAATACAATTGAAAATCCGGCAAAGCGCCTAGATGAACTAACCATACTTCATTATCATAATCATTTGAGAAACAGAAGGGAATTAGAACTTTTTGAAATTCCAGATAAATACTATGACTGGCTCCGTGATTATCTACCACAACAAATCTGCAACAAGCCACTGTTTCAAAGACTTAATGAAATTATTGCTTTTCAAAAACATAAATTGAAATACAAATACAACTTGATTTGAACATCTTCGCCATCCCTTCATGGTACCCAAATGACACTAATCCAATCTATGGCATCTTTATAAAAGAACAGATTGAGGCATTGGCGAGAAATCATCCCAGCGCAAACTTTGGGGTGAGTCTCTGGGGGCAAGGGCAAGAATCCAATTTACTTTGGGTAAAGCATCACGTCAAAAACCTATATAAGATTGTTTCCTTTAATAAACAAAAATCTTCCCACACCCTGATAAAGCCTAACCTGTTCAGCTATTACGATCCTGCCCTCATTTGGTCAAGAAAGTATCGATCCGGAAATCGTGAAGGCATAATCTCGTCAAATAAAAGAAATCTTAGACATTTTGAATCACAATTTGGAAAGCCTTCACTAATCCACGCTCAAGCCGTTTACCCTGCTGGCTATATTGCTCAAGCACTTTCAGAGCAATTCAAAATTCCATATATCATTACCGCAAGAATGAGTCCATTCCCATTTGACGAATTTCTTGACACAAACGAAAACCCTAAACCTATTATCAAAAAACCACTTGATGGAGCTACGAGAATTATTGCAATAAGTCATTCTTTGGAGAAGAGGATGAACATACTTGGCTTTAATCAAACGGAAGTTATCCATAATCTGGCTGATGAGAAATTCTTTGAGTCTGTTCCAGTAAAAACTTCTAACACATTTACTTTCTTAACCTCTGGAAGAATTGTTGAACAAAAGGGGATAGATATTCTACTGAAGTCAGTATCCACTCTCCTTAGTACTCATAACAGTGTCAAAATCAAAATTGCAGGTAAGGGCCCAGAAAAACAGAAATTGTTAAAATTAGCTGCAGCACTTAATCTTCATGAAGATATTGAATGGCTTGGTGAATTAACTCGACAACAAACAAAAAACTATATTAATCAATGCGATTGCTTCATTTTAGCAAGTAGACATGAAACTTTCGGTAACGTGTTAACAGAAGCCATTGCCTGCGGCAAACCAATCATCGCAACAACCTGTGGCGGACCTGAAGATATTGTCAATGAAACGAATGGGCTATTGGCAAAAGTTAATAATCCTGAAGACCTGGCCCAGAAAATGCTCCAAATGATTAATAATTACGATCAGTATGACCCTCAAAAAATCAGGGATGATTTCGAAAAACGATTCTCTTCAAAAGTAATAACCCCAAAAATTATTGGCCTTTACAAGGAAGTTATTGCTGAACACCAACAGAAGGTTTCCGGCAAAAATAGATTGGATCATCTGTAGGAAGAGCAAACCTTCTCACGGCTTCCTCTCCTATTTCTTTCGCATAATCTTCAACTTTTACTGCAAACCCTGCGCTTCTAAGGCGATCAGGATAATCTTTACCGTACAGTCTAACATGATCGTCCTGACCAAAAACTTTCTCCCTTTCCTTTGGATCAGTAATCGATGAATTCTCAAGCGTTTTGTTAGGAATTGGATGGAAAACAGGTACCTGGAGAATGGCCCAACCGCCAGGCTTCAAAACCCTAAAAATCTCGCTCATTGCTTTTTGATCATTATTCACATGTTCCAAAACATGGTTGCAGAATACAACATCAATAGAATTGTCATCCAATGGTATATCCTCAATATCCATCTTCACCTTTGCCAAAGGTGACTCAATATCCGCGGTGATATAGTCAAGGTGAGGCAATTGTTCAAAGCGATTAATAAAACAAATCTCAGGTGCAACATGGAGTAACTTGCTATTCGATTGGAAAAAGTCAGTCTTCTCTTTTAAATATAGCCACATTAAACGATGGCGTTCGAGGGCGAGGCAATTTGGGCACAGAGCGTTTTCTCTTGATTTTCGGCCATATGGAAGAAATTTTCTGAATTTATGATCACAAATAGGACATTCTACTTTGTTGCCTAAGTAAAATACAGAAACAAATCTCATTACGATGTGGCTGAACAACTGCAAGTACCTTCGGGGAATATGCCTTAAAAGAAAACTTATGAGAAATTTCATATGAAAGGAAGAATGCGCAAATCTAACTTACAACCCACTGATCATCTACAAATCAAGTTATTCAGATCAATCTCGGGGTACCTGATTATATTTAGCCATTAAATAAAACCGATATTGAAAGGTCATTACTCTCTTTTTCTGATAGTGTTATTCTTTGGTCTTTCCTCGGCTACGAGATGGGCTCAAGATACAATTGACAAAGAATTACCGACTGAAAATATCAATAGAAGAAAAGATTCGAACAAGCGATCGAACAGGTCACACAATGGGATAAGGGAAATCTATAAAAAGAATACCTGGAAGACAGGTTACGGAAATCCGTGCATTGAAGAGGCTACTCAAAAAATGGAATTTATTTATGCACCAGTAGTTAAAACACAGCCCGGTTATACTTCAGAGTTTCGTAGAAATTGGCATAACCTATGGGTTAAGGCAGGTCTGATGGTGAGACGAGGTCCTTGGTGGAAACTAACCATTAAAAAAAGAATAAAAGATTGCTTGAGAAAAAGTGGTGATATGGTTGGCTTCAACAAACTCCCGGCAACTCGGTCAACAGCTTAATCATATTTAATTTCATAGCCTTCACCTTTCCATCTGATATTCCTGGCAAGCAAAAAACTGATTGGTAACCAAATAAAGATAAGGGTGGTGTAGAATGACTGGATGGGTATATACCGGAGAACAGCCCGAAGACCAATTTTTCGTTTTTCGCATGACACCATGAAAAAATCTCCTGAAAGCTTAAACGCCAACCCGATCAAAGTACCTTCGATGGAGACTATCCATCCAAAAAGTAATATCCACGAAAAAATGAAATGATAGGTGAAAACGAAAATTAGACCTGCCCAGTACTCCCACGTCATTTCAAAACCACCCTTGATCCACCGCCTTTGCTGCGAAATCAAATGATCAAAAGTTGGCACTGGAGTCATTCTAATCGTTACTTCTGGCGAACCATGAAATTTAACTTTTTTCCCTGATTGTTGAACGATCTTAGTAAGTGCCAAGTCCTCAGCAACACCAAATTCAACATTCTCAAGACCACCATATTCTTCATAGATGGATCTCTTTATCGCTAAATTTGGGCCTGGTCCTACGATTGAAAGTCCCCAGCCAGCTGATCCGGCTGCAAAAGGCAGGGTATAAGCCAGGCTCATTTTTTCAATTAAAGACAATAGTGATCCATTTTCATTAATCATCAAGGTCCCTCCAACCATGCCCGTTTCATTGCCTACTTGCCACAGCATGTGCTTTATCCATTGTGGTTGAACAATTGCATCGGCGTCTGTAATAAATAGCCATTCACCACTCGCGTGCTTGGCGCCCCATGCGATTCCCCTTGCTTTGGCTTCAAGATTATTCTCTCCAGCTTTTTCCGTACTTAAATATTTGATCTGGGGATGCTCAGATGCCGCATTTTTTATTATATCGAGGGTTGAATCGGTGGATCTGTCATCGACTAAAATGATCTCAATTTTACCGGAAGGATAATCAAGTGCTAGCAGTGAAGATATACAGGCAGGTAAATCTTTGTCTTCATTTCTAGCTGTGACAATCACGCTGATTGAAGGTAACTCAGAAGCTGCCTCAGTTCGTGGGAGGCGCAAAAAGCCCAGTCCCATCATCATCAAAACAAAGAAATAAAATGCCCCTAATCCTATAAAGAGGAGTTGCCAATCCATTCACTAAGTTAAATGCTTATTATTGATTAACCCGCATTATTCATAGGCTAACATTTATTCAATCAACAGGCCGATACATATTGTGATTAGTCGGTCCTTGGAAATATTGAAG
>JAQCLE010000043.1 GCA_027592755.1 Bacteroidota bacterium | reverse complement strand
TAAAATGGTTGACCACAAGCCATGTCCTTACAAAGTGATCTGTATTTATTAAGTGCCTACTTCAATAGAAATATATACATGAGCCTCAAACCCAATTCACTTATAAAATTAAAAATCAGTATTAGCTTTCTTTAGATTCAATTCCTTGATCCAGATATTACGATAAAGAACTGCGTGTCCTTCAGCTTGTAATTTCAGACCACCGGGTGTGTCTGTGATGCCTTTGCCGCCATCATTTCCACCATCCAACCCTGAATTGACACCTCCCCAAACCTGATTGATGCGCACATTGGTATGCGCTTTCTGACCATTGAAATAGACGGTCACGAGGGGCTTTTCTATAAGTTTACCGTTTTCGAATCGAGCGGCTCTGAAAGTAATATCATAGGCATTCCATTTGCCAATTCCGTTGTAGGCATAGTATGGGGATTCAGTCTCGTTAATCACAGCGCCCATGCCATGTTTGGTTTTGTCGCCATCTAAGACTTGAATTTCATACCGGTTTTGCAGATAAACGCCACTATTGCCGCCTTCTTTTTCAACCAGAAACTCAATATGCAGTCTGAAATCGCGGTATTTCTTTTTTGTAACCATATCAGCCGTACCATATTTTCCTCCTGTGACTGACGGGTCGTTACTATTTACAACGGTTCCATCATCCACGGGATCGTCGACTATTTCCCATTTGAGTGGTAATTGAGAAGAAAATCTCGGACCTTCCCAGTACGTCCATTGTTGATCCAGCATCTCACGAGATCCATCAAAAATTACTTCGGCTTTTTTGGGTGCTTTTATACCAACCCCTGTTTTTTCCTGTGCGATAAGTGTCATACTCGCAAGAAAGGTCAGAATGGCAAATGACACGAAAAAGAGTTCGGATTTTTTAAAAGTTCGTTTCATCTTTAATTGGGTTTATATGGAAAATATTTGATTTGAATTCTGCTTATAAGCACTTAGCAATGATACTTCTAATTAGGATTGAAATTATTAATCATTTACATCATCCAACAGGACTTTGATCAGGTCATTTTTATAAGAATTTCTATTATCAACATTATTCCTTAAGGTAGTTTTCAAATCCTCATTTATTGATTTTGTGCTTATTTTTTTTAAAAATGCTACTTGAGCGAAATAATCTAATCGGGTAAAATTGGTGGCGAAAAATCCTTGACCTAAAATATTACTCAAAATTTCACTGGGAATTTTTTCAACAGCATTCTTTGCATAGTATCCTTTTCCCTGTAGAATAGTTTGAAGAATTTCCGGTAAATAGTCAGTGAAATCCCTTTCCGAGAAACTATTTATTAAAAAGTAGTTTATCTCCTGATCATCCTGGATTACCAGATTTTTGATCAGCTCTCTACTAAATAATTTTTTGGTGACCTTTTGAAGACTATCTACAGCTAAACCATTTGCAATGTGCCACAAGGTGAAGCATGAATAGACGGCACCGTTGATTACACTTTCCTGAATCTCCTTGATGGTAGCCCCTGAAACTCCATCCACATCAGAACTTCGTGTATTGCGTACAAGCTCTTCTTTGGTGTAGGATGCGAGTATTGAATTAGAGTTATTGAGTATATTTTTCAGCTTTATGAAATCTGATTCGGTGAAAGGGTCATGATCCAATTTGGTTAAGCCTTTACCAGGAACTGTATCATAATGATGAAACCGACCAATTTGATCCCAATAGAAATCCACTTCAATTGCATAGCATTTATCTTCCTCGCAAACCGGTGTGATAATATGAGCATTGTAATTACTTAAGACCCCCAGGCTATCATAGATCGCATTTATTTCAATATTTACAGAATCAGCAACGGTAAAGTGGGCTACGGGATTGTCATAAAAAGCGGTTTTTGATTCGGTAAAAAGTGCTGAAACTAAAAAAAAAACAACTGCCCGAATCATTTTATACTACCGGTCTCCATTAGTGTAGCACCCAAATTGTAATCTTGATTATTTGTTAAATTGGGGTTACCTATGCCTTCTAACATCAGTTTTTCGAGTGCTGAGAAATGATTTTGATAAATCTCCCGAGGAATAGCCTTTCTTTCATTACTAATTGAAGCGGCCATACCAATCACTTCTCCCATCATACCACCAGTTCGCATTAATCTGACAGTTCCCAGTGCGACATGAGAAACGCTGATATCACGACCCGCCATTAAGAGGTTGTCAATATCTTTTGAGTACAGACATCTGAACGGGATTGGATAAGGATAGATTTTTATGTGTTCTGCAATAGATCTGAATGCTTCTCCATCAAATTGTTTCGAATTTTCAGCATCAGGATAGTGTAAATCAATGGTCCAAGATGTTGGTGCTGTTCCATCGGGCATTAGATTCCGCCCTGTGAGGTCGTTTTCTGTAAGAATATAATCACCGACGAGTCTTCTGGATTCGCGTTTACCACCGACATACGCCACCCATTTAAGGCTTTCGTTCTCAAACTTTTCTTTTTCTGAATGATGGTTTTTTAAAAACGACCAGTTTGAATATACAACAAGGAGTCCATAATCGCGGATAAATTCAGTTTCATTAATCATGTCTTTGCCCATGCCTGTTTCCCAATCCCAATCACCCCGGGTAATGGCAAATGATTTTTCTTCACTCCATGGCAGCCCCCATTTTATGTTCGGAAAAGTAGATGTGTGTTCAGTAGTTTCTGAAAACCATTGTACCGAAATGCCCATGGTAAGGTTGTCAGCTTTTTCAGGAGCGGTTGGTTCATTGAATTTTTCCCGACTTTCTCTGCCAGACATGTATTCGGCTCCTGCCAGATACCCGATGGTCCCATCACCTGTACAGTCGGCGAATAAGGGTGCTGAAAAAGCCTGTTTTTCACCGGTTTCAAGATTTTGAGCAATTACCTTCACTATCTTGTTGCCATCCATTTCAACCCGGTTTGCATGGTAGTTTAGAAATAGGGAAATGTTGGATTCATTTAAGACGGCTTTAAGTTTTTTGTCATCTTCGTAATAAGTTTTCTGTTGAGCATTACCTCCCAGCTCGGGTCCAATTTCATTCACCAGATTTCCAAGTGCTGGATAGGGTTCTAAATTTATTCTTGCTCCCAAATGAACCCGAACTTATGAGCTATTATTACCGCCAAGTACAGGCCTGTTCTGTATCAGGGCAACTTTTACACCAAGTCGAGCGGCGGAAATTGCAGCGCAGGTTCCAGCCATTCCACCTCCAATAATCACAAAGTCAAACTTATTTTCTTTGGGTTCTTTATCAGTGCCCAATAATTCCTTTCTTAGTGCTTCCAAACCCAAAAGATCATTTGGAGGAGTGTCCTCTTTATCTGAAGTAAAATAGATAGCATCGCATCTTCCATTGAAACCAGTGAGGTCATGAAGCGAGATTTCCATAGTTGACTTTGATGCCACAACAGTTCCTCCATCTATCCAGGTCCAATCTTTATCGCTTATTCCAAATTCCTGATCGAGAGGTTTTCCATCAACAAGTACCTGAAACTGTCCTGTTGCGATGTCTGACCATGGGGCAGTCCAATTTCTCGTTCTTATGTAGATCCTATACGCTCCCTTCTTCGGAAATGTCACTGTGGTAGAAGCGTCTGTAACCGGAATGCCCATACCATGTGCCATGAGGTAGGGTGATCCCATTACATCCATGGATTGTTGGTCGATGACCCAGCCTCCTTTATTGTCAAAGCTTTCTGTTTCTATTAATACGGAATTTGGATTTTTGCTTATTCCACTTACACAGATTAATAGACTTAATAGCGGGAGTAATAATCTTTTCATTTTGGCATGAATCATTTGAAATAAAAGATACAAATATCTAATAATATTCCAACCAGGCAGTTGCTTCACAATCTTTATCTGAGATAAAACGAATCCAACGAGCCTGGAAGTTTTCAGAAAACTCATGTTTGAATATTTCCCCGGGATTGACTGTTAACTCTTTATATAGCATCCACGGGCCATGACCGATTGGTTCAACTTCAATATTGAAGGTAACAGGCTTGTTGGATTCATGTGAAATTTCCAAAGTGCGTTTGTCATAGTGCCCAATTAAATACGCGTCTGAAGGGGTGCCGGCCTTTATGTTAGTGTTTTTCCATGGGCCGCCATGTCCGGTTGGTTTGCCCATTTCCCATAAATCGTCGATGGCACCTAACCAAACTGCTGCTTTTCCATCATCGGAACGAACAATATGCTCACCTGCTTTTGCGTCAGGACTAATGCCGGTCAAAACCAACATTCCCCGATAGGACGCATAATCGTGAATCCTAAAGTCGTGAGATGCTATCGGCCTTATTTTGGCGAAACCATCGGCATTTTCGGCAGGCAATTCGTAAAATGTTCCTGAGCAATTCAAAAGATCACGTTCGGTGGCAACTTCCCTACAAATACGCAATGCAGCCTGATTCGTTAGTTTTTCATACGATTCGTTACCAAGTGGCAATCGCCATCTTCTATTTTTATCATCAATAATAAGCACTGAAGATTCCTCAATTTCTATGACATCCTCAGGAATAGCAAACTTTTCTTTTATGAAAGCGTTGGTTTCAATGTCATCCTTTGGAACAAGATTTAAGGCAGCATCTAATTCGTAATAACCTGTTTCGGTTACTAATCCATTTTCAAAATTCATTGCTGAAATTCCAAGTGCCCGACGATTATCACCTAATCCGTAAAGCAATCCACCAATTAAGTTAGAGTTCTGGACCGTGGTCAATCCTTTAAACATGTCTGATGGCCCTTCTTTACGTTCATCGCTATCGGTATAATTGAAGCTTACCGTTGCCGTAGTATTATTTTTGGTAAATACGCGAATCCATTCCCCAGCATCTTCTGAAGAAAATTGAATTAACTCGGTTTGACCTGCATTTAAAGAAACGGTTCTGGACTCTTCCCAAGTTTGATTTCCGGATTGATCTATTTCAAAAACAAAATCAACGGGTGTTGCTCCATCATTGTGTACCCAGGCACAACGTTTTGGCCAACCTGCAAACAGGAAAGGCTCTGATGGTTGGTTCGCAACAACTTGTTCATTTAACCAAACGGCACCTGAAGCCGTGTTTGGCCCCAGTTGATCTGGTTTTTCAATTGAGGTAAACCAGAGATTTGAATTTGATTGACCGGGCCCTTCGATACCCCCTTTTTGCTTTCGTTTATTCAGAAATTCTTTTTGAGCAGAGTCGTCACAACCAAAAACCAATTGATCATTCCATCAGCAAAACCTACACCTCCCAGAAACTCTTTGAAGTTGTTCTGGTCTTCATAAAATGAAACATTATCAATTGAGGATAATGCGAAATTGAAACTAGCCGTATCTTCTTTGGCATATGCATCCTGGATTTTTTTGAATAGTATATCACTATTAAGCTCTTTGCCGGTTGCTTCTTCAATAGTTTTTTTAAGCCCGGAATCATCTAGGGATTTTTTAAGTTTTTTAAGATTGAATTGGGCAGTTGCTGTTTGGGTGAAACAGACAAATAGAAAAAGAACGATGATTTGAAAGATTTTGGGAGTCATACTTTAGTTGTTTGACTCTCCAAAAGTAAAGGATTGATTAGAATTCCCTTCGTCTCAATATTACCGCAATAGGAATGGTAAGAAGAAATCCGATTCCGGCTTTTTTCAAGAAGTCGTCAATCCCCATTTTAATGGCTGAAGTTTTCAAGTTAGTTTCAAAACTGTCATTATAAAGTTGCTCTCCGAATTGTTGGATGAACTCTTCACGTTTAGCTTCAAAGAGATCCGAGGTATAAGCGATATACGATGCAAGAATTCCCGGATCAATCAGTGCCAGCATGATGAAAACGAAAAAGCCAGACAGGAGTCCGATTACAATAAAGGTTATAAAGCCGATGGTCATCCCTTGCCAGAAATGAAGAATATTATCATTGGCATAGTCACGATATTGCTTCATCGCTGTAAACAGGAAGATTGGTATCAGGATGAAATCAAAAAGTTTAAGATCAATTAGTGGATTTTTTTCAATGAAATATGTAACCAGGAACATCGCCATGAAGAGCCCGCTGCCGATGAGTCCGAATTTTAATGGAACACTAATCAGGGGATTTTTGATCATCAATCAGGATAGGATATAGGTATTTTCGCCGTTTACTGTCGCTACAACACGACCCGTGAGCTCTTTACCGAAATACCATGAGTTCACAGATTTTGAATGGTTGGTATATTCATCCAGCACCCATTTGGCTTTTGGATCAAAAACTGTCAGGTTAGCCTGTGCTCCTTTTTTTATTTCAGGAACTTCCAAACCAAGTATTTTACACGGTGAGATGGTGAGTTTTTCTATCATTTTCTCTAGCGAAAGCTTGTTTGAAAGTTGGATGAGTATTGGAAGCACGGTCTGCAGACCAGTCTGCCCAAATTCAGCCTGATCAAACTCTGCCTTTTTACTTTCTTCATCTTGCGGACGGTGAGCTGAAACGATGGCGTCAATGGTATCATCTTCCAAACCCTTTATCAAGGCATTAATATCCTTTCTGGTTCTTAACGGAGGATTAACTTTAAGATTTGTGTCAAAATCATCTATTAATCCTTCCTCCAATGTTAATTGATGGGCGGCCACATCACAAGTTACCTTCAGTCCTTCCTGTTTGGCTTTCTTTATCAATTTCACTGCTTCGGCGGTGGAGATGTTGCTGAAATGAATTTTACCGCCGGTATATTCGAGAATTCTGAGATCTCGAGCAATCATGATCTCTTCGGAAATATTAGGCATGCCCTTCATACCAGATAAGGTACTCTGAACCCCTTCGTTCATTGTTGCGAATTGGGTTAGCATTTTATCTTCAGGTCTGTTAATTAGAAGACCATCAAACTTTTGAAGGTAGAGCAAGGTCTTTAGAAGGATGTCAGAATTCCAAACAGGATTAACACCATCGGTGAATGCGATGGCTCCGGCATGGTGAAGGTCAATCATTTCAGTCAGGTCTTCACCCAAGGCATGCTTTGTGACTGCTGCCAATGGGTAAATACTTGTAACATGACTCTTATTTAAAGCCTTCAGGTAAGCGATGTCGTTTTTATTTTCAATTACAGGGTTCGTATTTGGTAGTAATGCTACACCTGTGAAACCTCCCGAGGCAGCTGTCTGACATCCGGAAGTCCGATCCTCTTTGTATTCATAGCCAGGGTCGCCAAATAGACATGACATATCGAACCATCCTAGGGATACGAACATTCCATTTGCATTAATTTCTTTACCAACCGGTTTGTTTATTTTGCCAATTTGATAGATATGGCCATTTTTAATTGAAATGTCTACTTGTTTGTTGTGGTGTTTTGATCGGGGATCGAGAACTATTGCTGAACGGAAGGTTATGTTCATTTAGAAAAATCTCAGTAGCAGCACTTCAGTAAACATAAATATTAGAGCCAAAATTAAGGCATATTTCCATAAGTTAACACCTTCATAGCGTTCTTTCATTTCCCTGCTGAAATCGGCTGCATCTCCGAATTCGAAAATATTAAGATTTGATATTCCTGGAAATACACCCCTGATTGCTGTTTCATTGGTCAATTGTTCGAGTTTTGATTCTTGTTTTGAGTGATTGAAGGCAAGAATTGCAATCATCTTATTACCCTCCATGAGCTCATAGAATCCATTTTCCAGGGTGTATTTTGGTAAATCAAGGATCAACTGATCGCCGCTAATTCTTTGATTGGGAATGATTTCCTCTTCATCACGCTTCAATTTATAGATGATGTTTCTGGAAATGGAATCCAGTCTTATGGAAATTATCTGTTCATCTAATGAGTAGCTAAGCTTATTAGACTCTTTTTTACTGAGAACCGCTGCCCGATACATAGTAGGCACAAATAGAGCGTGTCGATGAAATCCGGTGTAATCATCCTGAAAAGGAGAACCTGCCAGGTAGGTTCTTCCAAATTGGTCGAATACAGACAAATATGGGTTACCATTTTTGAAATTCATAAGATCGGCATCGGATCGGCCCCATGAAATAGCAGGGCGGGCTACTGGCATATCAAAATTTTCATTGACCGTTTCAAACATGCTTTCAAAATAAGGATTCTTTGGATTGATAGAAGCCAATTGCTCCATTTCAATCGGTGATGATTTTGAAATTGGAATGAAGCTCAAAAATTGACCATAAGAAACAGTGTCAATATTACTGCCAGGTACAATGAAAATGTCTCCATTGTTACTTTGAAATTGTTGAAATGCTGGCAACAAGGATGAATTGAAACTTGTCAATTCGTTCAGAACGATCAGATCGGATGTATTAACACTCGAATACTCGAGGTTGTTAATGTCATAACTTATAAAGTTGAAAACGGTTTCATTGGCAAAAACTTTTGAGATAGCATCGCCGGCATCCTGTGATTTGATTTCAAGTACGTTAATCTGTTCCGATCGACTTAGTGTGAAGTAATAGTCATTATCGAAGGAGATGGGGAATTCTTCAAAACTAAGGCTGCATTTGTTCATCCCCAAAATCTCGATATTAAGGTCAAAATATACCTCCGCTGCTGAGCCTGGAAGAATGTTGACACTGCCAGCAGCGGCCTGATCATTTTCAATAAAGAATTTAACGACAAGATCATTAACCTCTTCATCGCCTGTATTAATCAGTCGGGCAAATAGTTTATTTTCCCTATCACCAATTATGAATGGATCTTTGAGATAAACAGAATCAATATAGACGTTATTGAGAATCTCGAAGTTGACAGTAATAATATAGTAATTATTGGTTGTATCCTCCAGAGCAAGTGCAGGACCAACAGTGGATTGCTGAAAATCAGAAATAATGTAATAATCCTTCGGATTTACAGTACCGACTTGATTTGAATTGAGCCGGTTAATGACTTCAGATAAAGTACGAGAGGTGTTGGAGGAACTCATTTCTGTAATCTGTTCTTCCACTTCCTGCTTTCCTTTATAGGTATTGCTGAAGGGTTCAAAGTCATTGGTCAACAATTTGATTCGTGTATCCTGAGAATAAAGGTTGACAATGTTTGAAAGGTAGCTATATCCCTGATCCAGAGCGGATATGTTTTCGGACACGTCATTTGTCATGCTCATTGAGTTGTCTATGTAAAGCAATACTTCTTTGTTGTTAAGGCCTTCTTCTTTGCCGGGTAGAAAGGGTTGCGCAAAAGCAAGGACTAAAAAAAGTATGAATAGGAGTCGGGAAAAGAGCACAAGAAGATGCCTGATTTTAAGTTTTGAACTGCTTGTTTGTTTGACGTTTTCAAGAAATTGAACATTTGAGAAATAAAGTTTCTTCGCCCTTCTGAAATTGAATAGATGAATGACCACAGGTATGCCAAGTGCAAAGAGACCAAATAGAAATTGCGGGTACAAAAAGTTCATTAGGGATAAATCTACAAACAAACAAAGTGCTGACCCTGCAATAATAAGATGAACCTCTGTTTGATATCAAATGCTTAACCAACACAAAGAAAATAACGGGGTTTGTATTATCACATTAAATCTTATGAACGGAAATGCAACTCTTTGTTTTCTGTCTTGTCATTATATTGGTTTTTAAATCTTGATTTTGAATCAACAAACCACCAACCTTCACCAGGACGTCATTGATCAATGCCTTACTGGCAGCCGCGAAGCACAGTATCAGCTTTATAAGCTTTACTCGAAGGCAATGTTTAATGTATGTCTGAGAATGGTGAACGACCGGGATGATGCTGAAGATATTCTACAAGATTCATTTATCAGTGCCTTCCGGAATTTGAAGGGTTACAGGGGAGATGCACCCTTCGGAGCCTGGATGAAAAGAATTGTGGTAAACAAGAGCATCTCATTTATTAAGAGAAACAGGGGTATGATGGTCCCCTTGGAAGATGATTCTGTCGAAGTTGTTGATAATCGTCCCCATGATTTCTCGGATGAACAAATGAGAGTTGATCGGATCAAAGAAGGAATAAAACTCCTTCCGGATGGATTCAGAACGGTTTTAACCATGTATCTACTGGAGGGATTTGATCACAAAGAAATAAGTGATGTTTTAGGTATTTCGGAGTCGACATCGAAGTCGCAGTACCTAAGGGCCAAGAAAAAATTAGGCTCAATATTGGAAAACCAAGTGAATTATGGATAACCTGGAAAAATTTGTAAAAAACCGCAGGGAAGAATTCGATCAGGATTCTCCATCTGCAGAGGTATGGAACAGAATTGACAAATTGCTTGAAACAGATAAAAAAGCTGGTTCTGACAGTCCCTTGGTTTGGTTGTGGAAAGTGGCCGCGGTTATTCTATTTCTATCAACCTTTTTTCTACTAATTGACAAGTACCAGCAAAATGAACTCATTGCAGAAACCAACCCAGAATTGCAGGAGTTTGAAGAGATAGAAAATTATTACCTGACTCAAATAGAAAGCAGGAAAACAATGTTGGCTAACTATCGGGATGAACCTGTGGTTTCAGAAAATTTCCTGAATGACCTGACTTCTCTTGACTCCATGTATGTTTCATTGAAAGGTGAGATTGTCTATTCCGGTACTAATGAAAAAATATTAGATGCCCTGGTGCAAAACTTACAAATCAAAATTGAGATTTTAAATCGCCAGTTAGAGATTTTAGAAAAACTTAAAAAACAGGCAGATGAAAACGTTCAGATTTAAGCATATGGTAAGAAATATTATATCTCCAGTGATGATCTTATTCATCACAACAATGATGGGATCCGTGAGTGTTTACTCTCAGGAAATGGAGCGGAAAGTAAAGAGGGTTTTCCAGGTAACGCCGGATACTGAACTCTCAGTTAGTAACAAATTCGGAAGAGTACACATAAACACCTGGGAAGAGAATCAGATTAGTGTTGAAGTCGTGATTACCGCGGAAATGAGAAATGAAAATAAAACCCGGGAATTCCTGGATGATGTTCAAATCAAGATGTGGGAAGGTTCATCGAGAGTTTCCCTTGAAACCGTATATAAAGACAACCAGAATAATAACAAAGAGGAATCTTTTAGCGTGAATTACACAATTTCGATGCCGTCTGCTAATGCCCTTACCGTTGAGAACAAATTCGGTGATATTTATATTGCTGACCTTACAGGTAAATTGGATATTGATCTTAAGTATGGCAATCTAAAAGGCGCAAAGCTTACTGGTTCATCTGAAATTGAAATGGGCTTTGGCGGTGGTAATATTGAAGAGTTAGGGAACTCAGATCTAGATATAAAATACTCCAATTTGACGATCTACAAGATTCTCAATACTAACCTTGAGCAAGGCTTTTCAGACATCGAAATTGAAGATGCAGGTAACATTGACCTTCATAGCAAATATGGCAGCCTTGCCCTTGGAACAATAAAGAGTGTGGAAGGAAGTGCCGGGTTTACGGATTTTAGGATTGATGAGGTGAGTGGGAGCGTTGATCTTGATCTTGAATATGTAGGTGGTTTCCGAATCTCCAAAGTTAAAAAAGAGATCCAGGGGATGAAGATAGCCGCAAAATTTACGTCAATGGACATAAAGATTGAAGAAGGTGTGAGCGCTGATTTCGAGGCCCAATTCAAATTCAGTGACCTGCATGCAAGGGACGATGTAGTTGATTTAAATTATGTTGTTAAAGACAATAACACCAATGAATATAGGGGTCAGATTGGTACCGGTGGTAGAGGATTAATTAAAATAGATTCAAGCTATGGCGATCTAAGATTGAGTAAGCATTAGATTTGCTATTCACCACAATTCGAATAATAATCCTGTCGATTTTGCTTTGTAAATCAAAGTGAGAATAAACTATTTTTTGGTGAGATTAAGAGCAAATTCTAAGACAGCATCATGGTCTACAATCCAATCGTCATATGCTAGCGGCACCTCATAATCCGGGTAAATTCCGTGACCCTTCGGTTCATCGTCATGGGTTGAATTTATAAATCGAAGTGTTGGGACAAAGACTTTTATGCCAGTATTCGGCAATTGATCAGTGTATATCTTTCCAGCCGTGCATCCATAAAATCCACCACCGGTTTCTTCCCCAACTATAACACCCCGGTGATAGAGCCTAACTAGGGCTATGAATTCTGTCGTTGCGGAGTAACTACCACCATCTGCCAAAAGAATAAGTTTACCACTAAAATGGGGCGCTAAAGGAGATTTTTCACGAAGAGCATAATTGGGTTGAGAAACATTTTTTGTGCGATGTTCTCTATTTTCTGAGACCTTCTCAACATATTCCATAGGCTGGAATGCCTCATTGGTAAGTTACCGAAAAAGCTCCACACAAGCAGTGTGAATACCCCCATGATTTCCACGAAGGTCAATTATGAGATTCTCTGTTCCACGTTGATTAAGTTCATTAAAAACATACTTGTAATATTTTTTGAAGCTTTTCCCACACTTTTTAATATCCTCTGCCAGGAAGGATTTTATTTTCCAAAGGGCAATATTATTGTCAAATAAAATAGTTGGTGTTTTGTTGATTTTAGCCCGACGAATTTTAATGTCATCGTGATGGATGGGGTTTAGGATCACCCGTTGAATGTCATCTGCATTTTTTTTCCTGTATTCTATTTCATATTGATTAGGATGGTCAATCATCATAACATATTGCTCCGAAAAGGTACTGTTGATTTTGTTTAATTTATGTGTCTGATTGTACCCGTCGGAAGTTATGTGTTTAATCATGTCTTCCTTGATATCCTGTATTTTAAATCCATTGATACTTAGAATTTCATCGCCTCGAGAAAGGGTCTTGTTCTCACTAAAATTAGAACTCACAAGAGCATTTTCACCGATGAATACTATATCAAGTGGAAACCTGTTCGGATATCTTTTGAAGTAAGTGTCTTCATGCAAAATATTGGTATGTCCACACCCAATCTTGGCATTAAACGCCGAAACAACCCGATAAAAATCGAACTCAGTCATTGGTTGTCTGATAGAGGAGACGATGCTATCGAAATCCTGGTCAAACTTTGCTTTAGAGTACCAATACAAGCCGGGATGTTGATTCTCTAACGATTCTTTCAAAAACCCAAGGTCTTCAATTAGTTGGGTTGGGGAAAAAGAGTGAGTGGTATCCTGCGGGTAAGCAAGAGTACAAACAAACATAAATAAACAGGATACAATTAATGCTCTCAAGTGTCAATCCTCAGCCCAAGAATTAGAATCGACTAAAATGCAATGATTTTATTTGTTGTCAAACCAAATCGTCTTCAAATTAGGACAAGCCGAAATATCTATTCAGCCTGGCAAAACCGAGATACATCACTGGAACGATAACCAGTGTAAGGAAGGTGGCAAATGTCAACCCGAAAATAATTGTCCACGATATTGGCCCCCAGAAGAGAACATTGTCACCGCCCATATAGAAATCCGGATTGTAAGCGGTGAACAAGCCAAAAAAGTCAATGTTGATGCCCACAGCCAATGGTATTAGACCAAGAATGGTTGTTATAGCAGTTAATAGAACGGGTCGGAGTCTTATCTTGCCTGCACTTATTATGGCTTTCACTATTTCTTCTAAAGGAAGTTTTTCCATTCCTAATTCCTTTCGTTTACGCTTGCGGCTGAGTTCAATAAAATCAATTAAGACAATGGCGTTATTAACAACAATTCCTGCCAATGATATTATCCCGATCATTGTCATTATGATCACAAAATCCATCCTGAAAATTACAAGCCCCAGGAATACCCCGATTGTACTAAATAGCACCGTGGTCATGATAATAAATGGTGCTGTCATCTTATTGAATTGAGAGACAATGATTAAGAAAATAAGAAAAATCGCCATGACGAGGGCTTTGCTAAGAAAGGCCATTTCCTTGGCTTGTTTTTCCTGCTCTCCACCAAATCTAAATTCATAACCTGGAGGCATAGTGAAACCTGCAAGCAGCCCTTTTATTTCATCGTTAATTTCAGTTGGGTTGTAGCCACCGATGACATTGGAACTTATTGTTACCACCCGTTTCAAGTCCTTACGCTTTATTGAACCATAAGTAGAGCTCAGTTCCGCAGTGGCCACGGATGAAATTGGCACCTGGTGTATGTTGCCGTTGTCCTGATTTTTGAAAGTTATGCTTTTGTTCATTAGGGCATCGAGATTGTATCGATACTGATCCATCAATCTCAGCTGGATGGCATAATCGTCCTCACCTTCCTTGAACTTGGATATTTCCTTACCGAATAAAGAAGTTCGTACTTCGTTAGCAACAAGTGAAGTTGAAAGACCAAATCTCCTGGCTTTTTCCCGGTCAATATCAACTATCAATTCAGGCTTACCCGTCTCAAGATCGGTTTTCAGCTTCTCGATTCCTTTTATACCCGACTCATTGATGTAATTCCGCATATTCTCGGTAACTGAGATAAGAGTAGCAAAATCTTCCCCCGTGATCTCAATACTAATTGGCTTTCCTGTTGGAGGACCGTCTGCATTTTTGTCAACTGTAACAGTTACACCCGGATAACCTGTCAAATCACTGCGAATGCCTTCCATTACTTCAGTAGTATTTTTGCCATTTCGAAATTGAAACTCTACAAAGTTTATTGTGATTCGGGCTTTGTTTGGTGTGTCTTTAGCTCCAAAAGCGCTGGGATCATTGGGGTCGGCAGTATCCTGACCTACCTTACCAATGACCGACTCAACTATGTCACGGTCGGGTTCTATTAATTCCAATATCCGGTTTTCAATTCTTTTCGTGAAGGCATTGGTTGTTTCTATATCCGTTCCCACAGGAAATTCAACAAACACATTGATATACTTGGGTTGTGTGATAGGGAAGTAGATGACTTCGGGTGGAAAGACAGCAAGTAAAAAAGTTGACAATAGGAGCATACCCACTGTTCCAATAAAAAAGAAGACTGGGTTTAATCCCCGAAGGGCCAGTTGCAGCACTCCTGAATATAGTCCTTCTATTAATGGAAGAAATGTCTCCTTAAATATTCTCGAAAGAGGAACAAAAACGTAGACATTTAACAGTATGATTATACCTAAACCGATTAGTAAATTGCCAAGAACGACCACACCAATGGCGAGCATGACGGCACCAACAGCCAAAAGAATGCCCATATTCCGAAAGATCTTTTTTGAATCAACCTTATTGAGGTCGTCGACTTTCATAAAAGTTACAATCAAAACAGGGTTTATTACTAAAGCCACAAATAGTGATGAGCCCAGTGTAATCATCAATGTTATAGGAAGAAATTTCATAAACTCACCGACGAGTCCAGGCCAAAAAGCTAAGGGAAGGAATGCAGCCAGTGTTGTAGATGTTGAAGAAATAATTGGAAGGGCTACTTCACCAACGCCTTTACGGGTAGCTTCGATTGGTTTATATCCCGCTTCCATAAGGCGATAAACATTCTCTACCACCACAATCCCATTGTCCACTAACATGCCCAGAGCCATGATGAGCGAGAATAGCACCATCATATTTATAGTAATACCAAAGGCACCCAGTATTAGAAATGACATAAACATTGAAAGCGGGATAGCTACCCCAACAAACAAGGCATTTCTGGTTCCAAGAAAGAAGAGTAGGACAAGAACTACGAGAATAACGCCTGAAATCACGTTGTTTTCAAGGCTACTTACCATCATCCGGGTCTGCTCCGATTGATCATTTGTGATGGAGATTTGGATGTCTTCGGGGAAGACAGATGATTTGGCTTTTTCGATGATAGCATAAATCTTTTCAGTGGCAATTAGCAGGTTCTCACCACTTCTTTTTACTACGTCAACCATGACAACTGATTGTTGCTCCAGCCGGGCAAAGCTTTCCTTCTCTTTGTAATCGAAGTCTATTTGAGCAATATCTCTAAGGTAAACGATGTCCCCATTTTCATGCTTCACGACGATATCATTCATTTGTTCGGGTTGATCAAATTCGCCGAGCACCCTGATTGATCTCCTTACACCATCATCTAAAATACTCCCTCCTGAGAGAGTGACGTTCTCCGCTTGAATAGCTTTTTCAATGTCTCCAAAATTGATGTTTCGGGCTTCCATTTCATACGGATTGACTTTGATCTGAACTTCACGCTCATCTACCCCCCTTATGTCTACTTTTGAGATTTCAGCAAGTTTTTCAATTTCATCTTCCAGGTATTCAGCAAAATCATTGAGTTCAACAAGGCTATAGTCACCTGACAAGTTGATGTTCATGATTGGGAGTTCAGAGAAGTTCATTTCAAAGACATCCGGATCGGTTTCAAGATCACTGGGCAATTCAGGCTTGGCCCTGTCTACGGCATCTTTCACTTTAGTAAGCGCATCTTCTATTTCTGTATCAGGGGTAAATTCAACAATAATGGTAGAATAGTCTTGAACTGATGTTGATTTAATCTCGTCAACTTCTGCAATAGAATTCACCTCTTTTTCGATGGAGCGGGTAATTAAATTCTCTATATCAAGAGGGGAATTGCCAGGGTGAGAGGTGCCTATATAAACAATTGGTTGATTTATCTCTGGGTACGAATCTTTGGGCAAACTCAAATAGGTTTGGATGCCCATTACTACCAACAGAAAAGTCAGGAAAAATACCGTCGTTTTGTTTTTCAGGGCGTAGTTGGTCAGGCCAAAATCCTTATCAATTACCTGTTGATTGGGAGTGATTTGTTGGTTCTCCTTTGCCATATTCTTAGTATTTAATATGATTAATTGGCTGTACTAACCGTCGCGATTTGAACTTCTACACCCTGGCTAACGTCTCGAAAGCCTTCGTTTACAATCAAGTCACCGTCCACGAGGCCGTCGGTAATTTCTGTCTGACTATTGTATGAAAAACCGGTAATTACATGAATCTTGGAAGCCGAAGGGTTGCTGCTATTTCCATCTATGCCAAATACAAAAGTGCCCTCATCGTCTCTCTGAATAAGTCGAGTGGGTACAACAATGGCCTCATCATTCATGTAGTCCGTTAGTTTGAGAATTGTTACCTGATTGGGTTTAATTGTGAAATCAACCGCTCGAAGTTCAATTTCCATAGAAAATGTTCTGTTTTCTCTGTTGATTACCTGGCTTACAGCAGTGATTTTTGATACCAGGTTCTTGTTCTGAGAAGGAAAATGAATATCAACATGCTGCCCTTCTTTAAACCGGCCGATATGGATTTCGGATATATCAGCTTGTATGTACATATCATTTGGATTTACTATCCTCAATAATGGCATCCCGGGAGTTGCCATTTCACCAATGCGTACAGGTATCTCATCAATAGAACCAGCAAAAGGTGCCCTTACAACTGATAAAGCCAGTCGGCTTTTTGATGTAGCGAGGCTCCTTTCAAGAGATTCTTTCCTGTTTCTTGCTTCCAGGAATTGAATTTCAGTGCCAATTTTCTGTTCCCAAAGCTTTGACTGACGCTCAAAAATTATCTGAGCCAGTTCAAGGGAGGTTTCTATCTCTGCGATCGTGTTTCTTGTGACTTCGGCATCGATGGTCATCAAGACCTGTCCTTTGCTCACGTTTTGCCCTTCTCTAATGCTGATGGTTTCTATACGGCCACCGAATTCTGTACTGACTACAACATTATTCCTAGATTCAACTGTTCCTCGGATTTCAATTTTATGCTCGAATTCAGTTGGCTCAATACTGGCTGTAGAGACAAGAATGATATTATTCGAGTTTTTATCATATTCAGGGTCAAGTTTGACGATTTCACTTTCAAGTTGTTTTATGTCATGTTCAATTTTTCTTGCCTGACTTCTGAGATCAGCCAATTTCGTGGTTTTGGTTTCAAGATTATCCCCACCATCGCTGCATCCGAACAGCAAAGCAGTTAATGAAATAAGCATGATGAATTTGTTGAAGGTTTTCATTTTATGTTGTGTTATCAGTTTTAATTTGTTAAAGTTCCAAGCGCCTTTTGAAGATCAACCTGAGCGATAAGGGCATCGTAAAGCGCATTGTAATAATTTATTTCCGATTCTTTATACGTCGTTGTGGCATTGATCACCTCGATATTCGAACCAACGCCCTCCTGATATTTTATAATTGACACATCGTATATTTCCCTGGAGAGCTGAAGGTTTTCTTCCTGAGCATTCAGGTTTTCAGTAGCTGATTGAAGATCGTTATTCGCTTGAAGAATCTGTAAATCGATATTATTTTGAAGGAAGTCGAATTGATTGTCAATTTGCTCCAACCGAAGTTTCACTTTCTGAATTTGATTTCTTTTTTGGAAGGAATCAAAAATTGGGATGTTGAGCGTAACTCCCAGGGAGGCGCTTTCAAACCAGTTTCTATTGGTTCCACCAAAATCGAACTGTCGTACGTCTCTGAACATGAATCCACCGGAATTAGCTCCTAATGAGGCAAATGCTTTCAAATCAGGATAGTAGCCAGATTTCAAATTTTGCACGTTGATCAACTGTAATGTCTGATTCGTTTCTAGTTGAGAGTACTCCATGCGGTTTGAATAATCAAAATTTACCAGGTCATTCTGCGAAGCTTCTAAAGTGATGCTCTGAATATTTTCTGTTAGCTCAATGAACTGCCTTATCGGTAGGCCAATTTGAAATTTGAGGAGATCAACACTTAACGCCGCAATTCGTTCGAACCTGTTTTTCTCAACATTTACATTATTATACTGAACTTTGATCCTGCTTACATCAATTCTCTCTGCGAACCCATTTTGATTCATAGTTATTGTTTCCTGGAGAAGGGTGTCGAGGGTTCCTAATTGTCTTTCAAAAAGCTTGAGTCTTTCCTGGTTAATCAAAGCGGTATAATATGCTTTGGTGACTGCTTCAGTCGTCTCTATTTCGGACAATTTCCAATCTTTATAAGTTAATCCTTTGAGGGTTCTGGCTGCTTTAAGACCAATAAAATAAGAAGCATCAAAGATCAATTGCTCCAGAGTTACGTCCATAAAGCCTGTGTACTGAGTTGAAAACTCAATTACCTGCTTAGTGCCAGGTGGTGCAGTGGATCCTGGAAATCTACTTACATCCACAATTGATTTTTGAATGATGAAATTGTCGTTTAAACCTACAGAAGCGTTTACCTGTGGTAAACCTATGGCCAGGTACTCACCAACTTCGTTATCTGAGGCCTGGTGATCGAGCTTGGCATTTTTGACCATCACATTGTTTTCAAGGGCGTACGCAACGGCCTCCTTAAGTGAAAATTTTAGCACTTCCTGTGCCGAGCTATTTGTTATAGCTATGGTCAGACAGAGGAGTAAAAAGCCGGTTCGGAATAATGGGTTCATAAGTAGATCTTGTTTCTTAAATCGGAAGGTTATTTCATTTGACAGTTTCGAGATGAAACAGTTCGTAGTAATATTTTCGTCCTTTTTCAGTCATAATTCCATTCACGAAGTGATCAAAAAACTGCATTTGCACTTCTTTAAAGTCGAACTTATCACGAGGAAATATCCTTGGATCGAATGACATTTGTACTTGTTCAAGTCGGAGGATAGTAAGAACTTCAATATGAATTTCCGGTCGGAAATTTCCTTCTTTAATTCCTCTTTTTAGCGTCCTCCTGACCGATTCCTTGAAGAAATTTTCTTTCACAGCAATGAAAAGATCCCAGGCTCTTGGGTAATACCTTTTTAAGTCAAAAAGAATTGAAGGATTCATATTTTCGAAGTTTCTCCTTAAACATTTCGATAGAAGCAGGAGCTCTTCGATTGAATTGGGTGCCTCTTTTTGGATGGCTTCAAACTCACATTTGTCATGATCAAGAATGTGTTGGGTCGCTTCATAAACAATTTCATCCTTGTCTTTAAAGTATTGGTAAATTGTCTTTTTTGACATGCCTAGTTCCCTGGCTATTTCATCCATTGTGATACTCTTCACACCATAGAGGCGGAAAAGCTCATCGGCTTTGACAATAATTTTCTCCTTGTTATCCAATATCGTAAAAATAAGGTCTCGGAAACGTTTTTAACTCTAAAAGTTTCCATGGTTTCCACTTACGAATAGATCTGAATCAGGTTGCATTTAATATGAGATTTATTTTAAATTCAGAATTAAATGAAAGAGACCTGTATAATAATTGTCTGTCTTTTGTCATTTGAGTTCAATATTCAGGCGCAAAATGATAAGATACAGCGCATAAGACAGCTTTATAATGCCGTTGAGGAAGGCCTTGAAAATGATGCTTTTTTGATCCATAAGCTGACGCTGAATACCATAGAACCAGGTATTGGAATCATACCACAAATATCAGGTTTATCTATTCCCTTGACGTGGCAGAAGGGGAGGACATGGTTGCTTCAAAGTTTCATAAAGTTATTACAAAATATTCCATTGCGGCCAGCAACTCTTACCACCTGGAGTTTTTGTTTAACGACCAAAACGCCATGGTTTTTTATTATCAAAAAACAGAAGGTTACGGATGTCGTGAAGGCGTGAAAGTTGTATTGACCCTGATGAGAATGATTCTGTAAACTATGAGATATTGAGCGGATTCAGTTTAGAAGATCAGGAATATGCGACACGGATCGCCACTAAATCAACGGAGTATCTGAATCTCTTCAAAAGCATTATTAAGATTGAAAAACAATCAAGACCAGAGAGGTTTTGAATTAACCTGCCTTTTTAAGCCCATTTGGCTGTTTGTGTGAATAGTATTGGATGACATGCTCAATTGCCAGTATGAGTGCCTTATTGATAGGGTAATAATCTTTGGTGAGGAAATAATCGATATTTTGTAATTCATTGTAATATGAAACCCAGCAGGGAGCTTCTAAATCAATTTGCATCCTTTTGATTGTATTCTTATAGTTGACCTCCATTTCCTCTTTAATGGGCTTACAAGTGACCAATCGTGGTTTTCCATATTTATCCCTTGATGCTGCAAAGCCAAACAATCTGCAAACCATTCCTCTGTGGGGGTATTCATTACACATCCCCCCATGTAATCCAATAACACTTAAGGTAAATTGATGACAAATTCCGGAGACAGTGTCTATCAGTTTTTCAATTACCTGTTCTGCACTTCCCTGGGTATAGTAATGATGAGCTAATGGGAGCATTTCCAAGATGGTTGCTTCAATATCTGGTTTACTGCAACATCTACCGCAGCCTGAAATACAAGTAAGTTTTGTTTGTTCTTGGAACTCTTTGATGTCCTCATCAAGTTTTTTGAACAATTGTTCTATTAATTTTACCTTTTGTTGGAGAATCACATTTGTAAGAAAGTCGGCAAATGTAATCAATGGGATTATTACCCAAGAGAATATGAATGCAACTTAAAATTCTTAAAGGAGTTAAATGTATGTATATACATATAAAATGAAAGGAAGTATTAATGAACTATCAAATTTTTAGAAAGAGAGACCAGGCCAACGGCAGTTTTGATGGAGGTAAAATCATTGAAAATAAGCCAATAGGCTTTCCACATGAGGGTGGCTTACTCAAGCCTTATTCGAATCTTTTTTATTGGGCACATGCATGGTCGGATCACGGCGGATTAATCGATGTACACCCACACCAGGGATTTGAAATCATGTCATTTGTCATTAAGGGCACTATCGAGCATTATGATAATAAGAACAATCACTGGATTCAATTGCATGAGGGTGATGCTCAGATCATTCGTGCTGGTAATGGGATTACTCATGCTGAGAGGTTTTTGCCAGGATCACACATTTTTCAAATTTGGGTTGATCCTGATTTGGCAAAAACTTTGCAGCACCCAGCATCTTACAATGATTACCCGGCAAAATCATTTCCCCTTAACAAGGTTAATGGACATGAAGAGAAGTTATACAATGGGGAAGGAGCACCATTGAAAATGGAGGCACCAGGATTGTATTTCAAAGAATTAAATTTGGAACCTGGTTCATACAATTTGGATGTTGAAGAGGGAACGAGCCATGCCAATTATTTAATTGAAGGAAGGCTTAAACTTGATGACGAGGAATTGGCAACTGATGATTTTTTCCAGGCGATAGCTGGTAGCTATGAATTCGAAACAACCGAAGCGACCCGGATTTTTCAAGTGATAGCTCCTAAAGCTTTGAGTTATAGAACTTACGCTCAAATCCAGGGAATATCAGGTCAATGATGAATACCATCAATTAAAAATGGAATGCCCTGGATAAGCGGGGTTAAGACACTAAACAACGTCGTCATTACCCGATTTATCTGGGCAATCCATCTCCATAAGCAGGTGTGTAAATTGAGTTTGAATGCCCGGATGGATCTTCTTTCTTTTAATCTTCCAGCTCACCAAGAGCACTCTCAATGTCTTCTTCGGTTGTTTTTAGACGCTTCTTACAAAACAGGATTAAATCCTTAGCCCTTTTTACCATTTTGCCCAATTCATCTATATCCGGCTCTTCATTTTCAATCTGGTTAGCGATCTTTTCCAACTCCTCTATTGCGGTTTTATAGCTCAACTTCTCAGGCATCTTAGTCTACTTTATCAACTGTGCTGGTTATCTTTTTTTCAAAGGCTAATGTAACCAATTCGTCACCCAGCTTTACTTTTTTGGTTCGATGAATTGACTTTCCATTGATTGTGGAGTAAGTGAATCCACGCTTCAGCGTAAATTCAGGGTCTGACAGATTGACAAGCTTTTCTAAATTAGAAACTTTCACATTTTGAAACTGGAGATTAGCTGAAGATTCCCTCCCGAGGCTTTTTTCGAGATAATCAAGTTTGTTTGTTGCCTTTTTTTCAAAGTGCATCACTTGGGTGCTTAGTTGTCTTTTGTGAAGCTTCAATTCCGCAAAATGATCATGAAGTATATTATGACATTGATTGTATGTGGTGTTCACCAACTTGATTAATTCATTTCTCGCTTGCTGAATTTGTAATTGAGTATTGCCAAGAATTAAGTCCATATAACTCTCTATTTTCCCATCAAATGATTTCATTCCGTTGATAAGGAATTCAGCGACAGCTGTTGGGGTTTTGAGCTTGGTGTGAGCCACTATATCGGCGATGGTCTCATCCTGGTCGTGGCCGATGCCTGTAACAACGGGTAGTGGAAATCTTGAAATGGCCTTTCCAATGAGGTAAGTATTGAAGCAATCCAAATCAGTTTGTGCGCCACCTCCTCGCAAGATGACCACAAGATCAAAATCCTGGATTCTTTCAAATATCGCTTTTAAGGCTTCAACTATTGATCGGGTTCCTTCACTGCCTTGCATGGTAGCAGGAAAAAGAACTGTTGTGAATCCATATTTGTTTTTAGCCAGTTCCAATTGATTTTTGAAATCACCGAAACCAGCAGATTGTTCCGAACTTATTATTGCGACCCGTTGAGGAACAAGCGGAAGTTCGAGTTTTTTATTTCTTTCGATTAAGTTTTCTTCCGTCAGTCGTTTGATATTTTCCTGCCTCACTCTTTCACGTTCACCAAGAGTGAAATTGGCATCAATGTCTTTGATATTGAGGCTTATGCCATAAGATTCGTGAAACTGAACCTCGGCATTGGCCAGTATTTTCATTCCTGGTTTGAGTGGTTGTCCTGTAATTCTTTCAAACCAATGGGTTAAGCTCTGGAAGGTGTACGACCAGATAGTAGCTTTAATCCTGGCCGAGATTTGCTCATTGTTTTTTTCAACCAGTTCCAGGTAGCAGTGACCTTTTGCATGAACATTCAATTCCCCGATTTCAGCTACTATCCAATACGTGGGTTGGAGATTTTTTTCTAAGACTTTCTTGACAACTCGTGTAAACTCAAGAAGGGTGAGGTGGTTCATGATTTGTATTTATTCATGTAGAATAATTCCATCATTGGATAATTCAATGAAATTATCGATTAAATCATTTTATCAGCATAAATTGAGATTTCGAATCGGTTGTCTCATCCCCTTTAGGTAATTCATCAACATGAACGGAATCTATATCAAGTTGACTCAGTATTTCGCATAGCTTATGAGGCAGTTGGGCACCGACAATTAATTTCACATCGAAGTCTTAGTATAACTGCTGTATTTGGTCAATTTAGTTGCATAGGCTAAACAAGCCAGGATATCTGCTTCCTCTAAATTTGGATGGTCATTGAGGATTTCACTATTAGAACTGCCCGCAGATAATAAGTCAAGAATTAAATCAACCGTATATCGTTTGTTCCTAATTGTGGGTTTGCCATGGCAAATTTCAGGGTTGATCGTAATCCTGTTCAAAAGCTGATTATCCATTATTCGAAGTTAATAAAAATTGATATTAAATGGGATTTAAAATTATTTCATGGCTAAAATCAACAATCAATTAAAGCTTCAAATAATGTATCAGGTTCATGCCAATATAGCCGGAAGGGGAGAATTCAATGTCCTCACCGGGAAGTTGAACAGGAATATTGTAATTGTAGCTGAGGGTGAAACTCCAGTTTTTCTTTCGAAAAGTGATTGGGGCTGAGAAGCCATAGTTCATGAGGCCAAATACTGAAGACTCAGGTGCTAATAAATTGCGTAGGATAGCCTCTTTTTGAACTGCTCGTAAGTCTCGAAATGATGCCAAAGTGTAGCCCAATGAATTGATTTCACGGAGCAGTGCTGCTTTATCAGTTTGTTGATATTGTTCCCGCAGATTGAATGTTGTGAGGGTGATGTTTTCCTGTCCGATGAGCAATGAAAATTCTGGCCTGAAAAGCAGGTAGTCGAAGAAGAGGAACTCTTTTTTCTTGAGGTAGCCCGAAACATTCCATCGGAGACGGTGGGTCGTTTCATCGCCGAATATGTAGGCATAATCAACACCGGTGAATAGATATTTTAAATCGTAGGATGCTCCAACTCCGAGTGTGTGTTTAAATGGATTGGAAACTTCATCAACTATATCGGAGGAATTTACAGCACTTTGATGGTAGATCGTTCGTTCGTAACTGGCCGTATAAATCAGTTTATCCTTCACCACACCAAGATAACCAGCTGAGATCGCTGTCAAATTGTACTTTGGACTAAACTCACTGTTCCAATATCCGGTAATGGAGGCAAAAACGCCCGATTTATGATAGTATGAAATACCCGGAGTGAGTCCTTTTTGCTTGATTCCCAAATCCCGTCCTGCACTTACAACGTCACTTGTAAATCCTAACCTGAATGCGAACTGCGATTGATTATAGTCTATTTTTAGAAGGCTATCAAGCAGACCGACTAGTGATCCTTCTCCAAATTCATCCAGGAGCATGGAATCGAGCGCCAGAATGGAATAATCAATATCATCTTCCAGTTTCAACGAATCAGATTCATCCTGAGCCAATAGGGTTCCAGTGTTGCCTATTAAAATAAGCAGGAGAACCAATTTGAGTTTATGGTGTAAAGGTTTAGGCATTGTGCGATTCAATAACTCTAACCCATATTGAGGCTAATTATTTCTTCTTCTCTCAATCTGGTCCTGATTTCTGTCTCTGAATTGCTCGCGTCTATTTCTCTGTTGCTCAATCCGACGCAGGATCATTTGCCGGAAATCATCTTCAGCCTGCCTCAATGAAATCAATTGCCGATTGTCTATTACCCTGAGGAGTCTCTCGGAATATTCCTTTTCGAGGTTCAGCTCTCTTTCTTTCACTTCCAACCCAAGCTGTACCAGTCGTCTGTTCTCTTCTTCGCTTGCAGTTTGAGGGTTATGCTTTCGTCTCTGTTCCATGAAGCCCTGCCTGGTCTCCTGTCTTTTGTCACTGAACTCTTTATAGACAGGCCAGAATTTTTCAGCCTGGTCCGGGGTTAAACCCAACCTTTCGGTAATCAACGCAATTCTTGCAGCCTCAATTTTCTGTTGGGCTTCAGGATTCCCGCCTGGTTGGGAATACACAGCATTGGGAAAGGTGAAGGCCAGTAAAATGAAGATATATTTTTTCATGATCGTGTTGTTCTAAATTAATTCCTGTGAGACATCAATATCTTCTAAAAGATCAATTGATTCCAGATCTGAAATATCAATATCCTCTAAATAGAGTTCATCTGTGATTTCATCTATTTCAAATGACTCGAGCGCTAACCCTGAAATAAGTTCAGCGTCAGTCATATCGCTGTCCTCAAGATACGCAATCAGGTCATTTGTTTCAACCTGCGCCAGTATAGCATCAATATTAACAGGGGTTTGTTCTACCGGTCCTCTGAAAATCACAAAATACATAATAACCGCAAGCACAGGTGTGGCTATAACAGCCCACCTTACTGACGGAAGTACAAACCAACCCTGCTTCGAACCTGCTTGTGCTAAAACTCTGGCTTGAATTAAAGAAGGCAATTCTTCAAAGTACCTATCCGGGACTTTGAAGATGTTTTCCTTTTTTAAGTCGTCAATTTTAATTTTTTGCTTGTCCATTACTCTCCAGTTACTTGTTTAGATGCATTTCTTCCCAAAAGGTTTAATCATGATTTAAAAAATCCTCAATCTTTTTTACCGCATGGTGGTGACTTGCTTTCAATGCTCCAACACTTGTTCCAGTGATTTCGGCAATCTGTTCAAACTTCATATCATCAAAATACTTCATATTAAAAACCATCCGCTGTTTATCTGGTAGTTTGAGCAGCGCTTTTTGTAACTTCAATTGGATTTGATCGCCACTTAAATTACTACCCATGTCAATTTTTGATTCTAACTCTTTGTTGACATCATTTATTGAGATGAAAAATCTCTTTTTTTTCTTATTCAGGAAATTCAAACACTCATTGGTGGCTATCTTGTAAATCCAGGTATAAAGACTTGCGTCTTCGCGAAATTTGTCGATGTTTTTCCAAACCTTAACAAATGTCTCCTGCACCACGTCATCTGCGTCATCATGATCAATCACCATCTTCCTAATGTGCCAATAGAGCCTTTCCTGGTAATGCCGAACCAGTATATTAAATCCAAAATTACGCGTTTCGGGATCACGAAGTTTGACTAATATCTCCTGTTCTTCCAATTGTTATTCGGTAAGTGCTTCTTTTAGATGACTTCGTAATGAAAAGGTTTAAAACTTATTCAAGATAAAGTCAAAATCTACTAAAATTATGTTTTAGGATAATTTTCCTGCATTGCTAAATGAGCAGCAGTCAGTGATATCAATGGTGCTGTTAGAACGCCAATAACAGGAACAAGAAGGAATAAATTAAAAACAGCACCATTTCCAACGGCCAATCCCTTACGTGACCAGATGGACTCCTTGCTTTCTCGATAGGATAAATTCAAAAGTTCATGTCGGTAGTCAATCATTGAGAAACCATAGAAATAGCTTTCAATTGCAAAAATCATGAAAGGAGAGAATGGGCTTATCACCGGAATAAAAAGGGTCGTAATGACGATGAGGATTATCAAACCTATTTCGGTAATCATGTTAATCGTAGCTACTTTGATTCCTCTGAAGATATTACGTAAGAAAGTCATGGTGTTGATGCTGCCTTGTTGAGCACCTGACAATTTATAAATTTTTTCTGCCATAAGGGCAAGAACGGGAGAAAGCAAGATGAGCACGAGGTATTTATAAAGCTTGAGGTAAATAATAAACACGGTAAACCTGATGAGTAATGCCATGAAAAACTGCAGAATCAAACCCATTGTCTCGTTGAGTGCTTCTAGGCCCAGTTGTTTGGTCAGGAAATCAATAAGTTCTCCACTGTAGTAATATGCCGCAAAACCTATTCCAATGAAAATTGTGATATTGATGACCGCTGGAATCAGAAAGTAACTCCATAACTTATGATCGGTAATGAACGATAGGGTTTTGGAATAACCCTTGAAGGCTTTGAATAAATCTCCGAAAAAGCCCATAAATAGGCTTTAAATATGCTGTTTCTTATCCTTCACTAATTCATACATGAGCTCGCGGGCTCTGTGGAGCTGTGCCTTTACAGTCCCGAGAGGGGCTTCAATTTCTGTCGCTATTTCATCATACGAGAGCTCATCGAAATAACGAAGACGTACAAGTCGTTGATATTTAGCCGGTAACTTATCAACAAACATTCTCATTAGGGCAATTTTTTGAGTTTTTATCGCCTCTTCATCTGGTGTCAGATTTTTGTCAGGGACATCTATAGTTACAGCATCACCGCCATCGTCGGTGTAAGAACTATTGAGACTATAGGTTTCCAGTTTCTTCTTTCTAATGAAATCGATGGCATTGTTGGTGGCAATCCTGAAAAGCCATGTACTGAATGTAAAGTCTTTTTTAAATTTATGCAGGTTGCGAAAAGCTTTGGCAAAAGCTTCGATGGTTAAATCCTCAGCGTCGTCCACATTCCGGACCATTTTCAGAATCATATGGTAAACAGGTTTTTTGTAGCGCTCCATCAATTCGGCATAGGCTTTCTCATCACGATTAATTGTTGCCCTATCAATTAACACAAAATCCTTAAGTGCCTGATTTGAAAACTCTTTGTCTAATTCCATTTAACCTTTTTTGATAGCAACGCCGGAATTCCTAAAGCCGGCAGATAAATCGAATAGATCAAGTCTGATACTGGCAGAAGAAATACTGGAAATCGGTTTGACAGTTTTTCTGACCCTATGCCAACAACAGCAATTTGAATGATCAACCTCAATCCAAATCCACCGAATACTACATACGGATATACCTTCAATATGGCCAAAGTTACAAAACATATCCAAAACAAAATTTGACTGGTTGCGAATAGACCAAGCCTCCATTTGTCCCTGCTTCTATAATGCTTACCAACGGAAAGATGTCGTCTCTTTTGTTTCATATAAGTACTCCAGTTCTTTTTGGGAAAGGAATCAACGATTGCTTCCGGGTGGATGCAGATGCGACAATTCCCACCGGAAGCATGCCTATTGATGAAGAGATCATCATCACCTCCGGTGACTTTATTAAAGCCATTAAAACCCTTTTTTCCCAGGAAGAGTGATTTTCTATAGATCAGGTTTCTGCCAACGCCCATATATGGCGCACCCCACAAAGCTGATGATAAATAATGGGTGGCCGTTATCACAGTTTCATAGTTTACTATCAGATTCAGAAGTGATGATTCAGCCTTGTAAGGCGAAAAACCCAGAGCGATGGACGTCGAATCGGTTATTTCAGAAGCCATTTGTTTAACCCGAAAAATTCACTAAACAGTTAGGGAGAAGGCATAAAAACAGGCATAAATTGCTTATAT
>JAQCLE010000042.1 GCA_027592755.1 Bacteroidota bacterium | reverse complement strand
AAAATGGTTGACCACAAGCCATGTCCTTACAAAGTGATCTGTATTTATTAAGTGCCTACTTCAATAATTAAAAGTAATGTTTACCACTCTGTATGAAAAATACCGGATTTGTCGACTCGCTCATAAGTATGTGACCCAAAATTGTCACGTTGGGCCTGAATCAAATTAGTCGGTAGCCGAGGACTTTTATACGAATCATAATAAGACAGACAAACAGTATGTGCCGGAGCAGTAATACCGGCTTCGATTCCTCCTATTACAAATTTCCTCATTAGGACCTCGGTAGATAACAATTCACTGACAAAATCAGCTGACAATATTAGATTTTTAAGATCTTTTTGATCAGCAAATGTTTTTCTTATTTTTTCAAGTAAAGCGGCCCGAATAATACAACCTCCCCGCCAGATCTTTGCAATATCGGCAATATTTAATCCGTATCCTTTTTCGGATGAAGCAGCTGCTAATAATGATAACCCCTGGGCATAGGAAATGATATATGAGAAATACAGGCCTGCTTCTGCACAGGCAATGGCTTCTTGTTTGGTCATGTTAATTTGACCATCATGTTTACCATATGCTGCTCCAGCTTCAACCCGTTCCTCTTTGAAAGAAGACAATCCTCGCATGGCCACTGCTATATCGATGGACGGAATTGGAATGCCCAAATCCATGGCATGTTGTGAAGTCCATTTACCGGTTCCCTTTTGCTTCGCTTTGTCCAGAATAGCATCAATAAGTAGACCCGTACCCAAATCATCTTTCTTCTCAAAAATTTCGGCAGTTATTTCAACAAGGAAAGATGCAAGACGTCCCTGATTCCATGAAGAAAAAACATCTTTGATCTCTGCATTGCTTAATAAGGCTCCTCTTTTTAAAAAGTCATAAGTTTCTGAAATCAGCTGCATCAGGGCATATTCAATCCCATTGTGGATCATTTTCACATAATTCCCTGCTGACTTTGGTCCCAGAAAGGTGACACAAGGCTCACCGTTAACTTTCGCTGACACAGCTTCAAAGATTGGTTGGACGCGATGATAGACGTTTTCATCCCCTCCAGGCATCATACTTGGGCCAAATCTGGCTCCTTTTGATCCTCCTGATACGCCTATGCCCATAAATTGGATACCTTTAGAGCTCAGGTAATCAAACCTTCGGTCAGTATCATCGAAATGTGAATTCCCACCGTCAATGATGATGTCCCCTTTGTCAACAAGCGATAAGAGGTCTTCTATAACGTTATCAACGGGCTTGCCAGCAGGAACGAGCATCATAATTACGCGAGGTGGCTTTAATGAAGCAATAAATTCTTCAATTTTGGTAGTTCCAATTACAGATTTTCCTTTAGCCTCTTTTTTTAATGCATCAACTTTTTCAGGATCCAAATCAAGACCGCTTGCCGAAAACCCATGATCGGCAACGTTTAGTATAAAATTGCGGCCCATGACCCCAAGTCCAATAAGTCCAAAATCGTTTTCGTTTTGATTCATGTGTATAAAATTGATTTCCAACGGTTACATGCCAGCCAGCCGGCGAGGCAGGGAATTCGCATGAGCCAGTTTCTTAATTTGGCTGTTTTTACAATCATGCTCATTTCATGCCCTAAATCTCCGAAATTTCTCCTTACCCAACCAATTGTAATGGAAGTTACATCTAACGATATTTGTGCGCTATACTTTTGGGCCAAATTTAAAATGAGATATGATGAGAATTGAACAGATATATACGGGTTGTCTGGCCCAGGGAGCATATTATGTTGAAAGTGATGGAGAGGCAGCCATTATTGACCCGCTCAGAGAAACTTCACCATATGTCGAAAAAGCAAAAAGCGAAGGTGCAATCATTAAATACATTCTTGAGACGCATTTTCACGCAGATTTTGTGTCAGGGCATGTTGATCTGGCTCAAAAAACGGGAGCCACGATTATTTATGGTCCGGGGGCTAAAACCGGATACAGTATTCATGAAGCTACCGATGGAGAGATTTTAAAACTTGGAAATGTTAGCATTAAAGTGCTCCATACACCTGGGCATACTATGGAAAGTACAACCTATCTTTTAATTGATGAAAACGGTAATGACCATGCCATTTTTAGTGGTGACACTTTGTTTATTGGTGATGTTGGCCGGCCTGACCTTGCCATCAAAGGCGATGTAACGGAAAAGGATCTCGCTGGAATGCTGTTTGAAAGCCTAAGAAATAAAATAATGCCGCTCTCAAACGATGTTATAGTTTATCCAGCGCATGGAGCCGGTTCGGCATGCGGTAAAAATATGTCCAAGCAAACCTGGGATACCCTCGGTAACCAAAAGGAAAGTAATTATGCCCTGAGGAATAATATGACAAAAGATGAATTTATAAAAGAAGTCACTGAAGGAATACTCCCTCCACCTCAATATTTCGCGAAAAATGCAATGATCAACAAGCAGGGCTATGAAGCTTATGATGTAGTGATGGAAAGAGGCATGATACCTTTGGATGTTGATACATTTGAGGCTATTGCCAATCATGAAGGTGCCCTTGTTTTGGATACCAGGAACCGAGAGGAATTCATAGCGGCATTTATTCCCAATTCTATTTTCGTTGGTCTCGATGGGACATTTGCTCCATGGGTGGGAACTTTGGTTACCGATATCAAGCAGCCGATACTATTCATAGCAGATGAGGGCAAAGAGGAAGAAGTAGTAAAAAGACTGGCTCGTGTGGGTTATGACAATATCCTTGGCTATTTAGAAGGCGGAATAAAGGCATGGTTAGCCGATGGAAAAGAAGTTGACCACATTAAATCGATTAACGCTCAAGAACTGGCAAAAAAATTAAGTAGCGATAAAGCGCTGAATATTGTTGATTCGAGAAGATCAACAGAATTCAGTGTCGAACATGCAGAAATGGCGAAAAGTGTTCCATTGGACTACATCAATAAGAACATGGATGAGCTTGATAGTAGTAAGCAATACTACATCCATTGTGCTGGCGGTTATCGATCGGTCATTATGTGTTCAATTTTGAAGTCAAGGGGTTTTGACAAGATTGCCAATATTGAGGGAGGTTTTGCGCTTATGAAATCTGCCGGAATTGGCGTGGCTTCATCGTCATTGGCTCATTGACTATGAATTCTTAACTTCAAACTATAAAAATCAATAGTTTATGGAATTATTTAATGGCCCCTGGCCCTGGTACATCGGTGGTCCGTTGATTGGCCTGATGGTGCCACTTCTTCTTTATGTGGGTAACAAGCAGTTAGGTGTTAGTTCATCGTTAAGGCATTTTTGTGCTGCGTGCATCCCTGCCAAAATCCCTTTTTTCGACTACAATTGGAAAGACTACGTCTGGAATCTGGTGTTTGTTTTGGGCATAGGTCTGGGTGGTTACCTGACCTTGCTCATTGGGCCAAATGATTATGCAATTGGCATTTCAGAAGCAACTATAAGTGATCTCCGTTTGTTGGGCATTTCTGATTTCTCAGGGATGGTTCCTGATCAAATCTTTAACATATCGATGATGTCTAATTCATCAGGGTGGTTTTTTATGGTTTTCGGAGGAATACTCATTGGATTTGGAACGAGGTACGCCGATGGTTGTACATCCGGACATACAATCATGGGTCTTTCGAATTTGCAGTTATCATCATTAGTGGCAACAATCGGATTTTTTATCGGAGGTCTTGCCATGACCCATATCATTCTCCCTTTAATTTTTTAGAACCATGAAGAATATCAAATATCTATTACTAGGAACCGTATTTGGTTTCATATTAACCAAAACGGAGGTGATCTCGTGGTTTCGCATTCAGGAAATGTTTCGGTTCCAGTCATTTCATATGTATGGCGTTATTGGTTCAGCCCTGGTTATGGGGGTTGTATCTCTACAAATCATGAAAAAATTGAATATGCACGCTTCCTCAGGTGGGGAAATTAAAATTGAGGGAAAAGATTTGAATTATGGCACCGCAATAGGAGGCTTGATTTTCGGCCTTGGCTGGGCTATCACCGGAGCATGCCCGGGGCCTATTTTTGCGTTGATCGGTAATGGCCATCTTGCTTTTATTGTTGTGCTTTTGAGCGCAATTGGCGGCACATGGCTCTATGGTGCTTTGAAAGAGAAATTACCTCATTAGATTTGAGTTTATCTATAACCCCTTCTTCATGAATCAAGCAATTAACAATCGAATTTTAACACTATCAATTGCCATTGTATCATTTGTCAGTGTTGGTTGTTCCCAACAGCCTACAACAACAGATATTTCTGTTAAGGAATTTCAACAGCAGATTTCCAGGAATAAAGAGGCAATAATCTTTGATGTAAGAACCCAGGGCGAGGTAGATGCCGGTGTGATTGATGCCGGTGTTTTGAACTATGATTTTCGTCAAGCCAGCTTTTCAGACAATGTGGCTACTCTCGATAAAGACAAAACCTATTATGTCTATTGTCAGGCAGGAGTGCGGAGTAGCCAGGCGGTTAATATCATGAAGGGGATGGGGTTTAAAAATGTCTTTAATGTTGAGGGCGGTATTGGGCAATGGAGGAAGGAGGGGCTGCCAGTGGTGGAGAAGGCGGAGTGATGTGAAGTACGGGATTGGAACCCGGTTTATTCTGGTTCGACATGCCCTGCGGAACTTACCGAAGAGCAGTTATATTTCAATAGATGCTCCGTAGAGTCTGGGCGTTTATACTAATATCAAATGCGTGAATAACTGATTTTCTTTAAATCTAAATCACGTAGTAATGTCTGGATATCGCTTATCATCCCCATCGCAACTGTTTTGTCAGATTTAATTGAAACTATTACATCATTGATATTAACTCCATCCTTTACTAATTCATCAATTCGATTTGTAGCGACCTCGCTTCAAGCCACCCGGAAAAAGTAAAGGAACTAGAGAAAGCCTGGAAAAACCATGTCAATGAATTCCGTAAGGTCGCTCCGGGTCAAAAGAAAAAGAAATAAATTTACTTAATGACTTTAAAGTTCATTTTGGCGATCGTTTTTCCATCCACTAGTTGATAGCCTTTAGGAACTTGAGCCTTGCCTTCAGGGATATTAATATTAATCCATTTTTTTATCTCTGTGCGCATCGCATCTAACTGCTCAAGATAAGAAGGATCATAAGCTAGGTTTAGCCTTTCGCCTTGATCGTTTCTGTGGTCGTATAGTTCTTCTAGATTCTCCTTAGGATAAACTATGTAGCGCCAGTCTTTTGTTCGCAGTGTATGAGCGCCCCCAAAAGAGGTGATCGCTGGCTGAATGCGCTTTGCATTGACATCCTTCAAAAGAGGTAAAAGGCTCTCTCCATCTAACTGCTTATTTAGTCCATTCTCATTAATAGAATTACCAGAAAGCTCCACTAGTGTTGGGTATAAGTCTAATGCTGTAACCGGTTGATCACATACAGTGCCGCCTGTAGTCACACCAGGTGCCACAACAAATATTGGGATTCTAGTTGACTCTTCCCAACAGGTGAACTTTTCCCAATTCTGCTTTTCACCTATGTGCATTCCATGATCTGACCATAAAACTAAAATAGTATCCTTACTTCTACCACTCTTTTCATAAGCATCTAAAAGTCTGCCTAGTTGAGCGTCAGCGTAAGATATCGCAGCGAGGTAACCTCTTACTGCCCTCTTCCACTCCTTATTATCTAAAACCCATTGGTGCCATTCACGACGACCATGATCCCAAGCATCCTTTAAGTCTTCTGAGTCATCCATTGGCAATTTCACCGACTCCAAAGGGTACATATCAAAATACTTTTGCGGGACTTCCCAAGGAATATGTGGACGAAATAAACCACAGGCAAGAAACAAAGGCTTTTCCTGTTTTTTATTCATTTCAGCAATAGCCCAGTCGACAACTTTATGGTCGGATGTCTCTTCATCGCTAACTGATAATGGTTCCCATCCGAAAAGACCATAACGGTTTCCAAGAGGCCTTTTCTTTGTCCATTTCGCATTTTTATAAATTGCCATATCCGGTCTTGGCCAAGTGGGAATTGATTTTTCAAATGACGGAAAATAACTATCCCAAGCGGACTTGTCTGTCATGGTTCCCTCACCCCATTGCAAACTATGGTAAATCTTACCTCCACCAATAGAACGGTAACCTTTATTCCTGAAGTACTCAGAAAGAGTTACAGCATCTTTAAGAATAGCATTATCACGCCAAATAGGCTTTTCATCCTCCGAACGGTATTTGAAATCATTCCTCACAATACCAGTCCTTGCTGGACGAACTCCGGTCATATTGGCAACTCTAGACGGATGACATGCACTGGATGCCGTATGAGCATTAGTAAAAGTCAGGCCCATTTTAGCCAGGCGGTCAAAGTTGGGAGTAATAGCCTGAGAATTGCCACCAAGCGGGCCAATCCAGTCATTTAGGTCATCTATTGCAATAAACAGAACATTTGGTTTTTGTTCCGCAGGCAAGCTTAAGGCTAGGCAAAAACACAGTAATAGTAATTTACACATCGTTTTCTCATTGAGTTAGTTTTCACATCAATCAAAAGCTGCGAATTTTCATGAATAGCAATCTCTATAGTATTTGATTGGGCTTCTTTAGTTTCTGACGATTGCTTATTACAACTGTATAACGGAATCAAAACAATAATGATAAGGAATGTAACTGCCGTTTTCATGGGGATTTTTCTTAGTTGGAAATTCTTTATTGAAATTATGAAAATTAATGATCAATTAAAAATTATTTCCCTGTTCGACATGTTCCGCAGGGCATGTCGAACTACTAATGAAAATCGGATTTGAATCCGAGAATAACCAGTCCATTAAACAGGAGCCAATTCAAGCAATCCTTTCGAGGTAACTCAACTTGTCTTTTTCGGTTCCAATAATTAAGTGAAGATGGTTTGTCAAAATTACCCATCCATAGATGAGCTGACCTTTATTCTTCTGGCAGTATATTAAACTGTCTAATAGAATGTCAATATACTTGTCGTGTAAAAACATTAACCCATTGGTTTACCGTGCAAGTAATGAAGTAACAACCATGCTGATCATAAATGCGGTAAGCATAGGCCATGAGTTAAAATTAACAGAAATCCTTACTGGTTTGATGTCCGGGATTGTAAATCCCTTTTTATCCTCGTTCGACATGCCCTGCGGAACATGTCGAACAGCGATTAACAGCGCTTGGGTTACTCCAAATACTTCAGAATCTCATCATCCATTGGTTTCACATCTGACTCAAAATATTCTAGGAGGTTACCATTTTCATCAATCATAAACTTGTTGAAATTCCAGGAAATTGAGAAATCACCTTTTCCGTTTTGTGACTTTTCGGTGAGCCAACTATAAATGGGGTGTTGGTTCCGACCTTTCACCTCAATGACGGTCGTCATTGGAAATGTGACGTTAAATTCTTCTGTACAAAATTCCTTTATATCAGACTCCACGTTCAACTCCTGACCCATGAATTGATCACAGGGAAAACCAATTACGACAAGTTTGTCCTTGTACTGGCTATATAGTTTTTGCAAATCTTTGTACTGCGGAGTGTAGCCGCACTTCGAAGCCACATTGACTACCAGAACCTTTTTTCCTTTAAATGATGATAAGTTGATAACTTCATCGCTATCTAGTGCTTTAATTTTAAATGAATGAAATGTTTGGGCTGGCTCATTAAATGAAAATAATGAGATTAAAAGGACTATAAGAATGGATTTCATTGTATGGTTTTAGAATGGTGTAACTGATTAAAAGAAAGAATATTCCTGAAATTCAAATAAAATACAAAGTTCTTTTGAATGGCAATTATTTCCAAAATAATGTCGATAATTGATAGTATCGTTCCGTGTTACTATATTTATGGTGAGTCATGATAATAAGTTTTGGTTGCAATCATACCAGAAAAATTTGGGAAGGGAGGGAAACCAAGAAATGGAACAAACAGATCGCTAACACGGCATTGAGAAAGCTATTTATGCTTCACGCTGCGGAAGATTTGAAAGACCTGATGATACCTCCTTCAAATAGATTGCATAAACTCAAAGGAGAAATGAAAATGTACTGGGCGATTTGTATCAACGATCAATGGAGGATAATTTTCAAATGGGAACATTTCAATGCACATGATGTGCAAATAATTGATTATCACTAATTATGGAAGAGATAACAAATATTCATCCGGGAGAGATTCTTCAAAAGGAGTTTCTAGAACAAATGAAAATATCTGCTTACAAACTGGCAAAGGAAATTGGGGTTCAACAAACGAGAATAGGCCAAATCATAAAGGGATCGAGGTCAATCACAGCTGATACGGCTATCCGATTTGCAAAGTTCTTTGGTACAACTGAGGAATTTTGGATGAACTTACAGCGAGAGTACGATTTGAGAAAAGCCAGATTCGAAAAAAAGGTGGAGTTTGAGCATATCAAACGATTTGAATTGGCATCGTAGTTTATCTTTCAAACTCAAGTCTTAATCCATTCCTCCCTTCATTAATAGTGCCGTTTTCATAAACCAAATGACCTGAAACAAAAGTATGCGTAACTTTTGATTTGAAGGTTTGCCCCTCAAACGGTGACCAGCCACATTTTGCAAGAATGTTCTCTTTATTAACGGTCCACGGGTTGTTGGAATCTATTAAAACCAGGTCGGCGTAATATCCCTCCCGTATGAAACCCCGATCCTTGATTTGGAAGAGAATTGCAGGATTGTGGCACATTTTTTCAACTATCCGCTCTAATGGAATAGCTCCCTGATGATAAAATTCGATTATTGCTACAATACTGTGTTGAACCAGAGGGCCTCCAGATGGCGCCTTGAGATAAGATCCTTGTTTTTCTTCTAAAGTATGTGGCGCATGATCGGTAGCAATCACGTCGATCTTATTGTCGAGAACAGCCTGGAAGATTCCTTCCCTGTCTGTACTGGTTTTAACTGCCGGATTCCATTTGATTAAACTTCCCTTACTTTTATAATCACGATCATCAAACCATAAGTGATGAATGCATGCTTCGGAAGTAATCCGTTTCTTTTCCAGAGGTATTGAACTATCAAACAGGCTGGTCTCTTTCACAGTTGAAATATGTAGAATATGAAGTTTGGTTCCATGTCTTTGGGCCAGACCAACTGCATAAGAGGAGGACTTATAACAGGCTTCTTCACTTCTTATTAATGGATGACAGTTGAAGGGAATTTCATCATTGTACTTTTCGCGATAAATCGCCGTATTTCTCTTAATTGTTTCTTCATCTTCGCAATGAGTTGCTATCAGAATATCAGCTTTTGAAAAAATGTTCTCAAGAACAGTTTCATTGTCCACAAGCATATTTCCGGTTGAGGAGCCCATGAATATCTTCAGCCCACAAACATTGTTCTTGTTGGTTTTCAACGCTTCCTCGATGTTGTCGTTTGACACTCCCATAAAGAAAGAATAGTTGGCTAAAGAAGTCTTTTTACCAATCTCATATTTATCAGCCAATAGTTGCTGAGTGAGGGCGTTGGGAATCGTATTAGGCATTTCCATGAACGATGTTACTCCACCAGCCACAGCAGCCCTGGATTCAGTATAAATAGTTGCTTTGTGAGTAAGCCCCGGTTCCCTGAAATGGACCTGATCATCAATAGCTCCAGGAAGAAGGAATTGCCCTTTTGCATCAATTATCCGATCGACGCTTTGAGATTGCAGATCAGCAGATATTTTCGAAATTCGCTGCCCTTCGATTAGAACATCACCTTCCAGTATCTGGCCTTCATTTACTATTCGTGCATTCAGTATCAGCGTTGACTGCATTTTTTGGTGCTTTGTGGCAAGTTAGAAACTTAGTGTATTTTGACCATATCTTTAGTGACAAATCAATTGTAACCAATGACCAAAACACAACTGTCTTTTAATGATTTAAAACTGAACAAACAGCTTCTTACCGCAATTGAAAACTCAGGCTTTTCATCACCCACTCCCGTGCAACAAAAGGTGATTCCACTGGTGATGGCCGGGCATGATATTATTGGAATTGCTCAAACGGGAACGGGAAAAACAGCAGCATACCTGCTACCCATTTTAATGAAATTGAAATTTCACCAGGAAGATGGACCACGGGCTTTAATATTTGCACCGACCCGGGAATTGGCTATTCAGATCAATGAACATATAAAAGGATTCAGCCAGAATTCAGATTTAAGGCATTGTGCGATTTATGGCGGTTCCGGAACAAAACTCCAGAAGGAGATGCTTGTAAATGGCGTTGATATTTTGGTGGCCACCCCCGGTAGGTTCATGGATTTCTATCTGGAACAGGTATTCCCATCAAAATTCATTAAAACATTGGTTCTTGATGAAGCTGATAAAATGATGGATATGGGTTTTATGCCACAGATTAGAAGGATACTGGAAATTGTGCCAAGAAAACGCCAGAACTTGCTTTTTTCGGCGACCATGCCAGCGAGAGTAGCTCACTTATCGGATGAATTTTTGGAGTTTCCAATGACCATTGAAATTTCACCCCAGGCTTCAACTGTAGAATTAATTGAGCAGCGACTGTATGAAGTACCAAATTTCAAGTCAAAAATTAATATGCTTAATCATTTGTTGGAAAACGAGGATTTCAACCGGGTAATTGTCTTTGTTAAAACGAAGGTCAACGCCAACAATATTTATAGTTTCATTAAGAGAAAAATCACAAAAAGTGTGAGGGTGATTCATGGAAACAAAGACCAAAATGCAAGGATCAATGCGATCAATGATTTTAAGAAAGGGGAAGTAAGAGTGTTGGTCACAACAGATGTTGTGGCTCGTGGAATTGACGTAAGTATGGTTAGCCATGTTATTAATTTTGATGTTCCTCTGATTTATGAAGACTATGTTCATCGGGTTGGCAGAACGGGGCGAGCTGAACAACTTGGTGTAGCCATCACTTTTATGAATGAAGCGGAAAAATATCATGTTGGTGAGATAGAAAAACTTATTGGAAAAAAAATACCACAGAGGAAAATATCTTCGACTGTCCAGATGGAAAAAACATCCTTTGATGAAAGTCAGGAAATGAAGAAGGAAATGGACCATCAAAAACAAATATCAGATCCCTCTTTTCGAGGTGCATTTCATGATAAAAAGGAGAAAAAGAGAAAGTACCATTGACTTGAATTCGGAATTCTGGCCATTCAGATGGCCGAATTGTCTAATAATCAAGGATTTAATTATTTTTGTAAACAAACGTCACGGCTAACTTGAATAGTTATAGTCTCACAAAATTGAATCAATGAGCGTAGTAGAACAAATACAGTCCACCTTAGCTTCAATGGAGAGCCCCAAAATGGCTGTTGCTTTAAAAAAGCATTTTAAAGCAGGGCCGGGGCAGTATGCTTGTGGAGATAAGTTTTTGGGTGTCGAAATGAGCAATCAGCTTGATCTGGCTAAGAAGAGTTATAGAAGTACTTCTCTGTCGGAACTTTCGGAGCTGCTTCATAATAATATCCATGAGGTCCGCATGACTGCCTTGTTGATACTTACCATCAAGTTTGGTGAGGCTAAAACAGAGCAAGACCAGCAAGAGATAGTTGATTTTTATCTCGATCATTTAAATGCTATCAACAATTGGGATCTGGTTGATGCGACGGCAGAAAAAATTTTAGGAGTTTATCTCATTAACAGAGACAGGAGTCTCCTGGTCAAACTGGCCAAATCAAAACGTTTATGGCGTGAACGGTTGGCGGTGGTTACAACGTTGTTCTTTGCCAAAAACAACGATTTTACAACATCATTCGAATTAATCAAATTCTTTCGTGGACACCCACATCCACTTATTCATCAGGCAGTTGGTAAAGTAATGAAGGAAATTTCCAAACGTGACCCACAGGCTGCGGACAAGTTTTTAGCTGAAATTTATAAAAAGATGTCTTCTGGCATGATGAAACAGGCGATATCTGGTTTTGGGGATGAGAGGCAGAAAGCCTACAAACTCGGCAGTCGCTAAACAACCAAAGATGACATTGCGTCGCAACTTATTATCTGCGAATTTTGTCAGATAGCAAAGAATAAGTGGCACACAACCACAATCATAATCACTTAACAGGGAATATCAGGGCTGCGTTTTTTATCAATGTGGTGTTTACCATCATTGAGTTCGTTGGAGGAATTTTCACCAATAGTCTGGCTATCATGTCAGATGCCCTCCACGACCTGGGTGACTCATTGGCATTAGGTTTAGCCTGGTACTTTGAACGTCTTTCTGGAAAAAATCAGGATAAAACGTTCACTTATGGTTACCGTCGGTTTTCAACCCTGGGAGCTCTTATTAATGCGATAATTCTTGTTTCGGGCTCGATGATCATTCTTTGGGAGGCCGTTCCAAGGATGCTCAACCCTGAATCGGTCAATGCCAAAGGCATGATCATCATAGCCATCCTTGGTGTCATCTTTAATGGCATTGCGGTCTTAAGATTGAAAGGGAGCCATTCGCTGAACAGCCGTGTAGTTACCCTTCATCTTGTTGAGGACGTTTTGGGTTGGGTTGCCGTACTGATTGGAAGCATAATCATGTTTTTTTGGGATCTCCCTGTGATCGACCCCATTTTGTCAATTCTCATCTCAGCTTACATCCTTTTCAATGTTTATAAAAACTTGAGAGATAGCCTAAGAATTTTTTTACAGGCCACCCCAACTGATATGGATTGGTCAGAATTGAGTAAACGCATTGAATCCATTGATGAAGTATGTCGTGTTCATGATCTACAGGTTTGGAGCATGGATGGAGAATATCATGTAATGAGCGTTCATGTGGTTGTTGACAAGGATTATAAGCTTGAAGAGGTTCATCAAATCAAACAGAAAGTAAGGGATAAAATAGAAAACGACCATATTCGCCATCTCACGATTGAAGTGGAGAATAGTGATGAAGAATGCTACAATATTGATAAGCACTGATGGAGTTGGATAGGTTGTATCATTTCGCCCTGTTGGCACAATTTGCCTTTGCAGCCATTACTTTCTTTTCATTGCTTTTTATTACAGCGCCTTATGGTAGATTTGGCCGTTTGGGATGGGGTCCATCAGTCAAAGCGTTATATGGCTGGATTATCATGGAGACGCCGGCCGTTGCAATGATCTTTTTGTGGTTTATCACCAGTAATTACAACCTTGTTTCGATAGTCATGATTGTTATTTGGCAATCACATTACCTCCGTAGGAGCTACCACTATCCATTTACAATGAAAGGCAGGAACAAGCCTTTCCCTATCATGTTAGTAGTGTTTGCCATCATTTTCAACTGTATGAATGGTTTTGTGAATGGCTATCATGTTTTCCACATGAGGAGTTTTGATGTTGAATGGCTCAGAAGCTGGCAGTTTATTGGTGGTGTGTTTTTGTTTTACACAGGTTATACTATCAATGTCCAATCGGACAATATCCTTTCAAAACTTAAAAGAGGGGGAGATGGGAGTTACGTGATACCATTTGGAGGCATGTTCAGATATGTTTCCAGCCCTCATTATTTAGGCGAGATTATTGAGTGGATAGGCTGGGCACTGCTGACTTGGTCGTGGGCAGGACTTGCTTTTGCAGTTTATACCATTGCCAACCTTGCTCCCAGGGCGCTGTCACACCACAAGTGGTATCGTGATAATTTTCCTGATTACCCTAGTCAAAGGAAGGCATTGGTGCCTTTCGTTTGGTAGATAGGAAGTTGTTCTATGAAAGGGAATCCCTTTATTCGTACTCTATCATGTTGATAACGGGAGTGAATCAGACCATGTTATTCCTGTAAATTATTTTTAACTTGTTATTGCGTTTAACGGAAAGTGAATTCACAATTTAAATATGATTTAATATGAAACTTGAAAAAATACTGGATAATCTCAATTCGCTTGAGAAGAACTCGTTTTTGAAAATCATTGATTCCATTCTTTCTGAATCACCACTGCATTCAAAGGAGATTGATAAAATACTTAGTGAAGCAAGTCGTGATCTAAAGACGATGGATAATAAAAGCATCGCAAAGGTTTTTAATCTGGTTGGCATAGAATTTTCTGATTACATAAGTGGCGATTTCAATAACAACTCATAACAAATCTGTGTCTTAGCGGATATTTTAATTAGGGATGGGAATTGTATTATGAAACTTGATTGGTTGGGTCGATTGTATGAATATGAACTTAAGATGCTGGATAAAAAAGTCAGGGAGTTTCAAAAATTGATTGAAAATAGGAGCCCCGATATAACTGAAAACCGCCTGAGGGACTATAAAATTTACAAGGCCTGTGTTCATACGGCATATACCAATGATGATCTGTTGAACCAATCAAGAAAGATCACATTTGAAGAACAAACCGTACTCAACACCCTTGCTCAAGAATTAGAATTATCTAATGAAGAAATGAGGTTAATTAATTACATGATCATTCCAATGCAGAAGCTTGGAATTGATGAAATAATATCAGAGCTCAAAACCCTTGGGTTTGCATTTTATAGCAGGAAAACCAATACCATTTATGTTGCTGATGAAATGGTAAGAATGATGAGGCGTATTAGAGGTAAAGAGGTTGCCGATAAGTTCTTTAGACGTGTTCTCCGGCATATAAGAGAACCTCAAATCAATCTAATATGTAGAAAACACAATATTGATTGGAAAATAAAACTTGAGGAGAAAATTAAGCGAATAATTAAAGAAGGTATTTCGTTTTCGAGTGTCCTGCAAAATGAAGCCTATAAAGATGGAACAAATCTCACAGGTAAAAAGAAGTTTATAAATGAATTGTCTGATAGACTGAATATTTCTTCAAACCTCAAGGGTGTTACCATTGAAGAGAAAATTTCAAACCTGATTCAACATTTTGATGAGATTGAAAAAGACGAAAGGGTTGGAATCTCAATCGATGGGTATGAAAAAATGCTAATTGATATTGGCTCTACTTTACCTAAAACCAGCAACATTCTTAAAAATGAATTTGAGTTGCAAGAAGAGAACATATTGAGTAGTGATTATCTCTTGAGCTATAATATCAAGCCAATTGACGTTATAGAGATAATATCTGATGATGACCTTAACAAATTTTGCAGCAAACATCAAATCAAAACAAGAGGCAATCTTATCTCTAATATTCTGGAGAACTATAAAGATGCTGATAATCTTTATATGGAAAATTATGTAAATGTGGGCTTTCGTGATTTAGCCGCACTCAAAGAGAATGGAATCAAAATTAAGGATGTAGAATTAGGAATATTATTTGAAGATTTGACAAAAAAGATATTCTCAGGTCTGGGGTTCAACGTGGATGAAAAGCTGCGTAAACGACTCAATACTAAAAGTGATAAGATGGATATCCTATTAAATCTCGGTAATGATGACTTAATAATTATCGAATGTAAATCCGTCAAAGAAAGTGGATATAATAAGTTTAGCTCAGTTTCACGCCAACTCAAATCTTATATCCAGCTTGCTACTAAAAATAATTTTAAAGTCATTAAATCATTACTTATTGCCCCCGATTTTTCAGATGATTTTATTAAGGACTGTGGCCTTGATTATGACCTAAATCTTTCTCTTATAACTGCTTCAAGTTTGTTGAGAATATTAGAAGGATTTAAGGAATCAAAGCATAAACAATTTCCGCATAACTTATTGATGCGAGATGTACTTATCCAGGAGGAAAGAGTTATCAAAGCGATTGGAAAATAGGAATCCTATTTTATCACCTTCCGAATAAACGAATGTGCTGGGCACAACTTTTCAGCTAGTCCAGAAATCAACCACAACAACTTCCTCAAGGATACCACCCAATATGCCTCCAAAAGCCTTGTGATCAGGGTGTGGTAAGTATATGGCTCGATCTTCTTCGCTATCAAATGTGAGTATATAGCAATGTGTCAATCCTTTGTTCAAACCTTCAGGGCTGTTATTCAGACCCCATTCAAAGCCCTTTATTTGAGGAATTTTTGACGGGAGCGCTGCAAATGCTTCTTCGGCTTTAGTAATGTCAGCCGGGTCGGCGTCATCTTTGAATTTGAACATGACCACATGCCTGAGTTGTTTAGTTTTCATCGTTGTTTCAGCTTTAGCTTCTGAATCAGATTGAATTTGCACGGAACTGGAACAGCCAATAATAAAGTTCGAAAGTATCAGGCAGCTCATCAATGACACTTTTAAATTGTTTATTTTATTCATTTTAAAATAGTTAGTTATCAATGATATTATATGATTTAATGGTGGATTACAATACAGGAATTGTTTTTATATTTCAGAATTCGATGGGCAATTCTACTGCTGTTTTATCCCATGACATTTTCATAACCGCTTTGTTACCTCCATTTTTTCCGAATTGAATGGTGAATTCTTCATTGATTTGATTCGTTTGTGTCGAAGAGGCCGTAACTCTTAAAAAATCGTTCTTCTCGTTGTAGCTAAAAGCCCCCCAGTAATCCAGGTCATTGTTGAAGATAATAGTCCATTCTTTTTCCCCTGGAATGGTAAAGAGAGAGTATGTCCCGGCTTTTATTTTCTGCCCGTTTATACTGGCATCCGTATAGAATTTAATTTCTGTAGATTCATTGGCACCTGTACGCCAAACCTTATCAAATGGTACTAGTTTGCCGAAAATATCACGGTCATTTTTAGAGGGTCTGCTATATATAACCCTAATGAATGGCTTCTCATCACCTTTCCGGTCATGTGCGAAATTGTTTGGGAAATAGGCCATATCCATGGGGCTTTTATCAATCCTCTGGAAGCTATTGGCACCGATTATGATAAGACACAAAAGAATCAGACCACTAAATATTGACCCTTTTGTCAGATGGATTTTATGATTCATAGGTAGCTGGAATTAGTTCTCGATGAAATTAAACAGCACAATTATACAATTTTCGAAGTTAATGGCTGGAATGCTTAACCCCTCTTTCGATAACTCAATAAAGCCAGTCCCATCATAACGGCGGCAAATATTGTGATCACCAGGAAATCGAATTGTAAATCATAAAAATTACTTCCTTTTAGAAGAATTGCTCTTACAACCTTGATGTAATAAGCAACGGGATTGATGTAAGTAAGTGCCTGGGCCCATTGAGGCATGTTTTCTATGGGAGTAAACAATCCACTCATCAATATAAAAATCACGATGAAAAACCAGGCCATAAACATCGCCTGTTGTTGTGTATCAGTAAAGGAAGAAATCCAAAGACCAATACCTAATACCACCAACATATAAATGGCACTATAAGCGAAGAGTAACGGGATGCTTCCATTCAACGGAATTTCAAAGATGAGACGACCTATTGTAAGGCCAAATCCCAGTTCAAACAAAGCAATGATCCAAAATGGGAACATTTTTCCAATGAGAAAGTGAGTTTTACTGATTGGAGTAACATTGATTTGCTCAATTGTACCAATCTCTTTTTCCCTAACTATATTCATAGCAGATAAGAACATACCCACCATGGTAATCAGCAAAGCCAAAATGCCGGGAACCATTAGATTTTTATATTCCATCTCCTCATTGAACCAATACCTAACCCTTGTTTCAACTGGTAATGAAACTTCCCGGGCCAGTCCGTTCCACTCCATAATAATTTCTTTGTTATACATGGAAATGATTCCAGTAGCATAACTAAAAGAAAGTGTTGCAGCCTGTCCGTCAATACTATTCACATCAAGCATTATCATGGCTTTCTTCTCTTTTTGTAGATCATGAGAAAATCCTTGAGGGATACGAAGCATAAGTGTGGCTTCGTTTTGATCCAGCGCTTCCATCCCATCTTTGAAGTCATCAGAAGTTCTGCTCAGTTGGAAATAGGGAGAATCTTCGAATTTCGCTAACAGCCGTTTGGAGGTTGCAGATAGGTCACTATCCACATAGGTATAGGTAATGTGATCAAGTTCGAAGTCAGCAGCGAAAGTCAGTATCACCATTTGAACTATGGGCAATACGAAAATGATGGGTAACATCGCTTTGTTCCGAAATATCTGAAGAAACTCCTTTTGAAGAATATAAAATAGTACCCTCATTGTAGTCTTATTTTAAACTTCCTGATACTCAAGGCGATTAATCCTAGCGTCATTCCCAGCAGAATCAATGTTTCTTTCCATATATAAACAATGCCCAATCCCTTTAACATGATTGTTTTGATGATGATCAGAAACCACTTGGCCGGGATGATATTGCTGATTATCTGTAAAGGCCAGGGCATGTTGGAAATTGGAAAAATGAAACCTGATAGCAGGATAGTCGGTAGCATTAAAGCGAATAATGATAACATCAATGCTGTCTGTTGTGACGCTGCGACCGTTGAAATGAACACCCCCAAACTCAAAGCTGTGAGAATAAAAAGCATACTTTCCATCAGTAGTAAAGCAATACTTCCGTTAACAGGCACATTGAAAATTACGTAGGCCATCACAAGAATGAAAATGGCATTCAGTATGGAAAGCATGGCAAAAGGAACCACCTTGCCAATGATGATCAGGACAGGTTTCAGCGGTGAAACATATAAAATTTCGATTGTACCCAATTCTTTTTCCCGGGTAATGGATATGGATGTGAGCATTGCAGAAACGAGCATGAGAATAATCGTGACAACACCCGGAACAAACATGGCCACACTTTTCAATTCAGGATTGTAATGCCACCTTACCTCCGGAATGATAGTGTTCATAGATAGGTTGGCACCTTTAGATTTGAGAAGTTCGTTCATCCAGCTCTGAATGATACGGTTGGCGCTGCTTCCCAGGATGGTTGCGAGGTTTGGGTCGGAACCGTCGGCAATAAGCTGTATTTCAGCTTCATTTCGTGAAAATTTATTTTCGAAATCAGGAGGAATGATAATCACCAGTTTTGCCTTGTTCTGGCGGAAAGTCTCTAAGATTTCTGATTGGGAAGCGATTCTGTTACTCACCGTGAAGAAATCAGAGGAAACCAATTTATCAATCAACTGCTCACTAAATTGACCGGGAGACTGATTATAGACAGCAATACTGGCATTACTTACTTCTGTCGTGATGGCATATCCAAATAGAATCAATTGTGCAAATGGCATTCCGAACAATACGAGCAGTGTCCTCTTGTCGCGGAAAATGTGATAAAACTCTTTTTTGACAAATGCTAAGAAAACTTTCATCACTTTTCTTTTCTTGAATTTCTTATCGCTATTTGAAGAAAGACATCATTCATGGTTGGTTTATTATACTTTTCCATTAAGGCCTTGGGACTGTCCAGGTCGTGCATAAGCCCATCCACCATGATGGACACTCGGTCGCAATATTCTGCTTCTTCCAGGTAATGCGTGGTGACAAAAATTGTAATCCCTTTTGCTGCCGCTTCATAAATTAATCCCCAGAATTGCCTTCTTGTAATGGGATCTACTCCACTGGTTGGCTCATCAAGGAATACTATGCTCGGATTGTGAATTACTGCTATAGAAAATGCCAGCTTTTGTTTCCATCCCAGGGGTAGCTCTTTTACAAATCGGTCGGTGTAATCATCCAGTCCCAGATCACTTATTAATTCAATGCTACGTTCTTTGATTTGCCTTGCCTTCAGTCCATAGATGCCGGCATAGAACCTAATATTCTCCCGAATGGTTAAATCCTGGTACAAGGAAAAATGCTGGCTCATATAGCCTATATGCTTCTTTATTTCTTCTGTTTGTTTGTAAATATCAAATCCGGCTATGGAGGCCTCGCCGGAAGTTGGCTTGGAAAGACCACAGAGCATTTTGATAGCGGTAGTTTTTCCAGCACCATTGGCCCCTAAGAATCCGAATATTTCACCTTGACGAACGTCAAAAGAAATAGTATTTACTGCTGTAAAATCACCAAATCGTTTGCTGAGATCCTTGGCGGTAATTACTGTTTTATCCGACATGGTCTTCCATATTTTCTGCAACCATCAGGTTCATGAAGCAATCTTCAATATTGGCCATTCCCGGTTTCACTTCAGCATCTGCAATTCCTACTTCAAGCAACTGACTTTCAACATCTGTGGCTTCAATATCTTTCGAAGCATACAGATGGATTTCCTGGCCGAATGAATAGGCAGTTCCCAAATGAGGCAACTTCTCCAAGGCCAAAATCGTCTTGTAGATTTGACTGCTGCGTATTTTAAAAAGCGTTTTGTCAAACTGATCTATAATTCGCCTTGGTGTATCAATCTTTAAAATATTTCCTTTTTGGATCAGCGCCACACGGTCGCAAAGAGCAGCTTCATCCATGTAAGGCGTGGAAACAAGAATAGTCACTCCTTTTTCCTTTAGGGTCTTTAACATTTCCCAGAATTCTTTACGTGAAACGGCATCAACGCCGAAGGTAGGTTCATCCAGAACGAGCACCTTTGGCTTGTGAATGAGGGCACAGCTCAGCGCCAACTTTTGTTTCATCCCACCACTCAAGGCTCCGGCTCTCCTGGTTTCAAAGGGCTCCAACTGTTCGTAGATGTCGTGAATCAGATCGTAATTAGCCGCAATTGATGTATTGAAAATGGTGGCAAAGAACTCGAGGTTTTCGCGAACGCTGAGGTCCTGATAAAGGGAGAATTTCCCGGGCATATAGCCAACCTGGTTTCTTACATATTGGTAATCTTTCACCACATCCTCTCCATCGAATAACACGCGACCACTATCCGGAAGTAACACAGTGGTAAGGATGCGAAAAAGCGTACTCTTTCCAGCTCCATCAGGCCCGATCAATCCGAACAATTCGCTTTTTTCGACAGAGAAACTCACCTCTTTCAGTGCCGGATTTTTGTCGTAAGACTTACTGATGTTTTCGAAACTGACCATTATGGGGTCTCCTTCAGCCATAATTCTCCAGGCATTCCAATCTTGATCCTCCCATCATTTTTAACGCTAAGTTTCATGGCATATACAAGGTCGAGGCGTTCCTCTTTAGTTTGGATAGATTTCGGTGTGAATTCAGCCTCTGAAGCAATCCAAACCATCGTCCCGGGATAGCTTATTAATTCTCCGTCAGAGCCATCGATCTTGATCGTGTATGAATTTCCAATTTTTACTGAAGAAAGTTGACTCCCTGAAACGTAGACCCTGAGCTTCAGCTGTTCTAAGCTGGCAATCTTATAAAGTGGCTTACCTGGAGCAGTATATTCCTTCACCTGTGCCAGTTTGCTCAGTACGGTGCCATTCACAGGATTGACAATCTTGCTCTTTTTTATCTTTTCATCAATTTGCGCCAATTGAACTTTGGTACTATTGATTTGTCTTTTAATATTGATCTTTTGGCTTTGAATATTCGAAATTTGACTGTTGATTACGACAATCTTTCCGTTGATATCATCCAATTGCTGTGTTGTAGCTGCACCGGCATCAACAAGATTACGCAACCGCTTCTTTTCTCTTTCCAGATTTAGCAGCTCACTCTTCAGTACTTCAATTTGGGTAGCTATGTTGGTAGAATTTGCGGCGATCACTTCCTGGGTGGCTTTGATTTCTTCCCGTTTAAGTGTTAAATCCATTGTGTCAATTACACCGATCAAAACTCCTTCTTCCAGAAGTTCACCTTCCGAAATATTAAAAGTTATTAATTCACCTGGCATTTGTGCAGAAATGACTGTTTCGTCAGCTTCAAAATATCCATAGCCATCTGCCAGGTTTTCATTTTGGTTGCAGGCACTTATAAGAGAAAGCGCAGTGATAAGAATGGGGAGTGGTATCTTTTGCATAATTTCTAATTTCCCTGGAGGGTTTGGTAATTGAGCTTTGCAAGAAGCAATTTGAGCTCATGTATTTTTTGATTCAAACAAGCTTCTTCTTCCTGATCGAGTTCAGTAATGTAATCTGTGGCGGTAATGGTGCCATTTTCAAGCTCCGCCGCCTTGATTGTGCTAACCCTATTGCGAAGAGCTATCATATGGTCATCGCTTTTGAGTAGGGTATTGTATTTATTGATTTCTTCTTCCTGGCTGACCAGTTCTCCAAGGAGTTGCGTACGTATCCTTACTTCCTGGCTTTGGACTATCTGTTGCTGGAGGCCCAGAAGTTGCATTTCATTGCGAATTTTTCCCCAATCCCAAAGCCTCCATTTCAACCCAATACCGATCAATCCCATTGGTCTAACAGCATCATTGAAAATATCGTAACCTGGCAGGCCCGCTCCAAAAGAACCAAAAGCGTTGATAGTTGGCAGCCTTTTAGTGCCTTGAAAGTCTTTTTGCAACTCATAATTTTCAATTTGAGAATGTAGTAGTGAAATTTCTGGCCGACGATTCACATTATTATCTGTGCTAAGGATTATTTCCGGATAAATGAAATCCGTTTCATCAGTCATCTCGACACCACACATCTGCCCAAATGTTCTCAATAATGCCTTTTTATTTTGTTGTATTTCAACAATCTGTTGGTCTATCGTCAATAACTTTGCCTCAAGGGAAATAAGATTGACCTCTGCCGCTGCCCCAAATTCGGATGCTCTTTTCAAAACTTCCATGCGCTGGTTAATGTTATTAATCTTGGAAGTTATGATAGCTGTTTGATCATCGATTAATAGGAGCGAGATGTATAAGGTGATCACTTTTGATTTCAACTGTATTTTTTCAACTTCCAACTTGCCTTCCATCAATCGATATTTTGATTGTTCAAGTTTTTTCTGATGGCTTGTCATGCTGCCATCATAGATGGTTTGACTGAATTGAACGAGTAATCTGTTGAAATTGAGTGGAACGGTTGGTGCCTCAAAGCCGGGCACTGAAATTGGAATGGATAAATTTTCATTCTGGTAAGTAAAGTTGCCATCAAGCATCAATTGGGGATACCAATTCATTTGGGCATTTTCCTCTGCCAATTCAGATGATGCAAGGTATGCCCTTGATTCCTCTTCATATTTGAAGTGTCCGAAAGCCATATTGATGCATGAGTCAAGGCTTACCTGGGCGTAAACTGAATTGAGTAAAAGGATCAATGGGAAGGAAAGCAATCGCTTCATGATTTTACGGAATTAATTAGGGTGCTGATAATTTGACTTCTTCGCTCCACCATAAAAGCAGATATATCCATGCTTCCGGGAATGGTTTGATGGATTTTCCTTATCATCGGTTCCATCATGAAGGGGAATACACATAAGGAAATTAGAGATAATAAAAAGTGAAATCCGGCACGCTCATTTTTAATGCCGATTTTGACTAATTCAATCTGGAGCAGCTTCATCGTATGGGTAATTTTTTCGGGCAGTTCTATTTCATTGACTAGTGATGGGTTTTTATTCACCTCAGAAATTACAAATACAGGGAGTTTTGGATTACTGCTTATTAGTTTGAAGTAGCCATCTACCATAAGTCGCACCTTCTCTGGAAATGTCAATTCTTCATTCTGAAGAATATCATCCAGGGATAGGTACAGAAAAGAGGCTTTATTTTGAAACACCTGGAGAAAAACTGCCTCCTTATTTTTGAAATAGTAGTGCAATAATCCTTTATTAACGTCGGCTTGCTCTGCCAGTGTTCTCATTTTCACTCCTTCAAAACCCTTCTCTTCAAACAGTTTTAAAGCCGTTTGGATGATTTTCTCTTTTTTATCCAGCTCAATATTACCCATATGGGTAAAATATTTAATATATTTATTACCCATATGGGTAATATGAAGAAAAATTTATTTGATGGAGGAAATAAAGAACACAGATAAAGGCTGAGAAGGAAGACTATTTAGTTGATTAGGATATTGATCCTGACGGTTTTTTCAAAATTTAATGTTTCGATGTGTCAGCTTGCATCCTCAACCTGACAGCTAAGAACTTCAATTGAAACCACATCACCGCGTATAGTTTTTTAATAAATTGATCAATATAACCTCCCGGAATGTCGAGATGCCCTCTATCCTTCCAATGCCTTCCTGCAATATTCAAGGCACATTACCATTTCTTTTACCGCATCAGAATTTTTGGGAATCTGGTATTCAATTTCTGCCGAAGCAGGAAACTTGTATTTCTGGTCCCTCATTAACTGGAGCACCTGAACAATTGGCGTATCCCCCTGGCCCCAGGGCATATTGGTCTGCCCATTTTCTTTGTTTTTCCTGTCTTTTAGATGCATACTTACTATACGATCACTTTTGGCCTTAACGATTCCGAGAGGGTCAGCATTACCTGCGGCAACATAATGGCCTAAATCTAAATTCAACATATTGTATTCGGATTGATCCAAAGCAGCGTCCCACAAAGTTGGGGTCTGTTGTAAGTGCCCATGATAGCCCACATATATCTTATGCCTGACTGCCATTTGCCCCAGTTTTAGAGTATGTTCAAGATTACTCGTGTGTTCTATGGTTATGTGATTGGCGCCTAATGCCTTTGCTGCCCGGAAACCGTAATCGATCTCACTATCAGTATTATTTTGGCCAAAAGCATTGGGTTTGAATGCATATATCTGTACGCCAGCGTCGTTGTACATTTTTCTGATCTGAGTAAACTTATCCATGGTAACTGTTGATCTCCACTTAGCTACTTCTTTATTATAATCGTCCATCTGAGCCCTTAAGTCCTCTATCCTTTTGTTTCTTTCTTCTGTCGACTCTTGCCGTTGAAAATTTGCACCGCGATCGATTGTACTCTTCGGTTTTCCGGCAAAGCTTTCTGCAGGATCGCCCATCAATTCGATAGCACTGATCCCGGAATCGAGTACATACTGCAGGGTTGCTTCCGCACTTTGATCAGGCATGCTGCGGTATGAATAGGTAATGGCCCCAATCTGTACTCCATTGATTAAAGAGTCCGGCTTCTGATATGATCTTAGAATTGCAGGTGCTCCAAATACGGAGGGACTTGCAATGGCCATTCCTGAAGCAAAGGAAGCCGTAGTCCCTATGAATTGACGGCGAGATACTGTTTTCTTCTTAATGTTCTTCATTAGATACTTAAAGTTTTAATAGAGAATAATCTTGATCATGATAAAATATAGACTTTGAAATGCTTCTTGGGATTTCGATTTTGTAACTCCAGTTGACAATTCCAAACCTGAATAACTTTAATTGGTTTTAGTAATCCTTAATTTAGACAGGAATTAAACCAATTAAAAACTACGAATATCCTATTTGATTAGTGGTACATATTCTGCTTGTATTTTTCCTATTTCCGGCAGAAATTAAAGTGCCCTTAAAGATTAATAAGAATTCGCCATGCAGGAAGCCAAATTCAATCCTAATATTAAAACCTATATCTTATTGGTTGTAGCCTTTTTTCTACTGATATCTGTTGCTGGCATTCCGATTCTTGTTTTTTGGTTTTTATGACTTGGACAACATATAAGCAGGCGATACTATGAAAGCTTAAAATGCACTTTGACTAACCGACACCTCGAATTTAAAAAGGGGGTATTATTTAAGGTCGAAAAAACGATTTCGTTAGAGAATATTCAGGACCTAACCTTTACAGAAAATCCTTTGTTAAAGTATCTTGATTTACGCATTCTTAAGATCGAAACCGCGGGACAAAGCAATACTCACGGGAGTGACATGCAATTAATTGGGATTGTTGACTCCTTAGATTTTAAAGAGAGTGTATTGAACCAGAGAGAAATGCTTAGAAATGAAAAAGGAGGAAATCAATTAATAGAAACGTCCAATGATGAAATTGCCAGCATTTTGAGGGAGATCAAAGAGGTTTTGATAGATATTAAGAATAAATGAGAGTGGTAGCTAAACTATCGATTTGAATCCCATTTTTTGCTTATAAGATGATCAATGGAATACTTACCTGCTCCAATAATCAATAATGTTACATAGATCAGCAGGTACATGAAGGCCAGCTCTTTTCTCCCAAATGGATCAGCGCTGTGAGCGATAAATCCCGCAACTAACAAGTTGATTATGAGTGGAATTGTGGCAAGGCGGGTGCCAAGGCCAAGGGCAATTAAAATGGAACAGAATGCCTCTGCAAAAACTACCAGAATGAAGGAGGCAATTGGCCCTATTCCTATCGGATCACCAAAATTAATTTCCTCAGGTCCAAATAACCTTAAAAATTTTGGAAAACCATGGGTAAGCATAAAAGCTGCAATTAAAACCCGCAGTAACAACATCCAGGAACTGAGGTATTGATGATAAACATCGGTTTGAAAAAGCTTCTTAATCATTGATAGTTGGTTATTCACCTTAAAGATAGGTGGATATTATTATGCTCAACAAGATCTGACTACCAATCAAATGAGGTTTTGACCTCAAATCATAATTTTTTTCTCCTCTGCTTATCAATAACTTAGAGGAGCGTTAGTTATAATAGTTGATGATAAGATTCCAGGTGCTTATATTATTCATTCTGCTTTCGAGCCTGTCAAATGCCCAGAGCTTCCTTGGCAATATGTACAATGACCGCTATTTCACTGCCAATATCGGAATCGGCCAATCCTCCTATTTCGGAGAACTGAACCATCGCTTTATTCTTGAAGAAGGTCTGTCTCATATCAACCTGGGCATTGAAGCAAGGCTTCTCAACCACATCAGTGCACGGACGGAGTTTATCATGTTTAAAATGTCTGGAAAAGATTCAGATGCCAGTGACAGCACTTTCGCAAGGCAGCGTAACCTCTCTTTTAAATCAAGGAACTTTGAAGCGAATTTACAGGTACTGTACTATCTATTTCCTTACAATGACATTTACCACAAAAGGCGGTCAGCTGAACCTTTTTTAGCTTTGGGGATAGGGCTGACTTCTTTAAATCCAAAGACCAAATTCATTGATTCGTATATCAAACTTAGAGGACTGAAAACGGAAGGGGTGGACTATTCAGGAAGAACAATAGTCATTCCTGTCGGAGGCGGGGTCAAATTAAGAATAAACCAGTTTTTGAACCTCATCGTTGAGACAAGTTACAGGATCACATTTGAGGATTACTTAGATGATGTGTCAAATTCTTATGTTAGTTCATTTGATTCCGAGCTTGCCGCTACACTTGCCAATAGGAAAAATGAGGTTGGTATTTTGAATCAGCAATTATATGATCAATTAACTCCGGGAGGTAAAAGGGGAAACTCAAAGAACAACGACAGTTACTTAAGCATAGCGTTTAAACTGGAATATTATATACCAGGGAAGCTGTTTACGAAAAGGGGAAATGCCGCTGAAAACTAGCAGTTAATAGCCCAGAATTTTAAGCATTGATTCACTATCCTGCTCTTCAGCAAATAAACGAGATCTTAAATTTCCTTCATCATCTTTGTCAATGATAACATGTTTTGGCGCCGGTATTAGACAGTGCTGAATGCCACCATATCCCCCCAATGCTTCCTGGTAGGCTCCGGTGTGAAAAAAACCAAAATAGAGTTGCTCACCATTGTTCACCACAGGCAGAAAAACTTCTGAAATATGTGCTTCAGAGTCATAATAATCCATACTATCGCAAGTCAGGCCACCAATATTAACTCTATGAAAATTGTCATTCCATTTATTGATAGGCAACATGAGGTATTTATGATTAAGACCCCATACATCCGGGAGATGGGTAATAAAAGAACCATCAATCATGTACCACAATTCTTTGTCGTTTTGCAGTTTCTGATCTAATACCGAGTAAATTACAGCACCGCTTTCACTAACGGTGTAACTTCCGAATTCCGTGAAAATGTCAGGTACCGCAACATGGTTTTTGTCACATATCCATTTGATGTTTTCAACAATTTGTTCCGCCATGTACTTATAATCGTATTCAAAATGAAGCGAGTTGATGGTAGGAAAGCCGCCACCAATGTCAATTGAATCGAGTTCAGGAGCAATTTTCTTCAATTCACAATATTTATGAACAAACCGGCTTAATTCACTCCAGTAATAAGCTGAATCCCTGATCCCTGTATTGATGAAAAAGTGGAGCATTTTCAGTTTCGCATAGGGATGATCTTTTATATGGTTCTTATAAAGATCTATGAGGTCCGCATATCGAATTCCCAAACGGGAGGTATAAAAGGCAAAGTTTGGCTCCTCATCTGAGGCCATTCTTATGCCTACTTTGAATGGAATTTTTACTTTTTCTGAATATACATCCAACTCATTAAGATTGTCCAGGATAGGGATGCAGTTAACAAAGCCCTCATTGAGAAGGTTGGAGATATTTTCGGTATAGAGTGGTCTTTTGAACCCATTGCATAGGATGTAGGTCTTTTTTGTGATTTTGCCTTTTTCAAATAGTTTTTGAACAATTGGAATGTCGAATGCAGAACTGGTTTCTATGTGAGTTCCGCTCTTCAGGCACTCTTCAAGTACGAATGAGAAATGGGAAGACTTGGAACAGTAACAGTAGGTGTAGGAACCTTTATATTTAAACTTTTTGATGGCGTCATTAAAAAGTTTATTGGCATATTTAATATTTCGAGATATCCTGGGTAAATAGGTCAATTTCAGTGGTGTGCCATATTGTTTAATGATTGACATTAAATCAACATCGTTGAAATGCAGGGTATTTTTTTTGACTTTAAATTCACTGGTTGGGAAATTAAACGTCTGATCGATCATGTCATAATAACTCTTCATTTTTCAAATTGAATATAGAGGCTACAATTATGCAAAAAAATACACTTGGGAAGTCATTTTTAACAACAAATTTTAATTTGACTAACATTATCAGCCGGTCTTAAACATTACTTTTGTGCCCATTTTAAATAGCAAAATGATCCCGGTAAAAATTCTTGATGAAATAGCGCCACTTGAACTCGTAGTATTAGGCACTGCTAAACATTTCGGAGGAGTTCCCAATATAGAGGATACTCATGATCCGAAATCGAGGGAGCATATTATCGATGGCACTTATCCAGTGGAATCAGATCTGATAAAGGAGACAGATCAGTTCAAAAATATACTCGAGAAATATGGCGTTACTGTTTTAAGACCTCAAATAATAAATAATTTAAACCAGATTTTTTCAAGGGACATTGGAATCGCAATTGACGACAGTTTCATTGTACCCAAGGTAACATATAACAGGAGGAAGGAAGTCGAAGGTATCCGAACAATTATTGATCAAATTGATCCAATAAAAGTGCTTGAGCCACATGTTGATATTAGGATGGAGGGTGGCGATATCATGCCTTGTGATGGTAAAATATTCGTTGGCTATAGTAAGAAGGCAGATTGGGACGAATATATTGTTTCACGCACCAATGAAGCAGGTGTTGAGTATTTGAAAGTTAATTTTTCTGATTGGGAAATTGTTCCTTTTGAATTAAGAAAGTCCGACGATAACGCCAGGGAAAACGCACTTCATCTGGATTGCTGTTTTCAACCACTCGGGAAAGGAAAGGCTATAGTGCATAAAAATGGTTTGAAATAGGCACTTAATAAATAAATATTTTGAACAAATAAACCGTGTAAAATTCTTTATTAACTCATT